>DRPG01000041.1 GCA_011376105.1 Deltaproteobacteria bacterium
GCCCCTGAGCGAGCAGCCCGCGCTGTCTGGGCAACACGGCGTCCCTAGCCGCTCCGGCCCGACCCCCACCGCCACACACCTGTGCGCACACCTGCTGGCCCTGCCCATCGATCCGATCCTCACGGAGGCCCAGGTCGATCGCGTGCTCGGGGTCCTCGAGGGGGCCACCGCGTGAGCGGCTCTGTCCTGCTGATCGTTGCCCAGTCCTTCGCCGTGCTGTACGGGCTCGTGGTGGGGAGCTTCCTCGCCTCGAGCATCGTGCGGATCCCCGAGGGGCGCTCGTCGTTGGTGCCCTCGAGCTGTCCCCGCTGCGCCACCCCGCTCCACTGGCACGACAACGTGCCGGTGCTGTCCTGGCTGAGGCTCCGGGGGCGGTGTCGATCGTGCGAGAGCCCGATCTCAGCGCTGTACCCGCTGGTCGAGCTGCTGAGCGCGCTGCTCGCCTGGCTGGTGTGCCGTCACCTGGTGCAGTCCCCCGCCGATCTCGATCTGGCCCATGCAGCGGCCTGGGCCCTCCAGTTCGGCTTCCTCGCGATGCTGATCGTCGCGGCCACCGTCGACATCCGTCATCGGATCATCCCCGACGAGACCAGCATCTACGCAGTCCCCGTCGGAGTGGGCGGCCACGCCGTGCTCGAGGCTTTGGGTTACGACGGCTGGCTGTCGATCGGCTGGAGGGAGGCGGCCCTGGGCGCGGCGATGTGGGGCGGCTGCTTCGCCTTCTTCTCCTGGAGCGCGCTGTTGCTGCTGCGCCGCGAAGGCCTCGGCTGGGGGGACGTGAAGCTCGCCGCGATGTTTGGCGCCTTCCTCGGGACCATGCCCGGCGGGCTGGCCGCGATCGCGCTGGGGAGCCTGTTCGGGGTGGTCGTGGGCCTCGCCGCCACCGTGATCACCTGGGGCCGAACCTACCTGCCCTTCGGGCCCCCGCTGGCCATCGGGGGTGCGCTGTATGTGCTGTACGGCGACCTGATCTTTGCCTTCGGTGGAGAGGATCAGGGGCTGCTGAGCCTGCTGGCGCTGGTGTGGAGCCTGCTCAGCTCAGGCTGATGGCCTCCAGGATCGGTCAAGGCCCCAGCGGTCAGTCGGGGCGCCCCAGCGGTCAGTCGGGGCGCCCCAGCGGTCAGTCGGGGCGCCCCAGCGGTCAGTCGGGGCGCCCCAGCGGTCAGTCGGGGCGCCCCAGCGGTCAGTCGGGGCGCCCCACCAGCCCGGCCACCACCGCCAGCAGGCCACACACGAGGGGGGCAGCGACGGCCGACCACTCCTCGTGGATGAGGTGGGTGCCCACGGCCCCCACCATGGTCGAGATCACCAGGCCCGCACCCACCAGCCGGGTCGAGGGCAGCAGCAGCAGCAGCGCCGCCACGATCTCGAGCGAGCCGATCCCGTAGAGGAACCACAGGGGGTAGCCCCAGGAAGAGAACTGCTCGAGCTGCAGCCCGGCGAGCTTGCTCAGCCCCGCGGCCAAGAACGCGAGCACCAGCAGCCCCGCCACAAGGTGCCCCAGGATCTTCTGCCACATCCAACCCTCCGCTCGAGGCAACGGCGACGACCGCCGAGGTGCTCTGTCGGTTAGCCGACTCTCGTGAGCATGTCCCCTCCTGTGCTGTTGGTCCATGGCTTCCTCGCGAGCCGCCGCCTGATGTGGCCCCTCAGGCGGCGGCTCGAGGCCTCAGGGCTGCGGGTCCGTAGCCCACGGCTCTCCCCGCTGGTGATCGGAGACGTGCGGACCCTGGCGCATCAGCTCGATGCCGCCGTCGATCAGCTCCTGCACGAGACCCACATCCCCCGGGTCGACGTGGTGGGGGCGAGCCAGGGTGGGATCCTGGCCCTGTGGTGGGCCCACCACATCGGGGGCTGGTCCCGCCTGCGCAGGTTGGTGCTGCTGGGGGCTCCGGTCCAGGGCACCTGGGCTGCGACCGCCGGCCTGCCGGTGCTCGGTGCGATCAGCCGGGGGATCTGGCAGATGCTGCCCGGCACCCCCCTCGTCCAGGAGCTCTCGGTCCCCCTGCCGCCCGGCGCCGAGGTCTACACCCTCTCGCTCCAGGGTGATCCGGTGTCTCCCCCCGCCCGGTGTCAGCTGCCCGGCGCACACAACCGGGTCTTCTCCGGTGGGATGGGCCCGCTGACCCACCAGTGGCTCATGTGTAGCCGCCCCGTAGCTCGGGAGCTGGTCGACGCTCTCAAGAGGTGAGCCGCCAGTCTCCGTCGACCAGGCGCTCATGGGGCTTGTAGTTGGCCTTGTATGATAGGTGTCGACAGCCCTCGACATACAGACCCAGGTACAGGTACCGCCGCCCGGATCGCCTGCACAGCTCGATCTCCTCCAGGGCGGAGAACACGCCCGGGGACAGCTCGCTGCGATCGGGATCGAAGTAGAAGTAGACCGAGCTGGCCGACTCCATCCCGAGATCCACCACCCCCACCCCCACCAGCGCATCGTCGAAGTAGTACCGCATCTCCACCGTGAGCACACAGGACTGGACCAGCCAGCTGGCGTAGCCCAGCGCGCTCATCTCGCCGTCTTCATCGGCCACCAGCCCCCGCTGCTGCTTGTGGCGGTTGAACAGCTCGAGCTTCTCCTGGGTGAAGGTGACGGGACCTACCTCGATCCGGCCCCGATCCCCCCAGCGCTTCAACACCCGGCGCTGGGATCTCGACGGCCGGAAGTCAGCCACCGGCAGCCGGATCCCCTCACAGGCCCGGCAGGTTGGGCACGCCGTGCGGTACAGGCAGCTGCCCACCCGGCGCTCGGCGTTGGCGAACCGAGCATCCGCCTGAGCGAGGGACAGCCGCCTGAGCTGGCGGTACAGGGGCATCCGGGCGACCCGCCCCTCGAGGTAGGGGCAGCGCTGTAGACCATCGTAGACCAGCTTCTCGGACATACCCTCAGCATAGCCCCGGGCGTGCCGGTGGGTGGCGCTGCCCCCGGGACGCAGGGGGCGACCGCCCCCTGCGCGCGGCTACAGCGTGCCGGTGAGGGGGACGAAGCAGGAGAGATCGGAGCCGTCGCAGTCTTCGTCGACGCCGTTTCCGCAGACCTCGGGGGCGCCGGGGTAGCTCGTGTCGTCGCCGTCGTCGCAGTCCGTGGGGTCGGCCACGTAGTTGTTGGGCTGGCTGCACTGGATGACGTCGACGTTCGGGTTGCCGTAGCCGTCCAGATCGAAGTCGGCGTACCAGATCGGGGCGCTGCCCAGATCGACGTCGGCGTCTTCGTCGTCGATGTCGTCATCGCAGTCGTTGTCGGCCCCGTCGCACACCTCGAGCGCGCCGGGGTTGATCGCCGGGTCGCTGTCGACGCAGTCGGTGTTGTCCTCGACATAGGTCGGCGGCGGAGAGCAGGCGAGGACGACCTCGTCGGGATCTCCGTAGGTGTCGTTGTCGCTGTCGAGGTAGTACTCGTTGGAGAACTCGGGATCAAGGCTGTCGTCGGCGTCGTCGAGCAGCCCGTCGCAGTCGTTGTCGAGCCCGTCACAGATCTCCGAGCCGAAGGGGGAGATGAACGGGTTGTCGTCGTCGCAGTCGACCCCCAGCACCGCCAGCACCCAGCCTGTAGCCGGCGGGGTGCAGCTGGCGGGGCTCTGGGGCAGCCGACCGACGCCGTCCCCGTCGCGATCCTCCTGCCAGGGGGCGGGCAGGGTGAGCAGCGGCTCGGAGTCGTCACAGTCGACGTCGTTGTCGACGTAGAACCAGGGCTGAAAGCAGGCCAGGGTGGTGCTGGAGGGATCGCCTGCGCCATCGAGATCGGAGTCGGCGTACCACTCGGTCTGCTCCGAGGGATCCAGATCGGGATCGGAGTCGTCGATCAGGTGATCGCAGTCGTCGTCGTAGTGGTTGCAGTACTCGCCTGCGCCCGGGTGCACGTCTCGATCGTTGTCGTCGCAGTCGTCTCCGTTGAGGACCGATCCTGGGCCGGGCTGAGCGCACTGGATCAGGAAGACATCGGGATCGCCGTAGCTGTCTCCATCTTGATCGATGTACCAGGTCGGGGCGGTCTTGGGATCCCGGCGGGGATCGGCGTCGTCGACCAACCCGTTGCAGTTGTTGTCGATGGCCCCGTCGCACACCTCGGTGGCGTCGGGGTTGATCCCCGCGTTGGCGTCGTCGCAGTCCTGGCGGTTCTCGACGAAGCCAGGGGGCGGCGCACAGGCGGTGGTGGCCTTCTCAGTGTCGGGATCCCCCCAGGAGTCGCCGTCGGCGTCAAGGTAGTAGATCTGCTCGCGCAGGCCCTCGTCGGGGATGTTGTCGCAGTCGTTGTCGATCCCATCGCACTCTTCGATGGCGCCCGGGTTCACCGACGCGAGGAAGTCGTCGCAGTCGTCATCGTTCGTCGCGAACCCACGACGGACCTCGCACAGCTGCTTCTCGGTGCCGGGGGCCCCGTACCCGTCGTTGTCCGCGTCGGTGTAGACCGTGATCAGCGAAGACTCGGCGCAATCCTGAGTCCCCTGGCCTCCGTCCGTGCAGGCGAGGAGTGTGGTCAGCAACAGTCCAGACATGGATCCCCTCGACGACATGATGGCGGCCACTTTAGCCCATCGGGTCCGGTGTCGCCGCCACCTCCCCCATTCCCGCAGCCTACGACCACCGTCAGCGCTCTGGTCGCGGATCCCACGGGGGCACCAGGGGCGCCGGGGATCCCCTACAGCCGGCCGAGGACCCCATAGTAGGACACCGCGAGCACCTCCCGCAGGGCGCCGTAGATCCGGGCGGACAGCGGAGGGGCCACCCCCACCGCGTCCACCTCCCGGAAGTAGCGCCTGAACACGCGCTCGCAGCGGACGACGTGCGATCGGTCGGTCACCACGAGGATCCTCGCGTCCCCGAGGACAGCCCGGATCTCCCTCGCGTTCTCCTCAGTGGAGGTGGACCGATCCTCCCACACGATCGATCCCGGCGGCACCCCCCACCCCAGGGCCAGCTGCCGGGCCACGACCGCCTCCGCCGGGGGCCAGTCCCCCACCCCACCGGTCAGGGCCAGCCGTCGGCCGTGGCCCCCGGTGACTAGCTCCACCGCCCTGCGCGTCCTCCGGATCAGGGTCCCGGACGGGACCCCGCCGGGCCGGACCCCTGCACCGGCCACCACCACCGCGTCGTAGGAGGACGAGCCCACCGTGCGACCGCCGACGAGATCCAGCGACAGGGCCGCCAGCCCCCACACCACGACGATCCCGATGAACAGCCACCACACCCCCCTCCCGAGACGAGATACAGACTCCACAGCGAACCCTCGAGGTGCATGTCATATTGCCTATCGTGACCCCTCTGCTATCCCTGTTGTTCGCCTGTGATCAAGCTCCTCCCGAGTCTACCGAGAGCTCAGATCAGCTCTACCGTGCCTCGATCCTGCTGCGGAGCACACCCCCGACCCCCGACGAGATCCAGCGGATCCGAGCAGATCCAAGCGCCCTCGAGGGGATCGTGCGCTCCTGGCCCATGGACGAGGCGTTCGGAGACCTGGTCCGGGACATCCACGCCGAGAGCTTGTATGTCCGGTTCGACACCGAGAACAAGCCCCCGGCCCAGGGCCCCCTCGCGGGCTACACCGAGGCAGAGGTCGCGGCCAGCCTCGATGAAGCTCCGCTGAGGCTCATCGAGCACGTGGTGGTCAGCGGTCGCCCCTACACCGAGATCGTGACCGCGGACTACACCCTGGCGGATCCGATCGTCAGCCGGGCCTATGGCCCTCCCCACGATCCAGCAGGGCCCCGGTGGCAGGTCAGCGCCTGGAGCGACGGTCGACCCAGGGCCGGGATCCTCTCGAGCACCACCCTGTGGCAGCGACACCCCTCTGCGGACTCGAACTTCAACCGCAGCCGGGCCACCATCGTCGCCAGCGCCCTGCTGTGTGACGACGTCACCACCCGGGCCGTCGCCGGCTCCCTGGAGCCCTCCGCCCAGGAAGACGACGTCCGGAACAACCCCGACTGCATCGCGTGCCACTCGATCCTCGATCCACTCGCCAGCTCGATCTTCGGGATGCGCAGGTACATCAGCCCCCTGGAGATCCGCCAGGCCTACGAGGCGGACTGTGAGGGCGAGCACGCCCCCTTCTGCTACCCCCTCGCGTTCTGGGATCCGGCCTTCATCGAGACCCGGAGCCTGATGTCGCTGCCCGCCCCCGCCCTGTACGGCCACCCCATCGCCGGGATCGAGGAGCTGGGGGAGGCGATCGCCACCGATCCGCGCTTCTCCACCTGCACCGCCCGCCGGTTCTGGTCCTACCTGGCGCGGATCCCGCTTAACGAGGTGCCCGAGGAGCTGATCGGGGAGCTCTCCCGCCACCTGATCGCGTCTGACTACGACGCCCGGGAGCTGATCCTCGAGATCCTCACCCACCCACGCTTCTCCCCGAGCTCCCCCGACGCCCCCGCGGGCGCGATCCGGCCCCAGCAGCTGGTCCGGACCGTCACCTCGCTGACCGGCTACCGCTGGACCGCCCGCCCCAACCGAGGCTGGGGCTCGACCGAGCTGGGCACCACGGATCGCTATGGGTTCCAGATCATGATGGGAGGCATCGACGGATGGCGGATCCTCGGGCCTAACCCCGACGCGCTGCCCACCCGGGAGCTGGCGATGGCCTGGCTCGCCGAGGAGGCCGCCCAGCACGCCACCGTCCGCACCGCCAGCGGCACCGCAGAGCACGATCTGCTCCCCGAGGGCCTGACCACCGGGGAAGACGCGGCCCGGGCCCAGCTCGCCTGGCTGCACCTGCGGATCCTCGGCGAGGTCGTCGATCCAGAGGGGGAGATGGTGACCGAGGGGTGGGAGCTGCTGTCCACCTTGCTGAACACGACCGATCCCCAGCGCGCGTGGGCGATCGTGCTCGCGGCCTTCCTCCAGGATCCCCGGCTGGCGGTGCTCTGATGAAACCTACCCGGAGACAGCTGCTCCTCGGCTCCACCGCAGCGGCCCTCACGGGGCCCCTGCTCGCCTCCCGGGCGGCCAGCGATCGCCCGATGAAGAACCTGATCGTGGTCGTGGCGGACGGAGGCTGGGATCTCACCTTCAGCTTCGATCCAAAGCCCGATCTGGAGGGCATCGAGGGCCCCTACGTCGATCTGGATCCGGAGGATCCCCAGGACGTCGAGGAGATACGGCGCTGGGGGGAGATCACCGTCACCTGCAACGATCTGCGCAGGCGGCAGGTCGGCCAGTTCTTCGAGGAGTGGTCCCAGCGCACCGCGGTGGTGCGGGGGATGTGGGTCGGCTCAGTCTCCCACTGGATCGGCCGCCGCCGGGTGCTGACCGGCGGCGACGATCTCGACGCTCCGGATCTCGCCACCCGGGTGGCCAGCCTCTCAGGCCACGAGCGCCCCCTCGGGGTGGTGGATCTGTCGGGTCATGGTCGCTTCGCCAACTTCTCCGCGCTGTCCGCCCGGGGAGGTGCCCGGGGACAGCTCACCCAGCTGGTGGATCCAACGCAGCGGTGGCCGATGGGCGACGGCACCCCCCGCAACCCCCTGGAGGTGTCCGTCGGTGAGCAGGCCGCGATGGATCGCTGGCTGGCGAGCCGGGCCCTCCGGCAGCGGCAGGATCGAGCGATGGATCCAGGCCGGATCGAGGCCCTGCTGCAGCGGGATGAGGCCCGGCGCCGGGCCCGGGCCCTGGTCGAGCACTCCAGCGCCCTGCAGCTCAGCGAGGACGGCGACGATCCGCTGAACTCCCAGGTCAAGTTCGCGGCCTCGCTGCTCACCAACGAGATCTGCCACACCGTCCTGATCGACACAGGCAACAACTGGGACACACACTCGTCCCACCACTTCCAGCACGGCTACCACGATCAACTCTTTGGGTCCCTGTCCCAGCTGCTGCACCACCTCCAGGGGGGGGGGATCCTGGATCACACCCTGGTAGCGGTGATCTCCGAGATGGCCCGCACCCCGGTGCGCAACGCCGACGGGGGCACTGAGCACTGGCCCTACACCGGCGTGCTCCTCGCAGGGGCGGGGGTGCGGGGTGGGCGGGTGTGTGGAGGCACCGACGATCGGATGATCGGCGTGCCCGTCGATCTCGACACGGGCCTGCCCGCCACCGGGGGCACCCTGCTCGAGTACAGCCACGTGATGGCCGGGATCCTCGAGCACGTCGGCGTTGACATCGCCCAGGAGATCCCAGGGATCCCGCCGCTGCACGGCTGGTCCTAAGCCAACACCACCGGGCCCCTCAGCCCGCCAGCGGCCGGGCCCTCAGCCTCCGATCACCCCCAGCCGCCGGCCGACCTCGGTGAACGCAGCGATCGCTCGATCGAGGTGCTCGCGGGTGTGCCCCGCGCTGATCTGAACCCGGATCCGGGCCTCGCCCCTGGGCACCACCGGGAAGCTGAACCCGATGACATAGATCCCCTGCTGCAGCAGGGCGTCGGCCATGCGCCCCGCCAGGGCCGCGTCTCCGAGCATGATCGGCACGATCGGGTGCACACCGGGCCGGATGTCGAAGCCCGCGGCGGTCATCTGCTGGCGGAACCAGATCGTGTTCTCCTCCAGGCGATCCCGGAGCTCGGTGCTGTCGGTCAGCAGCCGGAACGCCTCGAGGGAGGCCCCGACGATCGCGGGCGCCACGGTGTTGGAGAACAGGTAGGGCCGGCTGCGCTGGCGCAGCATCGCCACGATCTCGGCGCGGCCCGAGGTGAAGCCTCCGCTCGCTCCCCCCAGGGCCTTGCCCAGGGTGCTGGTGATCACGTCGATCCGGTCCATCACCCCGCGGTGCTCGATCGAGCCCCGGCCGGAGGGGCCGACAAAGCCCGTGGCGTGGGAGTCGTCCACCATCACCATCGCCCCGCTCGCCTCGGCGAGATCGCAGATCCGATCGAGCCGGGCGATGTCACCGTCCATGCTGAAGACCCCGTCGGTGGCGATCAGGATCCGGCGGGCCCCCGCCGCACGGGCTCCGGCGAGCTTGACCTCCAGATCGTCCATGTCGTCGTGGGCGAACCGGTGCCGGGCGGCCTTGCACAGCCGGATCCCGTCGATGATCGACGCATGGTTCAGCGCGTCGGAGATCACCGCATCGTCGGGGCCCAGCAGGGCCTCGAACAGGCCCCCGTTCGCGTCGAAGCAGGAGGTGTACAGGATCGTGTCGTCGGTCTGCAGGAACTCCGAGATCTTCGCCTCGAGTTCCTTGTGGATGTCGAGGGTGCCGCAGATGAAGCGCACCGACGACATGCCGAAGCCGTAGGTGTCCAGCGCGGCCTTCGCCGCCTCGATCAGGCGGGGATCGTCGGCGAGGCCCAGGTAGTTGTTCGCGCAGAAGTTGAGCACCTCCCTGCCCTGTGCGACCTGGATCGCGGCGGCCTGGGGCGAGACGATGATCCGCTCGTCCTTGAAGGTGCCGGCCTTACGGATCTTGTCCAGCTCTTCGCTGAGATCTGTGCCCACGTCCCCGTACATCGGTCCTCCTCGCAGGGGTGGCAAGGTAGCACCGTCGCCGTCCGGCGGCAGGTTAAGCTGCCGGGACCCCGGAGGTCGAGATGGATCGGGAGCGCTCGCGGTGGCTGGCCCTGCTCCTGCTGGCCTGTGGCTGCCAGGGGCGCGGTGTGTTGGGGGAGCTGGCTCCTCCCCGCCAGCTGCTGCTGGTGGTCGAAGAGCCGCGACACGGCGCCTACGTCGGCGAGGGCCCGGTGACCGTCCGGGGCTGGGTCTCAGAGCCAGGCGCGGTGGTGTGGATCGAGGGGCACGAGGTCAACCTCGCCGCCGATCACTCGTTCCGTGCGACGGTCCCCGTCGACACCCCCTCCCGCACGATCGATGTCGAGGCAGCCCGGCCCGGCACCCACCTGCGGGAGCGCCGCACCGTGATCGCCGGCGACGATCCCCTGTCGGGGTGGCCCGGTGCGATCACCGCGCGGCTCACCCAGGTGGGCCTCGATCACCTCGCCGATGGACTCGCAGCCCAGATCGATGCGCTGGATCCAGCTGGGCTGCTCGAGGCCGCGCTCCCCGATCTCGCGATCGGGGGGCTGTCCCTGTCGGTGATCGGCGCCCGCACCTACCCAGCACAGGTCGTGCTCGAGCCCGGCGACGGCGAGCTGTCCCTGTCCGCTAGCCTGCGATCGCTGGAGCTCGAGCTGTCCCTGGGGGCCGCGGGCGGCACCGTCCCGATCGTGCTGGGGCTCGAGGAGCTGTCCCTGTCCGCCAGCGCGACGCTGGGCCTCTCCTCCGACGGCAGCCTGATCGCGAGCGTGTCCGACACCGAGGTGGCGCTGGGCACCCCCATCCTGCAGTGGGGCACGCTCGAGCTGCTGCTGCTGGAGTCCCTGGGGGCCACGGTGACCGAGCTGGTGGGCGGTGCGATGGAGCGGATCCTGGATCTGGGGGCCCTGCTGCTGCCTGCGCTGCCCCTGGGCGCACCCCTGCAGCTCGAACTCGATCTGTTCGGGGCCCCGCTGCAGCTGGAGCTGGGCGACGTCGGCATCGATCCCCAGGGGGTGGGGGCGAGGCTAGACGTCGAGATCGGGATCGATCCCGAGGGCACAGCACGGATCCCGACCGCCGCTGAGGCGGGGCGACAGGCGGATCTGGCGGTGGTGCTCCACGAGGGCATGCTCCAGAACATGCTCGCCGGTGATCTGCTCGAGCAGCTGGAGCTGGAGCTCGAGCTGGAGGGGCTGCTGGCGGAGCTCCTGGCGCTGCCCCTGTCGACGCTGCCCGGAGGCACCGCCCTGCCCGCTGATCGGCAGCGGATCTGCCTCTCGGTGTCGCCGGGCGAGCTGCGGGTGGCGCGCCTGGAGCCCTCCCTCGATCCCCTCGCTCGGCTGGTGCTCCCGGAGCTAGCGCTGTGGGTGGGGGTGGGCAGCGGCGACGAGCCCTGCAGCACCTGGCTCGAGGCCAGCGTGGCGCTGGAGGCCGGGCTGGTGGTCCATGGGGGCACTGAGCTGGGGCTGGAGCTCGCGGTGACCGACGGCGCGCTCCTGTCGTACGCAGCCCCGGGGATCTACCCGGAGGACGAGGTGATCGGCGGCCTCGATGTCCTGATCGATGCCTCCATCTCCCTGCTCGACAGCCCCCTCACCCTCGATGTCTCCGAGCTGTTTGGCACCGATCCCATCCTCGGGCTGGTCACGACCCCCCGCCTGCTGGGGGCCGAGCCGATCCGCGGCGACGACGGGCTGCCGATCGATGGGCTGGTGCTGCTGCCCATCTCCCTGTGGGATCGGGCGCCATAGCCCGAGGTCGGCGTGCATGGATCACACACCCGCTCGCTGCTGCAGCCCTCAGCCTCAGGAGGTGGCGTTGTGCTGGTGGGTGCGCACCAGCAGCCCCCCGGCGACGATCATCCCCACGGGCATCACCCCCAGCAGACCCCAGAACCACAGGGGGGCCGGCTCGGGCTCGTCCAGGCCGACCACGGAGGGGCCCGGGCCGGCCACCGCCGCCTCAAGGGACACAGCAGCGATCGCTGGGCCCTGGAGCGTGGCCAGCCGGTGGACGCTCACCAGGCCCTCTCCGATCAACCCAAGCTGAGAGGCGTCGGGCTCGATCCGGGTAATGACCCGCGACGCCCCTCCACGACCCACCGACCACAGCTGGCCCAGGGTCCGAGCCCCATGGACCTCCTCCAGCGTCGGCGCCAGGCCCTGATCCACCGCATGATCCGGCAGGCACACCTCGCCGATCCCCAGCACCACCAGATCGATGCCGTGGTCCCGGGCCAGCTGGGCCACCTCTCCGGGCGCTGGATCGGCCTCGGCCAGCACCCACACCACCTCACCTGGCTGGGCCCCCCCGACGATCTCGTCGAGGTGGGTGGCCACCGACAGCTCGCTCAGCGCTGGATCCGTGGCGCCACCACAGTCGGCGTCGAGGACCCGGATCGGGCCGCTCGGCGAGATCAGGGGGCCGCTCGCCAGCTGTAGCACCAGCTCGAGGGCCGAGCGCTCGAGCCTGCCGACCTCGAGCCAGGCCCGGGGCCCCACCCCGAGCTCGGGGTGGACTGCACCGGCTCGGATCGGCCACGAGGGGCCCTCGGTGTTGGCCAGGAACAGCCGGGTGTTGGGGCCTGTGGCCAGCGCGTCGAGTCGGCCCAAGGCGTTGGGATCGACGAACACGTCCACCCCGGCATCGTCGGCGACCTTCGCCATCTCGTCGAGATCGCTGATCAACCCCCGGAGGGAGGCGGCGGAGTGGGTGGCCTCGTCTCCCCCGCGCATCACCACCGACAGCGCCCCCGCTCCATCATCCGCGACGTAGACCCCGATCCGGCCTACGTCGTCGGCCATAGACAGGAACACCCGCTCCGCCGCGACCGTCGTGCCCAGGGTGGCCGCTCCCTTCAGCGCAAACCCGGCCTTCGCCCCGGCCCCTGCGGCCTTCGCCCCGGCCCCTGCGGCCTTCGCCCCGGCCCCTGCGGCCCTCGCCCCGGCCCCTGCGGCCCTCGCCCCGGCCCCTGCGGCCCTCGCTCCGACCGAGCCCACCTTGGCCGCGGCCTTGATCAGGGCGCCGATCCAGGCCTCGGCGGGCCGGGGTGCGAGGCTCAAAGCGACACACACCACGAGGACAGACACCCGACGCTCGATCGACATCGTCACCCCTCCTGCGCTCCGGCTCTTCTCGGGAGCGTCGATCGTCGGTCCGTGAGGATACGGACCCCCCGGGTCTCGAAGCCGGAGCTTCCTTGACACATCCCCTCCTAGTCCGTTTCCCGGGCGACTTCAGCCAACGACCTCCACCCCCGGCCCTCAGGGCTCTGGGATGAAGGTCACTGTACACGATGGCTACGACCAGATCGACGGCACCGCGTGGGACGCGCTCGTCGGTCCGCAGGGATCTCCCTTCCTCGAGCACACCTTCCTCGCGGGCCTGCAGTCCCTGAGGTGTGCCGTGCCCGAGACGGGCTGGGGAGCCCGCCCGATCACCGTCCACAGCGACGATGGGCAGCTGGTGGGTGCGGCCCCCGCCTGGATCAAGGGACACTCCATGGGAGAGTTCGTCTACGATCATGGCTGGGCCGATGCAGCGCGCCGGGCCGGGCTGCCGTACTACCCCAAGCTGGTGGTCGGGGTACCGTTCACCCCCGTCACCGGCCGGCGCCTGCTGGTCCACCCCGACGCCGATCGCGACCTCGTCCGCTCGGGGCTGCTGCGGGGCCTGCAGGCCGCCGCCGAGGACTGCCACGGGCTGCATGTGCTGTTCAACCCCGAGGAGGAGGCACAGTGGCTGTCCGAGCGAGGTGCCTTCCCGAGGATCCAGTTCCAGTTCCATTGGCACAACGAAGGGTACTCGACCTTCGAGGACTGGCTCGCACGGTTCCCGAGCAAGAAGCGGAATAAGATCCGCAGAGAGCGCAAGGATCTACGGGGGATCGAGGTCCGCTCGCTCATCTCCCCCGATCCAGATCGCCTCGACGCGAT
Organism: Deltaproteobacteria bacterium; assembly: GCA_011376105.1. Classification (GTDB taxonomy): domain Bacteria; phylum Myxococcota_A; class UBA796; order UBA796; genus DRPG01. The sequence goes on from DRPG01000041.1 coordinate 13,346, forward strand.
GCACCGGTTCTACAGCAACACCTGTGAGCAGTTCGGGCCCTGGGGTCGGGTGTACCTGTCCAGGGAGATGTTCCA
>DRPG01000042.1 GCA_011376105.1 Deltaproteobacteria bacterium
CGCCGACTCGCTCTCCGCCGACTCGCTCTCCGCCGACTCGCTCTCCGCCGACTCGCTCTCCGCCGACTCACTCTCCGCCGAGGGTGGCGTCGAGCCCGGCCGCCAGCGCGCTCCGCTCCTCCTCGGTCAGCCGTGCACCGGGGTGCAGGGTCAGGTAGTATCCGGGGGGCATGTGCCCCTCCTCGACCTCCTCGCCGGCCTCGTGGGCCTCCTCCTGGGGGAGATCCATCTCCGAGAGGTTCATCGCCCCCCGCGCCTCGTCCACGTGGTAGCGGACCAGCCACGCCACTGGTGCGATGTAGCCATACCAGGGGACCACGGACTCGTTGGAGTGGCAGTCGAAGCAGGCCCGTCGGGCCAGCGCCTCGGTCCGGGGGCTGTCCCAGGTGGGTCCCTGGGTCGTCGGGGGGTTGTGGACCCGGTAGGGTACGATCTGCGCCACCACGAAGAGCACCGCCAGGAAGGCGAGGCTGGCGGACAGGAGTCGTCGCATCATGATCTCTCTCCTCTGCCCCGAGGATGCCCCCGTCGAGGGGCGGGGGCCACGCGTCGGATGACGGAGACCGGCCAGGATCGCCTCGCCACACTCCTCTTCTCGATCGTCGTCGCCCTGATCGGGGCCGATCTGCTCTCGGACGCCGGCTCGGGGGCGAGCGCAGGCCACCTCGGGATCGAGGCGGTTGCCGCTGTCGTGGCCTCGGGGGGCTCCCTGTGGTTCCTGCGCCGGGCCCTGGTGGATCGACGCGGGGCCGCAGCCTGGCGTGCCCGGGCTGAGGAGCTGCTGGCTGGGGTGGGCCAGACCATCGAGGCTCAGCTCAAGGCCTGGGGCCTATCCCCGGCTGAGGGCGAGGTCGCGCTGCTGCTGCTCAAGGGGCTCTCGTTCAAGGAGATCGCACAGGTCCGCGACACCAGCGAGCGCACGGCCCGCGATCAGGCCCGGGCGGTGTACCGCAAGGCGGGGGTGGCCGGGCGTGCAGAGCTCTCGGCCTGGTTCATCGAGGATCTGCTCCCCCCGGCGGGGTAGCACCTGCGCCGCCCCCGGGCTCGGGCCGACCCCGGGGCTGAGATCGGTGGGATCGGCCCGGCGAGGCTCAGTCGACCCCCAGCTCCTGCTCCACCGTGCGCACGATGCGGGGATCCCAGGTCAGCAGCTCCGTCCGCTTGTCGGGGTAGTCGAACCCGTCGAGGAAGTAGCGGATCGCGTTGATCCGAGCGCGCTTCTTGTCGTCGGACTTGATGATGATCCAGGGGGAGCTAGGGGTGGAGGTGTAGAAGAACATGTCCTCCTTTGCCTTGGTGTATTCCTCCCATAGCTCCTGGGACTCCCGGTCTACCGGTGAGAGCTTCCACTGCTTCAGTGGATCGGTCAGGCGCTTCTGGAAGCGTCGCTGTTGCTCGGCCTTGCTCACCGAGAAGTAGAACTTGGACATGTGGATCCCCGAGCGGATCAGCATGCGCTCCAGCTCGGGCACGGAGCGGAGGAACTCCTTGACCGCGCTCCCGCTGCAGAAGCCCATGACGCGCTCGACGCCGGCCCGGTTGTACCAGGATCGATCGAACAGCACGATCTCCCCCGCGCTCGGGAGGTGGGTGATGTAGCGCTGGAAGTACCACTGGGTCTGCTCGACGTCGCTGGGCTTCTCGAGGGCGATGACCCTGCACCCCCGGGGGTTCATGTGCTCGATGAACCGCTTGATCGTGCCACCCTTCCCGGCCGCGTCCCGGCCCTCGAAGATCGAGAGCACCCGGATCCCCTCGGCCTTGACGTGGTTCTGTAGCTTGAGCAGCTCGACGTGCAGCGGTGTGATCAGCTCGAGGTACTCGCGACCCTTCATCTTGGTGAGGGGGCCGGCGGGATCGCCGCTGGAGGTGCCGGCGCTCTCCCTGAGCCTGCTGGCCCTGGCTGAGGGGGACGGGTGGCCCAAGGGAGCGGTGGGGCTGGAGGAGATCTCGGACATGGCGGGCTGGCCTCGCTGTGGCGGTGGGATGTATCGGGGGAGCGAGCTGAGCTTGGGATCCCAAAGCTGGAGCCGGAGCCGGAGCCGGAGCCGGAGCCGGAGCCGGAGCCAGGTCTGAGCCGGGGCCAGGTCTGAGCCGGGGGCTTGGAGCGCTCAGGGGGTGGACCCGGTCCCCCCTTCCCTCGATCTCTATCACCACGCCACGGCAGCAGGTGGGCGCAGCCACTCCCCACGTCCATCCTTCCTGTGTGCCCACGGAGCTCCGGCGGTCCACGCCGAGCGTGGTCAGCGAGGCGAGCTGCGGTCGTGCCCACGGAGCCCAGCCACCCCCTGCGGCCGCGCCCCCTGGAGCCCAGCCGCCGCGCCCCCTGGAGCCCAGCCACCCCCTCCGCTCAGAGCTTCTGAGCGAGCTCCAGCCCCACCGCAGCGCTGCCGAGGCTCGCGAGGTGGTTCGCGAGCAGGAGCAGCAACAGCGACACCTCCTGCCCCCGCCACCGGGGCCGGGTGACGATCAACAGCAGCGGGAACGCCAGGTGGATCGCGAGCAGCAGCCCGCCCGCCCAGGCTGGATCGTGTCGCCCTATCCCCCACAGCCCGAGGGGCAGCAGCAGGTGCAGGGGCACGGTGTAGCGCGCCAGCCACAGGAGGTCGGGCTGTGGCGTGGGCTCCACCCGGCTACCCGGACCCGGGGGGGAGACCGAACGCGTCGTGATGGTAGTACTTCGGGTATCGATCCAGGCGGATGTGCAGCCAGGCCACGCCGAGGCCCGAGGTGCTGAGCCACACTGGATCAGCCCGATCGGCCCACCACCCCTCGAGCGCCACTCCGACTGCGCTCCACAGCGCCTCGAGCTGCTCCGGGGGGGCGTGCTGCAGGAAGGCCACCAGGTGCGGGTAGCTCCGCGGTGGATCGGTGGGGGTAGGCGCCACGAGGATCGCATCCCCCGAGAGGTTGCCAAAGGTCGCGACGAGGCCTCCTCGGCGCAGCTGCTGCTCGAAGGGCCGGGGATCGGACTGGAGTCTGGCCAGGGATCGCCCTGGGAGGAGCACGAACCTGAGGGGGTGATCCACCGTGGCCCGGCTCGACGGGCTGGTCTCCCAGAACACCGCCTCGTGGCCTGGCCTGAGGATCGCCTGGGTCAGGGTGGCCCGGATCTGTGGATCGTGGCGCAGGCCCGTGGCGAGCTGGCGCCAGCTCAGGGAGCCCTGGGGCCCCGGCAGGGTGTGCTCGACTGGATCGCTCATAGGTCTCGGTGCTCCCTGTCTTTGCTTCGGGGCCCTCGGCGTGGTGGAGCGTCAGCCGGGGGCCTGTGGTGCGCATGGACGGGGTGTTGTGCTCTGACGGGTAGCTGGACGAGGACGAAGGAGGGAGCAGGCTCCTGCACATGACCGACCGACGGAGGACAGCAACCTGTCAGGACGCAACCTGTCAGGACGAGAGGCGACGGCAGTATACGTGACAGGCTCCTAGTCGAGCAGGCATGTGGTTCGGTAGGGATCGTGGCTGACCTTGAGCGCAGCGTCCCAGGGCACGCCTGCGTCCCGGGCATAGCGGGTGCAGACCCCCAGCACCCGGCTCTCGCAGCGGCGGGCCTTGGTGGCCTCGTCTACGCAGCCCAGGGCGAGCAGGCCGACGTAGTCGCACAGGTTGCCCCAGCTGCCCGGCTGGGACTTGCTGGTGGGTCTGCCGTCGGAGCCCACGTCGCGGAACGCGCATGGCAGGCCGCCGCCACGGAAGATCCGGGCCAATTCGGGGGCGGCAGAGCTGGCTTGGGTGCGATCGCGCCTCGTCAGCAGCCGATCGCTCCACCGCAGGTAGGCCTCGTAGTCCTGGGCCCAGCCCGCGACGCCGATGCAGTCTTCGTTGAGCTCGTCGCCGTTGACCGGGGCTGAGTCGAGGGCGGGCCAGGCCGCCTCGCAGTGCTCCAGGGCCGCGGCTGCCCGGCGGCGGGCCTCGCCGAGGTTCTCCTGTCGGTAGGCCTCCAGGGCCAGGTGGGCCTCGAGCATCTCCGCGGCCCAGTGGGCCTCCACCGCCAGCCAGGACTCCTCCCCCAGGATGGAGATCTGGTCGGTGGCGTCGCGGAAGCGGCGCTGGGCTGCGCGACATCGCCTGCCCCGCTCCCGGCCCTTGGTGGGCATCAGCCGACAGGCCGCCGACAGGGCCATGGCCCTCGCCAGCGCGCCGTAGGGGGTGGCGCGGGTGTCGACCGCCCGGGCCGTCTCCTCGTCGGCCAGGGCCCAGGCCTCGGGATCCCACGACGCGGTGCTGTAGTGCCAGCGCTGGCTCCAGACCAGCGCCAGGGCCGCCACCCCGAGGGTGTCGGGGGTCTGGGCGACGGCGGTGGCCTCGCGGGCCGCCGCCAGCACGCGCTCGATCTCCTCCTGGCCGTTGTAGATCGGATCGGTCTTGTGCCGCTTGAGCGCGGTCAGCACCGTGTCTGCGTAGGCGTTGCCCCGCTCCCGGGCCCGGGCCTGGCGGGCCTCCTGGAACCTGCCGAACGCGGTGGTGCCGCCGAACCAGCACATCGCGACGAAGCCCAGGGTGAACAGCGCCCCCGCGAGGCGGGCCACGTTGCGCCGGCCTCCGCCCCCCTGGATCGCCGGCGGGCTCGGCTGGACAGGGGTCATCGCCTCGAACGACTCGCTGTGGGTCGGCTCGTAGGAGACCACCGGGGTCGCCTTCAGGGCCTCGGCGTCCCGGGGCATCACGGTGACGATCTCCCGGGGTGGTGGCGGTGGGTGGCTGGGGCCCGCGGTGGGCTGCCGCAGATCGGGATCGGGGATCGTCAGATCGCTCAGCGGACCCCTGGGCAGGGTCGGGGTGTACTGCACCACGGCATGTTCCGAGCGCGGGGGCCCCGGAGCGGGGCTCGCCGGGGCCGGGGGCTGGGAGATCATCCCGACAGGGGGCGTTGGATCGTCGACCCGGGTCGTCTCCTCGACGTCGGCGCTCTGTGGCGTGTCGACCTTGACGAACGCGTTGAAGCGGGGCGCGCTCGGAGGATCCATGAAGCCCTCGAGGCCCACCCGCTCCCCCCGCAGGACCGCAGCGACCGCTGACGCCCGGGGGCGGGCCTGGGGCATGGGCCGCAGGCAGGCCCGCAGCACGTCCAGCCAGGGGGGCGGGAGCCGGTGGGCGATCTCGGGGGTCAGCGGGCCCTGGCTCACCGCGCGCACGGCCTCCCCGGGGGGCAACCCGGTGAGCTGGGAGCTCGCCAGGGCACCAAAGGACCACAGATCCGAGGTGAGGTAGGCCTCGTACAGCGCCTCCTGCTCGGGCGCGGCGTAGCCCGGCGTGTACTCGAGGCAGCGCACAGGTGCGTCGACCCCCGGCACCTCCCGCAGGGTCTCGAGATCGATCAGCACCGCGCCTTCGTCGGTGAGGATCACGTTGCCGGGCTTGAGATCGCCATAGAACACGCCGTAGCGGTGCAGGGTGGCGATCCCCTCAGCGATCTCGAGCAGGGCCCGGTGCTGCTCCTGAGGGGAGAGGTCGGGCCAGCGTTTGTCTAGGGTCTCCCCCGGAACCCAGGCGGTGGCCACCCAGGCGAAGCCATGGCCCGGGGGGGGGCGGGGGCCGGAGACGTCGGCGCTGGACGATGGCTGGAGCACACCGGCGTCGACCACCCGGGCGATGGAGTCCTCGAGGCCGACCCTCGCCCGCACCCGGAAGCCCTCCAGCGTGCGGCTCACCTCGGCGGGCAGCCCCTCGATCGAGCCCCGGCCCCGGAGCACGACGCCCTTGAGCGTGGGGCCGAAGTGCAGCGGTACGGGGGTGAGCAGCACCAGGGTGGTGCAGTCCCCGGACCGGCGCCGGGTGCGCAGGACCAAGCGCTCCTGAGACACGGAGCGGAGGATCTTCAGGGCTTCGTGGCCGTTGGGTACGAGGATCGGCCGGCTCATCTCTCTCCTCCGAGGTACCCGAGCTGGTGTGCGCCAGCGAGGATCTTCAGCGCGGTCGGGGCTGCGAACGCAGCCCCGGTCCCCGAGCGGGGCACCACGACGGCGATCGCGAGCCGGTTGGGCGTGACAGCTTCGCAAGGCGAAGCAAGCTCGGGCTCAGCGACGGCGACGAACCACGAGTGGGGAGGATATCCCCCCTCCCCATAGATCATGTCGTAGGGCTCCTCATCGCGCAACCCGATCGAGTCTGCGGTCCCGGTCTTGCCGTAGACGCGCACCCCCTCGATCTCCCGGTGCTGGCTGCCCGTGCCCCGGGTCATGGTCCCCCGCATCCCGGCGAGCACGACCTTGAGTGCGTCGGGATCCACCACCAGCTCGAGCGCCTCACAGGGCCTGCCCTTCTCGAGATCGGAGGGACACTCCCGGTAGATCCCTCCACCGCCCACCAGGGCCGCCAGGCGAGCGGCCTGGGACACCGACATCGCGGTGGCGCCCTGGCCAAAGCCGGTCTCCGCCAGCGTCCGGGTGCCTGCGTCGCCGGGGGTGAAGGTGTCGGACCAGCCCACCTGCAGCCCGTCAGCCACCAGCTGCTGGAAGGGCTCGGGCCCCAGCTTGAGCGCCATCTGGCCAAAGGTGACGTTGCAGCTCACCGAGAGCGCCCTGGCCAGATCTACGGATCCATGGGGCTTGTCCTTGTAGTAGTCATGGATCGGACGCCTCCACCCAGGCATGGTGAACAGCGGGCCCTGCCGATCACGCTCGGTGCAGCTATAGCGATCGACGGACTTGATCTCGCAGGCCTCGCCGGTGGTCTCGATCCCCTCACGGACATACGCCACCGAGGTCACGATCTTACCGACGGAGCCGGCCTGGAAGATCCCCCGGGTGCCGGTCATGTCGTTCCAGGCACCATACACACCGGTGAAGGCCGGATCGGCGGCGAGGACCGGAGGCAGCCAGCTGTCTCGATCCGAGGGATCGAAGTCCGGGACCTGGGCACGGACCAGCACCTCGCCGCTGTCGACGTCGATCACCACCGCCGCGGCGGCTCCGACCTTGCTGTGCTCGGCGTACGTCGCCAGGGTCTCAGCGGCGAGGGACTGCAGGTTGGCGTCGATGGTCAGGGTCACGGAGCGATCGTCCAGGGTTCCGACCGCTTCGACGATCCGGGAGGGGCGTTCCTTCGGAGGAGCGTGGAGGATCGGGACCAGGGGCCGCAGATCCGGGGCGGGGAGCGGGAGCTGGCGGATCGAGCGCCCGCCCGCCAGCGCCTCGGCCCGCTTGCGATCCCGGGGTCGCTCCTTGCGAGTGGGGCTCGCGAACAGCAGCGACTCGGTCCCGTCGTCTTCGGCCACCATCCACACCGAGGGCCCGTCTGGCCGATCGCCATAGCCCCGCAGACGCTCGTCGTAGATCCGCTCCAGGGCCCAGCTGGGACGCAGGACCACCGCGGTGGGGGGGCCGATCAGGGTGCCCATCGCGGTCTGCAGGGGGTAGACCCGCTCGCCGGTCTTGTCGTCGCCGACGATCCGCAGCCCGTTGCGATCGCGCAGATCGCCCCGGGGGACGCTGGACGCGATCGCCTGGATCCGACGATCCTGGCGGTGCACCACCGTGCCGTCCCCCAGGGTGGTGACCACCCCGCGAGCGGTGGTGGCGGGCCCAAGCAGGACGCTCTGGGCAAAGCCCACCCCGAGGGCTCCGACGAACAGGCCCACGAACACGGTGCCGACGCCGAATACCCCCCCCCTGAGCTGCTCGAGCTCGTCGGTCTGAGCCCTGGCGATCCCGTCCCGGGCCAGCGATCCCATCAGGGCCACCAGCGCGAGGAACGAGATCATCGAGGTGCGGCCCGCGGAGAGGAACGGCACGATCACGCCGGTGAGCGGGAGCAGCCCGGTGGTGCCGCCAAAGATCACCAGCCACTGAGACGCGAGCAGGGCGGCGAGCCCCGAGGCCATCAACACCCGCTCTGCGGTCCGGTTCTGGGCGGCGACCCACACCCCCGAGGTCACGATCATCGCGATCATCGCGAGGTACGACGCCAGGCCCGCGAAGCCGAGCTCCTCGGTGAGGTGGGCCATCACCAGATCGGTCTGGCCCGCGGGCAGCGCGCCGATGTGGCCATGGCCGAAGCCCTGGCCCAGCAGGCCACCCGCTGCGATGGCCCAGCGGCTGGAGGCGAGCTGATCGCCGTTGGGCAGCGCGTTGGTCCAGGGATCCAGCCACATGCGCATCCGCAGGGCCAGTGAGTCGCTCCCGACCAGATCCGGGGCCAGGGCCACCACCCCCACCGCGCTGGCCACCAGCCCCAGCGCCAACAGCGCCCAGGGGGCGGAGCGGGTGACGATGGTGAACAGGGTGAGGAACACCAGGCCGAGGATCAGGATCGGGCCCAGGTCCCGGACCAGGAACAGCCCAAAGAACAGCCCCACCAGCACCAGCAACGCAGGGAGCAGCAGCCGGGGCCTGGGGATCCGCAGCAGCCCCCCGAGGAGGAAGTTGCGCTGGTAGCGCAGCGACGCGGCGCGCCTGCCGAGGAACACAGCCACGAACGCCACGAACGCGATCTTGACCAGCTCCAGCGGCTGGAACGGGCCGAGGTTGATCTTCGTGCCCGAGCCGGTGGGCCCGTCCCCGAACAAGGTCAGGGCCGCGAACGTGACCAGGATCCCCCCAAGGAGCACGTAGCGCAGGCGGCCCGCCACCCGCTCCCAGTCCCAGGGTGTCGCGAAGATGCAGCCCCCGATGATCCCGCCGATCATCACGCCGCCGGCGAAGGTGGGGCCGGGCCAGCCCGGCCCACGCAGAGGATCGCCGTAGCCCATCTGCAGCGCCAGCCCGAGGCCGGCGGCGCCGATCGTGGCGGGGAGCAGCAGCGGGATCGGGATCGCACGGGCCGCGGTGCGCCACCGGCCGATCACGCTGCCGACGAACAGCACCACCGCCCCGATGGAGAAGTAGATCAGGCCCATACGACCCGCGTCCTGGACCTCTTCGGGGGTGCGCAGCAGCTCGCCCGTGCGCAGGGCTGCCTGCTCGAGGGAGCGATCGAGGGCCAGATCCGCGGCATACAGGGCTGATGCGATGGAGGCGACGATCAGGATCGCCTCCACGAAGAGCCAGACACGATGTCTCATCGGTTCCCGGGGAGCGTGCGGTCTGGGCGCCTCAAGGCAGCACCGAGGGCCCGCACGAGCTGGGCCCCGGCGTGGCGTCGACGCACAGCCACGAGGGTGATGTTGTCTCGCCCGCCTCGCTCCAGCGCCAGCGCCAGGAGCTGATCGGCGAGGTGGGTCGCGGGCACCTTCTCGGCCCTCGCTCGGGTGAGCAGGCCAAACAGCTCGCTGCTCGGCACCAGATCGTGCAGCCCGTCCGAGCACAGCAGGAGCAGATCGCCCCGGGCGAAGGGGACCGCGTGGGTCTCGATCCAGTCGAAGCCCTCGCGATCGACCCGCCCCACGTCGTTGGTGACCGCGTGCTGGTGGGGCAACGCCCTGGCCTGGGCGTCGCTGAGGCCGTAGGCCTCCTGGCTGGCCGCGGTGGCGGTGTGGTCGCGGGTGAGCTGCTCGGTGCCGGTGGCGGAGGCGAGGTAGGCCCGGGTGTCTCCGACGTGGGCCAGCAAGATGGTGTCGCCCTCGATCACCGCCGCGGTGACCACACAGCCCATGCCCTCCCGCTCGGGGTTGGCCTGGGCGTCGGCCCGCACCACCTGGTTGGCCTCGAAGATCGAGCGCCGCAGATCGCCGTCGCCGTCGAGCAGGACCTTGCGGGTGAGGTTGGCGGCCACCGCGCCCGCGGCCCGACCCCCCATCCCGTCGATCACCGCGAACCGGCCCCGATCTGGATCGCAGACGAAGGTGTCCTCGTTGTGGGCGCGGACCCGCCCGGGGTGGGTCCGCGCCGCGATGTCCCAGGGAGCGCTCATCCTCACGCTGGCTGCGCAGCCTCGACGCGCAGCACCAACGCGCCGTTGGACAGGGAGACCTCCACCGGCAGCTCGGGGACGGCGATCTGCCCGCCGGGCTGCACCAGGCGCCCGTTGACCTGCACCGAGTTGGCGGCGGTCAGCCTGCCGATCACCGCACCGCCACCCTCGCTGGGCTCGATGAACAGCTGCCTGCGGTTGATCTCGTTGCTCGCACCGTGCAGGGGCACGAACGAGCCGGTCGCGTCGGCGTGGGGACGCCCCAGCACCACCCGGAGCCCGTTGCCCACCGTCGCGTGCTGATCGAGCCACTTGAGCTGGAGCACGCCGTCGCCGGTGACCGGATCGGCCACCCGCCGGGTGGAGGGCAGCGGCGGGGGCTGCGCCGCACGACGGCCCGCCCGCACGGTCACCGCGCCGTCCGCCATCCCCTCCTTGCCCTCGTCCTTCCAGGCGAGGAACTGGGCCTGGACCACCACTGTGCCCGGGGCCAGCCGCTCCCCCTCGCTCACCAGCAGATCCACGTTGAGGCCGCCCACCAGGGCCGCATCCCCCTCGTTGAAGCGCTCCTGCAGCAGCGACGCCAGATCCTGCTCCAGCCTGCCGATCAACGGCGCGAGCCCGTCGTAGTCGCTCTGAGAGAGGAAGATCCGGTAGTCGTTCCACATCAGGCGCTGGCCGCGGACGTCGCGATCTCCGCAGAAGTCCATCACCGCGAACACGGCCTTGGCGATCTGGTAGGGATCGACCCGCACCCGCTGTCGCCGGAGCCGCCCCCAAAACCCGCGTCCCATCGAGGTTAGATCGACCTGGAAGCTGCGCTCGTCGCGCTGGGTGACCGTCACGGGATCTCCTCGTCTGCGCCGTCATGGGGGGGCGCGGTGGGCTGAGGGCAGCGCGGGGAGACCCGGATGGTGGACTGGGGATCGACCTCGGCGATCTCGTCCAGATCTTCGATCTCGATCTCGATCTCGATCTCCCCCTCCGGCAGGGCCCCGGGATGAGGCTGGGACCTGCGGCGGGTGGGGACCTCCTCCGGTGCGGGTGCATCGTCGGGATCGACGACGGGTGCGGTGGCCTCCTCGCTGAAAGGCTCGTCGGGGGCTGGATCCACGGCCGGGGCTGGATCCGCGGCCGGGGCTGGATCCGCGGCCGGGGCTGGATCCGCGGCCGGGATTGGATCCGCGGCCGGGATTGGATCGGAGACGGGGCCGGTGCTCGCCTCGTTGAAGGGCTCGCCCGTGGAGGCAGGGTCCGGGGTGGGATCGGCGGGGGCGCCGGTGGGCTC
>DRPG01000043.1 GCA_011376105.1 Deltaproteobacteria bacterium
CGCTGGGCGGGCGGGGGCGGCTGCGGAGGACCTCAGTGCAGAGGCGAGCGCTGGAGTCGCTGGGCGGGCGGGGGCGGCTGCGGAGGACCTCAGTGCAGAGGCGAGCGCTGGAGTCGCTGGGCGGGCGGCGCCTCGGACCCGGCTGGGCGAGGCGCCCGGGCGCTGTGGGCCTGGCTGGGCGAGGCGCCCGGGCGCTGTGGGCCTGGCTGGGCGGAGCGCTGGGGGAGAGACGAGGCGTCGGGGAGGGGCGGAGGCCGGGCTCGGCGGGCGGGAGCGGGCAGAGGGCCTCGGTGCTGGGGCGAGCGCCCCGGGGCCTGCTGAGCCGCGACCGCACCACCCCTGGACGCCTCGCCGAGGGGACGCGCGACAGGCTCCTAGCTCGCCCCATCCCGGGGCAGATCCGGGTTGCACAGGGCGAGGTAGGTCCGGTTGTGGATCGCCCGCCAGGTCCCCGGAGCGGACGCGTCACGGTCTAGGGTCTTGACCCACGGCCGATCGCCGCCTGAGGCACACGCCATGTATGCGCTGCGCAGCCTCCCCATCGCGTCCTGGACCTCGTCGACGCAGCGACGATGCCCCGCGACCCCGGGCCGATCACAGGCCTGCTGCCGAGCCTCGACCACCGCGCGCTCAAAGGCGAGGTTGGCCAAGAGATCGTCGCGCTGGCGCGACACGCGCTCCAGCTCGTCTTCTCCCTGGGCGACCCGCTGGGCCAGCTGGTTGCGCTGGGTGGCGAGGGCTCCGACGCGTCCCTGCAGCCTGGAGATCCGGTCCTCTCGCTCGGTCAGCAGCCCCTCGACCACGCTCTTCTCGGCCCGGACGCGCTCGACCTCGCTCCTCAGCTCACGCTCGACCCGCCGTGAGGCCTCCAGCGCGGAGGTGAGATCGACCTCGCGCTGCAGCAGCACGTCGCGCTCTTGGCGGAGCTCGTGCCCCTCGGTCTCCAGCACCTGGACCTCTCCGTGCAGGTCCCGGACCTGATCGAGCAGATCGCTGGCCTCCACCGCTGAGAGCTTCAGGCCCTCGATCCGCTGCTCGACCTGGGAGACCTCTCCCTGAGCTGTGTTGATCTGGGCACGCAGTGAGCGCACCGCGACCATCGACAGCACCCCCACCCCCACGACGGCCAGCAACATCGCCCCGGCGAGGAACGTGCCAGCCAGGAACGGTTGGGCAGGCTCACCCAGGGGGAGCCCTCCTTCGAGGGAGGCAGCCGTGGAGGGTTGCTCGTGTTTCATAGTTCGTACCAACCATTCTTTGCATGGCCGGGACCATCATGCGCACTCTGGCGCTCGTGGTCAAGGACAACCACGCTCAGGAGCGAGCAGTGGATCGATCCCGTCACAGTGTGGATCGATCCCCTCCGATCCGGCGAGAGGAGCGCACGCGTCCCCGCCACAGCGCCGTGCGGATAAGGCTCCCGAGCTGGAGCGATGAATGTGGGTCGTGCTGAGTGCTGCCCTCGCGGTCGAACCCCCGGTGTCTCGGAAGTTCGTCAACCCGATGGGTCGGCTGACCCTGGGCCGCAGGGAGCAGCTCACCACAGACATCACCCTCGCGGATCTCGATGCAGATGGTGACCTTGACGCGATCGTGGCCAACGGGCGCCACTGGGCAGAGGAGAACCTGGTCTTCTACCTCTCCGGCGGCGGCTACACCGTGGGTCGCCCCCTCGGGGCGCTGATGTCGACCACCTATGGAGCGCAGCCCATCGATCTGGATCGCGACGGGGATCTGGATCTGATCACCGGCAATGACATGGCCTCGAACCGGATGTTCCGCAACGATGGCGCGGGCCGGTTCACCGAGTGGGGCATCTTCGGTGAGGAGGAGGCCCCGACCCGGGGGCTGCTGGTGGCGGATCTCGACAGCGATGGGTTGGACGACGTCGTGATCCTCAACCGGGGCACCGCCGACGAGCTGTGCTTTGGCGGCACGGTCCCCCTCGCCCGCTGCGTGAGCCTGCCCGGCGAGGCCCCCACCCTCGACGCCGCCGCTGCCGATCTCGACGGCGATGGCCACCTCGATCTCGTCCTGGCCCATCACGAGGGCCACCCCAACCGGATCCGCTTCGGGGATGGCCAGGGGGGGTTCGAGCGCACCACGATCTTCCCGGGCAAGGGAGGCGACACACGGGCTGTCGTGGTGGGGGACGTCGATCTCGACGGCCGCGTCGACGTGATCGCCGGCAACCTCGACGGCCCCAACCTGATCTACCTCAGCGACGCAGGCGGCGGTCTGCTACCCCCGATCCCGCTGGGGGACGTGGCGAACGCCACCTACGATCTAGCCCTGTCGGATCTCGATCTGGACGGAGATCTGGACATCATCGCGGCCAACGTGCACACCCCTTCGATGATCTGGTTCAACGAAGATGTCGCGCGCGAGTGGCGCCCGGTGCCCATCGAGGAGGTCGGCTACGACAGCTACGCGGTGGCGGTGGGACGCCTCAACGACGATCCCTGGCCCGACGTGGTGCTGGGCCGCTCGGGGGACGTCAACGCGGCATACATCAACGTGCCCGCCAGCCCCTAAGGGCCCGTTGCCCCATGCGCGCCCGAGGTGCGCGATCGCATGGATCGGGCTGGCGACCGACGATCCCGGGGCCCACAGCCCCCTGAGCGGGCGGGGCCTCGACCTGCTGGGCTTCGCCCGGGGCGGCGGCCCAGCCGAGGATCCTGCACGCTGTAGGCCCCGGCCTCATCCTGCTGGGCTTCGCCCGGATGACAGCGCGGGACGCGCTGGGACGCGCTGGTGGGGGAGGCCCGCCCGGATCAGCCGCCACCTCCCCCACGTCGGTGATCGCCGACAGCCCGGCGGAGACGACCGTGTGGGCCCCGGGCCCGGCGAGGCCGACACGAGCGCCGAGCCGCGCTGCACAGCCCCGGGGGCAGGATCGGGTGCGATCCATCTGTGCCCTGGGACACATCCTCCACGAGCTCGATCCGGGGTGAGCCTTGGTCAGGAGGGAGCCCCCCCACCGCCTACTTAAATATAGGGACGCGCTGCTGTGGTCTCTAGGGATACCTCGGTCCCTGGCCACAGCGGGGAGGCCCCATGACCAGGATCCTGATCGTCGCGGTGGTGTTCGTCTCGTCCCTCGCCTGCACTGGGCTCGAGGGCATCATGACGCCCCTGAGCCCAGCCCCGGAGGTGGAGGTGGAGGTGGAGGTGGGGACCGCACCGCCCCCCCACGATCCAGCCCCCGCACCCCGCGAGACCGGTCCCGCGACCGCTCACATGGTGATCCTCGGCGGTGCCCCCGATCGCGACGCAGCACAGCGCATTCTCGACGGCCTAAGCCCCGACGTCCCGCGCACCGGGGGCTACCCAACCCTGGAGCACTCCGACGAGATCGAGGGGCTGAACCCCGGGTTCTGGATCGTCGTGGGGGCGGTGGCCCGCGACGAGGCCACCGCCAAGGCGATGGCGGAGGCCCTGGGCGAGCATGTGCCCGGGACCTACGTCCGACAGGTCGAGGTCCCTGCTTCGAAGATCGAGGGAGCGAGCTGCCCCAGCGATCCTCGCTGTGGAGGGGGCTTTGGCTGGCGAGCGGTGGTGATCTTCAAGCGGATCTCGATCGAGCCCGATGGTTGGGACAGCACCTCAGCCGAGGTCACCGCGGTGCTGGGCCGGGCCCGGATCCCGACCGAGCGGGTGAACCCCAACGATCCCCTCCAAGTCAAGGTCCCCCTCGGAGGCGACGTCGTCGAGATCGACATCGCCCCCTTCCAGGGAGAGCTGTACGGCTACGTGTTCGCGGCCGAGGGGCGGAAGCCCCGCTACCAGCAGGCGAGCTCCGCCGTGCAGGTGCTGTCTGTGGCCTCGGCCTACTTCGGCGTGGATCTGCTGGCCATCGACGAGTGAGCCAGGGCCCGGCGTCCCGGGGGCGGTCCCCGTGGGGTACGGTGCGATCCGGTGAAGCTCCCATGCCGAGGCATCCACCATGATCGCGACGGCCTGGTCCCTGCTTCCGCCCTTGGTGGCCCTGGTGTCGGCCCTGAGCACGCGCCGGGTGCTGCCGTCGCTGGCCGCGGGGGGCCTGTGTGGAGCGCTGTTGCTGGCCCTAGAGCACGAGCCAGCCCCGGTGGCCCTACCCCTCGGGGTGATCCACTTCGTCCAGGTGGGGATCCTCGGCAGGGTCTCCGAGCCCGCCAACGCACAGGTGCTGGTGCTGATCGCCTTGATCTCGGGCTTCGTCCGCGCCCTCGAGGTCAGCGGCGCGGCCCGGGGGCTGACCTCGAGCCTCACCGCGATCGCCACCTCCCCCGCCCGGGCTCAGCTCGCGACCTGGCTCTCCGGCCTGCTGCTGTTCTTCTCGGATCTAGGCAACATCCTGATCCTGGGGCCCCTGTTTCGGCCCCTGTACGATCGGATGGACCTGCCCCGGGAGCGCCTGGCGTGGATCATCGACACGACCGCGGCCCCGGTCTCGGTGATGATCCCGGTGATCAGCTGGGGGGTGTACATCATCGGCCTGATCGAGGCCACGGAGGAGGGCGCGGACGGCCTGCAGATCTTCCTCGATGCCCTGCCCTTCCAGATCTACCCGCTGCTGTCCCTGCTGTTCGTCCCCCTGATGGTGATCATCGGGCGGCCCTGGGGGCCGATGGCCCGGGTGTGGCCTCGTCCCGACGTCGTCGACACCCGACCCCGCGCCGCCCCCGACGGGCTGGGTCCGGGCGCAGCCCTGGTGCCCCTGGGCCTGCTGTTCGTCGTCGGGCTGGGGGTGGGGCTGCACCAGCTGGCGCTGGAGGGGCAGCTCACCGGCGCGGGGATCCGGCTGAGCCTCGCGTCGGCCTACCTCGCGGCCCTGCTGGCGCTGCTGGCGATCCTCGCCCCCCATGGGCGCTCGCGCCGGGCGATCGACGCCTTCCAGGAGGGGCTGGGCCGGGCCACGCCCCTGGTGGTGCTGCTGATCTTCGCCTGGACCCTCGGGGAGGTCTGCTCGGGGCTGGGCACCGGCCCCTACCTGGCCCGCCTGCTTGGCCCCAGGGTCCCCGCCCCCCTGCTGCCCGCCCTCGTGTTCGGGATCGGGGCGATCATCTCGTTTGCGACGGGCACCTCGTGGGGCACCTTCGCGATCCTGGTGCCGCTGGCGCTGCCGCTGGCGATGGATCTACAGCTGCCCGTCCCGGTGATCGTCGGGGCGGTGCTGTCGGGGGGCGTGCTCGGCGATCACTGCTCTCCGATCTCCGACACCTCGCTGCTGGCCTCGGCGAGCGCGGGCAGCGCTCATGGAGCCCACATCGCCACTCAGCTCCCCTATGCGCTGGCGGTGGGGCTCGCCTCGCTGCTGGCCTTCGGGATCGCAGGAGCTACAGGCTCGGCGTGGAGCCTGGGCTCAGGGGCCGTGGTGCTGCTGGGGGTGGCGCTGGCCAGCCGTTGGATCCGGGCCCACGATCCGACCGGAGGCGACGCCGCTACAGGCGATGAGCGGGGGCGGAGGCCAGACGCCCACGGCTGAGCCACGCGGGCGCGACCCACGGCTGAGCCACGCGGGCGCGACCCACGGCTGAGCCACGCGGGCGCGACCCACGGCTGAGCCACGCCCAGCCCCCTACCGGGGGGTGGTGCCCTCGACGCCCTGGCCCCAGGTCACCACGAACTCAGCCCGCCGGTTCGCGGACCAGGCGGCCTCGTTGTGCCCCTGCTTGGCCGGGAGCTCCTCTCCATAGGAGATGACCTCGAGGCGGCTGCCCGCGACCCCCATCGACACCAGGTACTTCTTGACGCTGTCGGCCCGGCCGTTGCCCAGCTGGAGGTTGTAGTCCGAGGTGCCCCGCTCGTCGGCGTGGCCCTGGATCTGCACCCGGACCTCGGTGTTGCCCTGGAGGATCTTGGCGTTGGTGTCCAGCGCGCGCTTCGACTCGTCGGACAGGGTCGAGGAGTCGGTCTCGAAGTGGACCCGCTGGAAGTTGGAGATCAGCTGCCGCACTGCCTCCGGCGCTGCAGGGGCCGCAGGGGTCGCAGGAGCCGGCTCGGGGGTCGGGTTGACCGGAGGCGCCTCCTTCTTGCAAGCGGACGTCAACGACACCGTGGTGAGGAGAGACAGGATCAGGGCTCGGCTCATGGTGTGGATCCTCTGGTTGTCTGGATGGTGCGCTGTGCACCGGGGGCGGGAAGCTGAGATCGGAGGAGGGACAGATCGCGCCCTATGCTGCCCAACAAGACGATGACGCTGCTGAGCCAGGGGTGGCTGGTCCAGGGCCCAGGAGTTGCTTGGAGTCGCCCTGTGGGCACACGCCGAAGGACGTGATCTCCCCCCGCTGCGCAGAGGAGACGTCGGTCAGCTCCAGGATCCGCAGCCAGGCAGTGTGGTTGGCCCCGTACACGTAGCCTCCCCGGACGAAGGACTGGTGAGCTGGTGATCGATGCTCGTGGCCTCGTGGATGTGCTCTCCGATCAGCGCAGGTGAGCCGAGATCGACCAGATCCAAGGAGATCCCGAGAGAGCGAGGACGACCAACGAGGCAGAGGGTACACGCAGCCTCCAGGGATCATGGGATCTTACCGACTGCACCGGTCCAGAGGTAGATCCACCGTGTCGTCGCTCAACCTGCGCGCTCCTGGATCGATGCTCAGCCATGACCGTGCACGAGCGAGCGCGAAGCTACCTGGCGGCCGACCGACCGGCCGAGGCCGTCCGGGTGCTCAGCGAGCACCTCGCCCACCGCCCCGACGACGCAGCGGCCTGGGACGACGCCGCTGAGGCGCTGCTTCGGCTGGGTCAGGCCGGCGCCGCGATCGACGCGGCGGTCCAGCTCCACCGGCTCACCGGCTCCCCGGAGGCCGCGTCCCTGGTGGCCCTGACCCTGGCCCTGGCGGGGCGCGCTGAGGAGGCGCTGCAGATCGTGGAGTCCGTGGTCCAGCTCGGGACCACCGCCCGGGGCTGGGAGCGGATCGCCCGGGCGCTGGACGCGGTCGGCGCCCTAGAGCCCGCGCTGGACGCCCGACGCCGGGCGCGACAGCTCGCGCCCGGAGATCAGGGGCTCGCGCTGCGCCTCGCCGAGGCCCTGGAGCGTGCGGATCACCGCGAGGAGGCCCGAGCGCTGGCGATGGAGCTCCTCTCTGGAGATCGGAGCAGCTGCGACGTCCACCGGCTGTTGGTCCGCCTCGATCACCACGACGATCGGCTGGAAGAGGCCGCCATCCGGGCCCGGAGGCTGCTGGCGAGCCAGCGGCTGTCGCCCCCCGCCGCCCGGGGGCTGTGGATGGAGCTGGCGCGCATCGAGGCCCGCAGCGGTGAGGTGGATCGTGCCTGGCAGGCCGCGGGGGCCGGCAACGCGATGGCCCTGGGGGCCTGGGCCGCGGCGCCTGGTGCGGATCCCGATCGGCTCCCGGGGCACCTCGATCAGCTGCTGGCGCTTGAGCCCGGCCCGCTGCCCCCGGCGATGGATCCACCGCCCCCCGTGGCCTTCATCATAGGCTTCCCGCGCTCGGGCACCACCCTCGTCCAGCAGATCCTCGAGGCCCACCCCCAGACGGTGACCCTCGACGAGGCCCCCCTGATGGACGAAGCGATGGCCGAGGCCCTGCCGGAGCTGGATCCGGCCGGCGCCCTCCGGCGCCTCACGGATCCGGATCAGGCCGCGAGGCTGCGCGACGCCTGGTGGTCCGCCGCTCAGAGGCGGGTGGAGCCCGGCGAGCGGCTGATCGTCGACAAGCTCCCCCTCAACCTGCTCCGGATCGATCTGATCGCCCGGGCCCTGCCCGGCGCAGCCATCGTGGCGGTGATCCGCGATCCCCGAGACGCGGTGTTGTCAGCTTACTTTCAGGACTTCAACCTGAACGAGGCCATGTCGCAGTGCGCTGAGATCTCCCGCTGTGCGGCGCTGTACGCCCGGGCGATGTCGCTGTGGCTCAGGATCCGGGATCAGCTCCCCCGAGCGATCGAGCTCCGGTACGAGGCGCTGGTCTCAGATCCCGAGGCCACGATCCGTCCAGCCCTGGCCGGCCTGGGGCTGCCCTGGCACGACGCGGTGCTCTCCCACCACCACAGCGCTCGGAGCGAGGCGATCCGTACGCCCAGCTACCGGGACGTCCGGCGCCCGCTGTACACCCGCAGCCTGGGTCGGTGGCGACCCTTCGCCGAGCACCTCGCCCCGGTGCTGCCGACGCTTCAGCCCTATGTGGAGGCCCTGGGGTATCCCCCCTGAGCGCCCGGCTCATGGCCCGGGGCCGGCTCATGGCCCGGGGGCCGGCTCATGGGCGATCCTGGGCTTCTGCAGCAGCGCATCCACCATCGCGTCGCGGTGGCGCGCCGCCCCCGTGAACGGCTGCCCCCGCGCCGCCCGCCAGCGCAGGAACCACCGCGCCGCCCGGTGCTCTCCACAGTCCCGGAGGGTGACCACGAAGCGCTGCTCATCCTCCTCGGAGCGGATCCAGAACACCCGACGGTTGACCTGGATCCGGGGACCCCGGATCTCGACATAGCGAGGATCCACGCTCCAGGGACAGGCCTCGTTCCGTCGATCGTCGGTGAAGCGGAGCGAGCGCCCCTGCGCCGCCCCCCGGGCCGGCTCGTGCCCGGCCGTGGCACCCACCTCGCCGGGATCCGCACCGCCGGGATCCGCACCGCCGGGATCCGCACCGCCGGGATCCGCACCGCCGGGATCCGCACCGCCGGGATCCACTCCGCCGGGATCCACTCCGCCGGAGCTCCCCGGCTGCGGCCCAGGCACCGTCGGGACGCGCGGCTCCACCGCCGCGGCCGGCTCGGCCCCCAGCCCCCACTGAGCCTGCCCGGGGGGCGGAGCGGGGGCCCGGGCGAACGAGGGGGCAGGCACCGGGATCGGCGGCTCCAGGGGCTCGGGCGGCGCCTCGTACCATCGTGGGACGTCGAGCGAGACCCCTGGCTCACCCAACCAGGTCTCGGGGAAGCGCCCGCCCCGCTGCCACCAGGTCTCCAGCACCCGCCCCCGGCGATCGGCGACCTGCACCAGGTGACGGGCCCGCGCTGCGGCCTGTGGCTGCAGGGCCAGGAAGCCGTCGATCAGCATGCCACCGCCCCGGGGCGGGGCCAGGCCCCGATCGCCGGGCCCCTCGGGCTGAGGCTGGGGCTCGGACGCCATCAGCTCGTGGAAGTATGCGGGGGCCGGCAGCGCGTCGGGCCAGGGGGCCGCCCCCAGGGTCCGGCGCGCCAGCAGGGCCCAGGGCACCAGCTCCTCGGGATCCTGATCGTAGAAGGTCACGAGGGCGACCTGGCGCGCGAGCCGCCCCAACACCTCGGGAGACACGATCTCGTCGAGGCACCGGAGCTCGCCGAGGATGTCCTCCAGCAGGTGGGCCGCGCGGGTCCCGTTCAAGGCGATCAGCTCGACGTCCACCTCGTCCATCGCCTCAGACCACTCCTCCAAGGTGAAGGGGCCGGGGCAGGCCTGGACCTGAGCCCGGGCGGAGGACAGCAGGGCAGCGAGGAGGAGCATCGAGGCGGCTTATCTGACCCGGCCCCGGGGCTCACCCCGCACACAGGCGCTCCTGGAGCTGAGCCACGACGCGATCGAGGGCCTCGACGTCCCCCGGGTGGAGCGCTGCCCCCCCAGCTCGATCTAGACCCATAGATCCTGTGTCCAGGCGGGACCTCGATTGACGCAGCCCGGCCCCTGACGCATGCTGCCACCCTCCCACGATCAGGAGGAATCCAATGTCGAGACGCCGTGCCAGGTCCACCCGCCGCTCAGGCTCGGGGGCTGCGCTCCAGGGTGCCCGTCCAGGCGCAGAGAAGGCCAAGAGCCTGGCAAAAGCGCTGGGCCCCGAGGGCGCCCGGTCACTGAAACAGGCCCGGGAACTAGCCGCAGCGGGCAACGTCCCCCAGGCCGCCGAGATCATCCGTGGCCTCGCGGCGCGCCTCGCCGAGGAGGGCAAACCAGCCCTCGCGGCCCGGGGCATGGCCCGGCTGGCCCGCACCCTGTACAAGGCCGATCGGCAGGAGGCCGCAGAGCAGGCCGTCCGAGAGGCGGTCGGCTACGCCAAGGGCACCGGGGACCGCCGGGCGCTCAAGGCCCAGCTCCGGGGCCTGGTCCAGCGGGTCCGCAGCCGCAAGGGGGACGAGGTGGCCGATCGTCTCCAGGGAGTGATCCTCGAGGGGCTAGGGCTGTCCAAGCTGCGCTAGCTCGGCCCGGTGGGCCCCGGTTCGGGTGGGGCTCGGTGCGCGGCTGAGGAGCTGAGAGCAGCCTCTCATCAGTGCTCCCGGAGAGCGGACAGCTCCCACGGCGCCCCCCGCCGAGCCCCCGACACAGCGCCCCCTCCCCACCGAGCCGTGCCCGCTCGTCGAGGCACGCTCGCATGCTTACAACACGAGTGTAATCTGATCACATGGAGACCCCATGAACCCAGAAGATCACTTTAGTCAGGGGCTCAGCCAGGGGCTCCGCGCCATCCTCGAGGGCGTGGGGGAGCAGCTGAAGCGAGCCGGGATCGAGATCGAGCTCCCCGACGGGCAGGGAGGAGACGATGGGCGGGTACGGGTCATGTTCGTCAGCCCCGATCTGCAGGGCGCGGTCGACGAGCTGGGGCAGTCCATCCGGGATCAGGTCGTGATGGTCCGGGTCGACGAAGACACCCTGCAGAAGCTCGACGCGTGGGTCTCCATCGGAGCGGTCAAGAGCCGCTCCGAGGCCGCAGCCCTGTTCATCCGCGAGGGGCTCAAGGTCCGCCAGCCCGAGCTGTCCAAGCTCCAGGCCGCCCTCGACGACGTGGAGCAGGCCAAGGAGCGCCTGCACCGGCAGGCCCGCGAGGTGCTCGGGGGCAAGGGCGACGAGGGCGACGAGGGCGACGAGGGCGACGAGGGCGACGAGGGCGACGAGGGCGACGAGGGCGAGGGGGCCCGGGGGGCCGAGACACCCCGGGTGCCCCGGGCGCCCGCCGGGGCTGTGGAGATCGAGGAGGCAGAGGAGGTGGAGGTTGGGGAGGAGCCCAAGCCCCGGCCCGGCTACTACTGGCCCGAGGCCGACTGATCCCACCCCCCACGGTCGAGCCTCAGGAGCGTCGTGCCTCCGGTCCAGCCACCCACGAAGCTGAAGCAGATCGCGATCCTCCAGCTGATCTCCGGCGTGCTCAACGTGTGCGTCATGGCGGCGGCGGTCTCGCTGGCCCTCGGGGCCTCCTCAGGGCTGGTGAGCACCCTCTGTGGTGCGTCCCTGGCGCTGGTGGGCTGCCCCATCGGCTGCCTCGGACCGCTGGGCTCGGCCTGCGGCTTCTGGGGCTTGCTGCTGCTGCCCATCGGGATCGGCGAGATCGTCTCGGGGATCACCGTCCTGGCGCACCCCCAGGGCGCGGTCAACCTGCTGCGGCTCACCACCCTGGCTGAGCTGTCCAGCCTGCTGTTCGGGGGTGTGATCTCCACCGTCGTCGGTGTGGTGAGCCTCAGGCTCCTACGCGACGACGAGGTCGTTGCCTACCTCGAGGGTTGACCGGGTCGAGGGGTCGACTTAGGCAACCGCACACGATCCAGTCAGGAGGAGGCCAAGGTGACCGAGTCCCCGCCCTCGAACTTCATTCGAACCATCATCGAGGAAGATCTTGCGAGCGGGCGGCACCAACAGGTGGTCACCCGCTTCCCCCCGGAGCCCAACGGGCACCTGCACATCGGCCACGCCAAGGCGATCTGCATCAACTTCGGCCTCGCCGAGGACTTCGGCGGTCGGTGCCACCTCCGGATGGACGACACCAACCCCGATCGGGAGGAAGAAGCGTACGTCCATGCCATCGAGCGCGACATCCGCTGGCTGGGCTTCGACTGGGGCGAGCACCGCCACAACGCGTCCGACTACTTCGATCAGCTCTACGCCTGGGCGCAGCACCTCGTCCGGGAAGGCCTCGCCTACGTCGACGAGTCCAGCATCGAGGAGATCCGGGCCCACCGGGGCACGGTCGAGACGAGCGCGACCCCCACGCCGTTTCGTGATCGACCCGTCGAGGCGTCCCTCGAGCGCCTCGAGCAGATGCGCAGGGGCGAGCACCCCGACGGCGCGATGGTGCTGCGGGCACGCATCGATCTGGCCAGCCCAAACATGCAGATGCGGGACCCGATCATGTATCGGATCCGGAACACGCCCCACCACCGCACCGGCGACGCGTGGCACATCTACCCGATGTACGACTGGGCCCACGGTCAGTCCGACGCGATCGAGGGCGTCACCCACAGCCTGTGCTCGCTGGAGTTCGAGAACAACCGGGAGCTATACGACTGGTACCTGTCCCACCTCCCGGTGGACAACCCGCCCCACCAGTACGAGTTTGCCAAGCTGAACCTCACCTACACGCTGATGGGCAAGCGCCACCTGCGGGCCATGGTCGAAGAGGGCCTCGTCTCCGGGTGGGATGATCCCAGGCTGCCCACCCTGTCGGGCCTGCGCCGTAGGGGGGTTCCCCCCGAGGCGATCCGGGCCTTCATCGAGGGGGTGGGGGTGGCCAAGGCCAACTCCACCGTCGATCCAGTCCTGCTGGAGAACGCGATCCGCGACGAGCTGAACCACCGGGCCCCCCGGCTCATGGCGGTGCTCGATCCCTTGGAGGTGGTGGTCGAGGGCTGGGAGGGGGGTACCGATCTGCTCGACGCCAGCCACTGGCCCCATGACGTGCCCAGAGAGGGCAGCCGTCAGGTCCCGTTCTCGGGGCGGCTCTTCATCGAGGCCTCAGACTTCGAGATCAAGCCCCCAAAGGGCTTCAAGCGCCTCGCCCCGGGCCGCACTGTGCGCCTGCGCTACGCCTATGTGGTCACCTACAGCGGCCACGAGGTCGACGACGGCGGTCGGGTGATCCGGGTGCGGGTCCGGCTGGAGCCAGGCACCCGCGGTGGCACCGCCCCCGAGGGGCTGAAGGTGTGGAGCACCCTGCACTGGGTCGACGCCGATCGGGCGGCGCCGATCGAGATCAGGCTGTACGATCGGCTGTTCTCGGTGCCAGCCCCGGGCACCGAGCGCGACTTCCGCGAGGATCTCAACCCCGACTCCCTGTCGGTGGTGATCGCCCGGGGCGAGCCCTCCCTCGCCCGGATCGAGCCGGGCCAGCACGTCCAGCTGGAGCGCACCGGCTACTTCTACGCCGAGCCCGACTCGGCGCCGGGGGCGCCGGTGCTCAACCGGGTGGTCTCCCTCAAGGACACCTGGGCAAAGCGCACCGCGGCCACCGCGGCCACCGCGGCCACCGCGGCCACCGCGGCGCCGGCCAGGTCCGGCGGGCCCCCGGCCCAGACGCCCCAGCAGCCCACCCGTGCGGCGCTGAGCGCGGGCGCGAGCGCTCTGGTCGAGCGCGGCCTGTCGGCGTCCGAGGCCAGCACCCTCGATGGAGATCCGTCCCTGATGCGCCTGTTCGACGAGGCGGTCGCGGTCTACGACAACCCCAAGGGGATCGCGAGCTGGATCGTCACCGAGCTGGCGCGGGAGGCCAAGGGCCGAGCGCTGGAGTCGATCCCCATCGAGGGGCGGAGCATCGGAGCGCTGGCGGCCCTCATCGACGAGGGCGCGATCACCCACGCCATCGGCAAGACCGTCTTCCAGGAGATGATCGCCGGCGGAGGCGATCCCCGGGCGATCGTCGAGGCACAGGGGCTGCGGCCGATCGACACCGAGCAGGCCCTGCAGCCCACGGTGGATCAGGTGCTGGCCGAGTTCGAGACCCGGGTGGCCGCCTACCGTGGCGGGCGAACCGGCCTGCTCGGCTTCTTCATCGGTCAGGTGATGCAGCGCACCGGCGGCCGCGCCGATCCACAGCTGGTGCGTGAGCTGCTGCAGCGCAGCCTGGCCTGAGGCCGCCGGGGGGCGTGGGCGCGGGGCCCGGTGGCTCCGCCTCCGATCCACATTAAGGCCAGCTCATGGGAGGCCCCATGGACGCCGACGAGACCGATCCTGAGCAGCAGGCAGCCAGCGAGGCCGCTGCCGCTGAGGATCCAGCCGCGAAGACACGCCAGTGGCTGCTCGAGACCCACGACGCGACGCTGTGCACCCTCAGCACCCGGCGGGGGCTGGAGGGCTACCCGTTTGGCTCTGTGGTCCCCTTCGCCCTGACCGGCGACGGAGCCCCGTTCATCCTGATCGCTCAGATCGCGGCGCACACCGCCAACCTGCGCGCCGATCCCCGCGCGTCGTTGTTCGTGCGCCAGCCCGGGATCGAGGGCGATCCCCAGGTGGGCTGGCGGGTGACCCTGATGGGAGCGCTCGAGGAGGTCCCCTCCGACGCGCCCGAGGCCGGGGAGCTGCACGCCCGCTACATCGAGCGGGTGCCCGCCGCCGCGGACTACCACCGCACCCACGGCTTCTCACACTGGCGGATGACGAAGATCGACAAGGTCCGCTACATCGCCGGTTTCGGCAAGATCACCTGGATCGATGGGGCGAAGATCCACCAGGATCCCCTCGGCTCGGGGCTGCGTGACAGCGTCCCGGAGGCCATCGCCCACATGAACAAAGATCACACCTCGAACCTCAAGGAGATGTGTCGAGGGCTGTACGGCCTCGATCCTGAAGAGGCCCGGATGATCGACCTCGATCGCACAGGCTTTCTGGTCGAGACCTCGGGGCCCAAGCGGCTGCTGTACTTCCCCTTCGGCCACGAGATCGACGCGAGCACCCTGCGCAGCGCCGTGATCGACGTGCTCGCCCGGGCCCGGGCCCAGTAGCCGGGCCCGGCGTCGGCGCTGCACCGGGCCAGCAGGGGTCCCCACGGTCAGGGCCCCGGGGCCGACGTGACGCCTGCGCTCAGGCCGCCCGGGAGCCCACGATGCTCACCAGCAGCTGTACCCGCCACGCGATCGGCTCAGGCTCCCCCGGCGCTCCACGGGGGACGATCGAGGCCACCAGCTCCCCGTGTCGATCCAGGAGCACCAGCCGGGTGATCAGCCCCCCACAGCCTGGCCGCTGGACGATCCAGGCCGACGCGGGGGGCTCGTCGATCAGCTCCAGGGCATGGAGCGGGTGGTGGACGGTGGCCGCACACCACCCCTCCGGGCCGGGCAGCTCGACCACCACCGACACGAGCTCCGCAGCGAGGGCCCGGCACAGGCCCGGCAGCGCGCCCAGGGGCAGCTCGGTGTCCAGCCCGGACCTCGGCCGGGGGGCGTGTCGAAGACAGGGTCCTTGCTCCATGCTTCCTCCGTAGCCCCAGTATATTGAAATTGAAAATCAATATCAATATACCCAAAGATCGGATCGAGGGACGACGTGGAGCGGTGCGATCCCCCGCGTGACGCTATGTGCGCCTCCCACCCACCGAGGACGATCCATGCTCGGAATCCTTGCCCTCCTGGCGTGCCCCAGGGCGCTCCCCCCCGATCCAGCGACACCGCCGGCTCCAGCGCCGCTGGCCCCGATGGTCTCTCCGACGCCGCGGTTGTTGGTGTTGGTGGTCGTCGATCAGCTCCCGATCCGGCTGCTGCAGCTGCCCAGCGAGCTGTACAGGGGGGGGCTGGCCCTGCTGACGGGCGACGAGGCCTTCGTCTCGACCGCGCGCTATGCCCACGCGATCACCTACACCTGCCCGGGGCACGCGACGATCTCGACCGGTGCGTCTCCGTCGGTCAGCGGGATCATCAGCAACGACTGGTACCTTGATCCCGTACCCGGCACAGACTCGATCTACTGTGGGGATCCGTCCCTGCTGCGGGTCGAGACCCTGGCGGATCAGGTGATGCAGGCCGGAGGGCAGGTTGCTGCCGTCGCCCTCAAGGATCGTGCGGCGATGATGCTGGGGGGCCCCAGGGCACAGCTCGTGTCCTGGTACGATCGGAGCCAGGGTCGGTTCACCGAGCCCCTGGCGGAGCTCGATCTGAGCCGCTGGATGTCTGAGCCATGGACGGCGCTGCACCCCGACGTCTACCAGGCCCTGGTGGGCCCCGACGACGGGCCCCTGGAGTCGGATCCGGGCCTGGGCACGACGTTCCCCCACCCTGCCCCCGACGCGTCCACCTTTCTGGTGACCCCCTTCGCAGGGGACGCCTTGGTCGACGCAGCGCTGGCGGCGGTCGAGCGCCAGCACCTGGGCGAGGACGAGCGTCCCGATCTGCTGGCCCTGTCGTTCTCCCAGACCGACTATATCGGGCACAACTACACCTCTGAGAGCTGGGAGGCGCTCGACGGCATGGTCCGGCTCGACGCGTCGCTGGATCGCCTGATCGAGGCGCTCCAGGACAGGGTCCCCGGCGGCATCACCGTGCTGCTGACGAGCGATCACGGCTCGTTCCCCGCGGATAAGCTCCGGATCCCACCCGACGCGATCCCCAACGCAGCGAACCAGGCGCTGGCCTCCGCCGGCTTCGAGGGGGAGGTGGTCTTCGAGTCTCCCTCGATCTACCTGCCCGAGCCCCTGCGGGGCGATCCAGCGCTGCGGGCGCCGGCGGCCACCGCGATCGCCGAGGCCGTCGCCGCGCTGCCGGGCATCGCGGGGGCCTGGGCCTGGCGCGACACTCCGGTGGAGGGCCCCTACGCCGAGGCCATCCTGCAGTCGGTGGATCCCCAGCGCTCGGGCGAGGTGTACGTGATGCGTGCCGCCGATGCGCTGTATGACTACCCCGGGGCTGAGGGCAGGGGCACCAGCCATGGCACCGCGTTCCCCGATGACACCGACGTGCCCTTCCTCGCCTGGGGGATCGGCGTCGCCCCGGGGCACACCTCCGAGCTGCTGGATGTGCGACAGATCGCCCCCACCGCCGCCCACCTGATGGGCCTGCGGCCCCCTCCAAGCAGCCAGGGCTCTGTCGTCACCCAGCTGCTCATCACCCCCTGAGCCTCACCTCGCGCAGCGCAGCCCGGTGAATCCGTTGGCCTGGGACGGACGGACGGCCGTGCTGGTGGCGCCATCGTAGCGCCGCCACGCCGGGCGTCCTCCGTCGATCCGCCACTCGTGGATCGGCCCCGCGTCCTCGGGCCAGCTCGCCGGGGGGCTGCTCAGCAGAGCGAGCCCCCCCCGCCCCGCACAGTAGGCCTCCGCCGCGGACCAGCTCACCCCCAGCACCCAGGCCGGCTCCTCCGGGGGACGCCCCTCCACCCAGTCCCGCAGGTACAGCGCGTCGGCCTTCCCCGCGGCGATCGCCTCCGCCGGTGCCCACTCGGGGTGCCGCTGCAGCCACGAGGCAAAGCTCAGAGCAGAGACCAGCCGCCCGGGCCTGGGCGACGGCAGGCTGCCCTCCCCTGCCTCCGACGCGGACGGAGCGCTCTCCCCGGGCGGAGCCTCCCTGGGCGGAGCCTCCCTGGGCGGAGCGCCCTCCCCGGGCGGAGCGCCCTCCCCGGGCGGAGCGCCCTCCCCGGGCGGAGCGCCCTCCCCGGGCGGAGCGCCCTCCCCGGACGGAGCGCCCTCCCCGGACGGAGCGCCCTCCCCGGACGGAGCGCCCTCGACCCTACGGGGAGATCCGCTCCCTGGGACAAGCCTCTCTGGGCTC
>DRPG01000044.1 GCA_011376105.1 Deltaproteobacteria bacterium
GATCGCAGGGGCGTGGGACAACCACACCAGGACCCAGGATGCAGATCGATCTCGACACCTTCTCTGCGATGTTCGACGGCCCCGATCTCCGGGAGGTCTCGTTCCTGGGTGGGCGACCCCGCTTCGTGCTGCGCTCGAGCATGTTCGAGCGCGACGAGCTGGAGTCGCTGTGTGCCACCGCCCGCGCGATCCGCAGCCTGGACGCCCACGAGCAGGGAGCGAGGCTGCTGGAGCGGGTGCTGCACCGCAAGCGGGTGCTGCACCTGTTCGCTCAGCCCAGCACCCGCACCTGCGAGTCGTTCGCCACCGCCACCGCCAGGCTCGGTGGCTCGGCGAGGGTGCTCCAGGATCTGAGCGCGACCTCCTTCGTCAAGGGGGAGACGATCCGCGACACGGCGCAGGTCTGGGCTGCCTCCTTCGATCTGCTGGTGCTCCGCCACCCCGACGATCGCTTCGTCCTGCAGTGTGCCCACAGCCTGGCCCTGGGCCCCCACACCATGCCCATGATCAGCGCAGGCACCGGCACGCTGGAGCACCCCACCCAGGGGCTGCTCGACGTCTTCACCCTGCTCGACAGCCTCGGCTCCCTCGATGGTCGCTCGGTGGCGATCGTCGGAGATACCTCCCGCAACCGCTGCGCCCGCTCCCTCGCGACGCTGCTGTCCCGGTTCGAGCAGATCCGGATCGCGTTCGTCTCTCCACCCGAGTTCGAGCCCGAGCAGGCCCTGCTTGAGTCGCTGACCGCGCGGGGGGTCCGGGTCGAGCTCCACCACCACCTGGGCCCCCTGCTGGCCGCCCACGGCGAGTCCCTCGACGCGATCTATGTCACCCGCCTCCAGCAGGAGTGGGACGAGGGAGAGGCCGCGCTCCTCGGCACCAGCCCGGGCCTCGTCCTCGATCCGGGCTACCGACGTTTCCTGCGTCCGAGCTGCAGGATCCTCCACCCCCTGCCCAGGGTCAACGAGCTGCCCACCGAGTGGGACGATCACCCCGGGTTCCTGATCTGGGATCAGGTCCGCAACGGGATCTGGGCCCGCGCAGCGCTGATCGCGACCCTGGTCGGCGCCGACGCCGGGCTACGGGAGGCCACAGGAGCCTGACGAGCGCAGGCTCCGGGCCCGAGCCCGCTACCGACAGCGGACCGGGCGGAAGTTTCGCCCCTTGCTCTCGAAGCACCACTCGTCGGGATCGGTGACCGCCTCGAGGCGAAAGGTCGAGGTCACTCCCCGGTTGTACAGGGTGACGGTGTGGACCCCGGGCGTCAGCTGGAGCGCGCCGGGCACCGAGCCGGCCTCCTCGCCGTCGATCTCGATCGGGATCCCGGAGCCATCGAGGCTGATCTGTACGAGCAGCGTCTCGAGGGAGTCCATCTCGACGGTGTCTGCGCCGTCGTCGTCGACGGTGGGCACGTTGAACAGCTCCGACTCAGTGATCTCATCCGAGCCCAGCTCGAGCGCCACGTCTTCCTCTGCGAGGAGATCCACCGACTGGCCCTGATCGCGCCAGCCCCGGGCCCGGCGGTCGCTGCACAGCTCCCCCGGAGCACAGCGCGGAGCCGCCGGGGCCGCTGGAGGCGTCACCGACCGTGCCGCGGTGGGCGCGCCGCCGAGATCCCCGACGCCGGTGCCGCTCGCGGTCGCGGCCGCGATCGCGGCCGCGGCCGAGGTGGGTCGGGCCGCGGCCGCGGCCGCAGCCGCGATCACGGTCGCGGTGGGTCGGGCCGCGGTCGGCCGCTCAGGGACCGGGGCGGCGTTGCCGGTCACGATCGAGGCGCCCTTGCTCACCCAGTCGGACGCGGTGTTGGTCCAGGCGCGATCGTCCTGGGGCTCCGGGGCCGCTCGCCCGGCGGGGCTCGGCGCGTCTAGATCCGCGAGGATCGCCCGGGCTGGATCGTCGGCCCGGGCCGGGGCCGCCCACCCGCTGCGCCGCCGCTCGGCGGCCAGATCATCGACCAGCTCCGACAGACCGTCGTCGGCGAGGATCCGATCGGAGGGCGCGGGGGTGGCCGCGACCGTCGCCGCGCCTGCGACCGAGGGGGTGGCCGCGACCGTCGCCGCGCCTGCGACCGAGGGCGTGGCCGCGACCAGCGGAGCGTCGCCCCCCATCACGATCGAGCGCACACCCTCGGACACCGCCGAGACCGCTGAGGTGGCGGTGCTCAGCCAGCTGTCTTCCCGGGCGGAGATCTCCGCGGCGGTGGGCCCGGGACCATCGCTGATCAAGCCCGCGACGAGGGCATCCAGCTCAGCGGAGCCCTCGGCGGTGGGGCCCGCCGTGGGGGGTACACCTCCGGCCCGGGCCCAGGCGCTGCCGCTGGACGAGCCGCTGAGGTTGAGATCCAGACCATCGTCGCCGGCCAGCAGATCGACGGATCCACCGGGGGTGGCCGAAGCCCTCGGGCTGAGCCTCGCCGCCACCGGGCTCGCCTCGGGGGGGGCGACCCCCACCGCCACCGCCACCTGCTGGACCGCAGCGGCGGCGACCCCGAACCAGTCCCCCGCTGGTGCAGCAGGCGCCACCGGCGACGGTGACGAGCGCCGGGGAGCGGCTGCGGCCGGCCGGGACGTGGCTGAGAGCTCGGCGATCAAGGCATCGATCTCGGAGGAGGCCCCCGACGGGGCCGCGGCGGGGGCGTCCAGGCCGGCGACCAGCGCCCTCGCTGGATCGTCTGCTGCGACCGGGCGACCCCGGCCATCCCCGGCTCCGGGGCTCCCGGGCCCCAGCTCCAGGCCGTCGCTGCCCGCCAGCAGATCGACGGGGGTCGCGGGGGCTGGGCGGCCCCGCCGACGCTCGGCCTGGAGCTCGGCGATCAAGGCATCCACACCGCTGATCGGGGCGCCGGGGGCGGCCCCGGGGGGCGCGCCGGGGATCCTGGAGGCAGCCACGACCTGGGCGCCCGGCGGCGCAGCGGCGGTGGCGGACACGGTGCCCGGGGCCGCGGGCACCGCGGGGACGATCGTGGAGGCCACGGCCCCCTCCGCCGAGGGTGGGAGCGGGGAGGTGCTCGGCACTCCCTCCGGGGAGACCTGGCTGGCCACGCTGCTCACCCGGGCCACCGCGGCGTCGATCCACCCCTGGCTCCCGGGGCTCGCTCCCCTCCGCCCTGGGGCTGCGGCTGGAGCCGCGGCCAGGGCGCCGAGATCCTGGGCCCCGGGGGTGCCCGGCACCGAGGCGCCCGAGGTCTGGGGCACGACGCCCCCGGCCAGCTGGGTGGACGAGCTCGGGGTCCAGGTCAGGGCGGCGAGGATCGTGACCCCGACCAGCAGGCTGGAGCCCAGCACGGCCGCCACGGCGCCCCCGGCCACCACGCTCGCCACGATCATCGTGGTGCCCCCGCCCTCCCTGCGCCCCCGGCGCTCTGCCGGGGTGGGGGTCTTCGGCGGCCGAAAGGCCGACACCGGGGGGACCGAGGGGAGGAGCTCAGCTCGCCCGGTGGACACCGAGCGCCTCGGGCCGTGCTTCGGGCCGTGCTCCCGGCCGGGGGAGGCCGCCCTCGGGCTCAGGTGCACGGTCGCAGCGCCTCGATCCGAGCCCACCGGCCGGGTGGGCTCAGCGTGGCTCGAGCGCCCCGCCTCCATCCCGGGATGGGGCTCCCAGCGCGTCGGGGGCTCGTCCTCTTCGGGGAACCGGTGAGGGCGTGGCTCTTCGAACGACACGTACCTGGACATGTTTTGCGCCCCTGGGATCGAAACGGCTCACTCAGTGTGATCTGGCTCAGACGATTGGATCCATGGGCTCCAGACAGCCCAGACCACTCACGGGATCATCCTACCCCATCCCGGCGCCTGCTCCGGAGTGAGCGCGTGTTAGCCCACGCCGGGGGGGTGGATGAGGCCTGTGCTCGCGCGCTTGGTCGACCTGTTGGGGCTAGAGCGGATCGAGGAGGATCTCTTCCGGGGCCAGAGCCAGGATCTGGGCTGGGGTGCGATCTTCGGGGGCCAGGTCCTGGGGCAGGCGCTGTCCGCCGCGACTCAGACCGTCGCCCCGGATCGACCCGCCCACTCGCTGCACGGCTACTTCCTCCGCCAGGGGGACGCCGGTCGCCCCGTGGTCTATGAGGTCGATCGGATCCGGGACGGACGATCGTTCACCACCCGGCGGGTGGTGGCTATCCAGGGCGGCAGGGCGATCTTCAGCCTCTCCGCCTCGTTCCAGGTCGAGGAGGAGGGCTACACTCACCAGGAGGCGCTGACGCTGGAGCTCCCCGGGCCTGAGACGCTGATCTCCGAGCACGTCCTGGCCCAGGGGATCGCCGATCGGATCCCGGAGCGGATGCGCGCCCGGGCGGTGGCCGAGCGCCCGATCGAGACCCGCGCGGTGACGCCCCACCAGCTGCTCTCGCCCTCCCCCGCTCCCCCGCGACACCAGGTCTGGTACCGCGCGATCGATCACCTCCCCGACGATCCCACACTGCACCGGTGCCTGCTGACCTACGCCAGCGACTTCCACTTCCTCGGCACCGCGCTGCGCCCCCACGGTGTGTCCTGGCTCACCCCGGGGCTGCAGCTGGCCAGCTTGGATCATGCGATATGGTTCCATCGCCCCTTTCGGATGGACGAGTGGCTGCTGCACACGATCGAGAGCCCGTCCGCCTCGGGGGCCCGGGGGCTGGTCCAGGGCCGGTTCTACGATCGCCGGGGCCAGCTGGTGGCCTCCACCGCCCAGGAGGGCCTGATGCGGCGGTGGCCCACCCCCCGGCGGCGGAGCTGAGCGGCTATCCGAGCTCTACCCGCGTGGGCTCGAGGCCCCAGATCTCGTCGGCGTAGCCACGGATGGTCCGATCGCTGGAGAAGCGCCCCGCGGCGGCGATGTTGCGGGCCACCATCCCCCCCCACCGTCGGGGATCCGCGTATGCAGCCGCCGCGCGCTCCTGCGCCTCACAGTAGGCGTCGAAGTCGGCACAGACGAGGAAGGGATCCGCGTGGCGCAGGTAGCCCGCGATCCGGCGGTGTAGATCGCGCTCGTCGGGGTTGAACAGGCCGTCCTCGAGGTGTCCCAGCACAGTCTGCAGCCGCTCGCTGCCCGCGATCACCGCCGCAGGTCGGTAGCCCCCCGCGAGCACGCCCTGGGCTCCGGCGACGTCGAGACCGAAGAGGAAGAAGTTCTCGGCCCCCACCTCCTGGCGGATCTCGACGTTGGCGCCGTCGAGGGTGCCCAGGGTCAGCGCCCCGTTCATCTGGAACTTCATGTTCCCCGTACCGCTGGCTTCCTTGCCCGCCAGCGAGATCTGCTCGGAGAGATCGGCGGCGGGGATCACCCGCTGAGCAGCGGAGACGTTGTAGTTTCGGAGGAAGCACAGCGCCAGCTGCTGCCCGATCTGGGGATCCGACGCGATGTGGGTGGAGACGTCGTTGATCAGCTTGATGTGCTTCTTGGCCTCGATGTAGCCCGGCGCGGCCTTGCCCCCGATCAGCACCACCCGCGGCACGATCGCGTGTCCGAGGAAGCGCACCCGGTGGTACAGCCAGATCACGTGCAGACAGCACATCAGCTGGCGCTTGTACTCGTGGATCCGCTTGACCTGCACGTCGAACATCGACGATGGATCGACGACGATCCCCGCCCGGTGGCTGAGGTGGGCAGCCAGGGCGCGCTTGTTGTCCGCCTTGATCTTGCCCAGCGCCTCGAGGAAGCCAGGATCGGAGGCTAGGGGTGCGAGCCGCTCCAGCTGGGACAGCTGGGTCACCCAGCCCGGCCCGATCCGCTGGGTGATCTCGTCAGCCAGGCCGGGGTTGCACTGCAGCAGCCACCGACGCGGGGTCACCCCGTTGGTCTGGTTGGTGAACCGCCCGGGCCACAGCTCAGCGAAGTCGGCCAGGACGTGCTCCCGCAGCAGCTGGCTGTGGAGCTCGGCGACCCCGTTGATCGTGTGGGAGCCCACCACCGACAGGTGGGCCATCCGCACCTGCTGGTTGGCTTCGTCCACGATCGCCATCCGGCGACAGCGCTCCTCGTCCCCCCCCGACCACACGTGCACGTTGCGCAGGAAGCGTCGATCGATCTCCCGGATGATCTCGAGGTGCCGGGGCAGCATCGCGTGGAACAGCTCCAGGGGCCAGCGCTCCAGCGCCTCGGGCAGCAGGGTGTGGTTGGTGTAGGCGCAGGTGGCGCGGGTGATCTCCCACGCCGCCCCCCAGCTTAGCTGCTCTCGATCCACCAGGACCCGCATCAGCTCGGCGATCGCGATGGCGGGGTGGGTGTCGTTGAGCTGGATCGCCACCCGGGCGGGGAACAGGGAGAAGTCGGTGTGGCGCTCGAGGTACCTGCGCACGATGTCGTGCACTGAGCAGCACACGAAGAAGTACTGTTGCTTCAGCCGCAGGGCCCGGCCCTCGGGGGAGGTGTCCTTGGGGTAGAGGACCTTAGAGATGGACTCGTCCAGCGCCTTGTTCTCGACCGCCCGCCGGTAGTCGCCGTCGTTGAACACCGCCAGATCGAACTGCTCGGACGCGGTGGCGGACCACAGGCGCAGGGTGTGCACCGTGGGGGTCTGGTAGCCGGCCACGGGGGTGTCGTAGGGCACCCCCTGCACCACGTGATCTTCGATCCATCGGGCCTGGAAGCGCCCTGAGGCGTCGGTCCAGTGCTCCACGTGTCCGCCGAAGGGCACGTTCACGGTGTACTCCGGCCGCTTGAACTCCCAGGGGTTGCCCTTGCGCAGCCACTCGTCGGGCTGCTCGAGCTGCCAGCCGTCGACGATCTCCTGCCGGAAGATGCCGAACTCGTAGCGGATCCCGTAGCCCATGCCCGGCAGCCCCAGGGTGGCGAGGGAGTCCATGAAGCAGGCCGCCAGGCGCCCCAGCCCTCCGTTCCCCAGCCCTGGATCCGCCTCTTCCTCCAGCACCTGCTGCAGATCGATTTTGTGCTCGGCGAGGCCCTCCCGGGCCAGCCCGAGCAGCCCCAGCGTCAGCAGGTTGGCCTCGAGCTGGCGCCCCAGCAGGTACTCTGCTGAGAGGTAGCAGACCCGCTTGACGTCGTCGTCCGCATAGCGACGCTGGGTCGTCATCCAGCGGTGGACCAGCCGATCGCGGACCGTGTGGGCCAGCGCGTGGTACACGTCGGTGAGCGTGGCGCTGCGCAGATCCTTGGCCTGGGTGTACCGCAGGTGATCCAGCACCGCCCGACGCAGGGTCGCCGGATCCATGCCCGTGCGATCGTCCTGTACCTCGTCCTGTACCTCGTCCTGTACCTCGTCCTTGGACATCCGACCTCCACGCCGGAGCGTACCCCAGGTGCTGGTGGTGTTCGTTACGAGGCGGGCTGGAGGTACCTCGATGGACACGGCCCCCCCCCAGGAACGCCCCAGCGAGTCGGAGGCCCTCGCGGCCGTGCGCACCCTGATCCGCTGGGCAGGAGACGATCCCCACCGCGAGGGACTCCTCGGCACCCCCGAGCGGGTCATCCGCTCCTACCAGGAGTTCTACGAGGGCTACAGCCAGGATCCGATCAGCTACCTGTCGAAGACCTTCGAGGAGGTCGAGGGCTACGACGAGATGGTGATCCTGCGCGACATCCCGGTGGAGAGCCACTGCGAGCACCACATGGTGCCGTTCGTGGGCATCGCCCACATCGGCTACCTCCCCGATCAGCGGGTGGTGGGGATCAGCAAGCTGGCCCGGGTGCTGGACGTGTTCGCGAAGCGGCTGCAGATCCAGGAGAAGCTGACCCGCCAGGTCGCCGACGTCATCCAAGAGGTCCTCGTACCCAAGGGCGTGGGGGTGGTGATCGAGGCCACCCACCAGTGCATGACCAGCCGCGGGGTGCGCAAGACCGGGGTCACGATGGTCACCAGCTGCCTGTTGGGAGCCTTCCGGGAGGCTCCCAGCACCCGCAAGGAGTTCCTCGCGATGATCGGCAGGGGGTAGCCGATGTCCCTGCCCTCACCGCTGCTCGTGGCGACGAGCAACGCGGGCAAGCTCGCTGAGTGGCGGATCCTGCTGGGGGGGCTGGGGATCGAGCTGCGTCCCTGGCCCGGGCGCGCCCCTGAGGAAGACGCAGGCTCGGTCGAGGGCAACGCCCGGATCAAGGCCCTGTCTGCGGCCCGGCAGGCCGGCGTGCCGGCCCTGGGCGACGACGTGGGGCTGTGGGTCGAGGCGCTCTTGGGGGCTCCGGGGCTAGAGCTGCGGCGCTGGGCCGACGCCCTGGGGGGCTGGGGGCCGGCGAAGCAGGCGCTGCAGGCCCAAGCCGACGGCAGCGCCGCCACCTATCGCTGTGGGGTGGCCCTCGCCTGGCCCGACGGCGCCACCCTCACCGCCGTCGGCGTCCTCGAGGGGCGGATCGCTGAGGGGCTGGGGCCGGGGCCTGGCCTCCAGCCCTGCTTTCGTCCCCTCGTCCCCCCCGACACCCCTAGAGGGATCGCGCCACACCGCGCGTTGGCCCTGCGAGCGTTGCTGGGAGCCCTCGGCCGCTAGCCCGTGCCCACAGGAGGCCACCGAGCCACAGGAGGCCACCGAGCTACGCCGGGGCGCCGTCAGGGCGCGGCCCCCACCCGCCGCCGGGCCTCGGCCAGGGCCGCCACCACCTGGGGATCAGCGGACAGCCTGGGCAGCTCGGGCCGGGCCCGGGTGCCCAGGGAGCGGATCGGGGTCCCGTCGGCGTGGGTGCGCAGGTGCTCCCGGCGCTGCCGCATCTTGGTGATCAGGAACGTCTCCGCTGCAGACAGCGACACCTCCACGTCGGGCCGCAGCCCCCCCGCGTCCCCGGCCACCGCCTCCAGCGGGGATCCGCTGGGCAGGGTCCAGGCGCCGGTGGTGACCTGCCAGGCGACCCCCACCGCCTCGTCGACCCGCAGCCCCTGGGACAGCCCCTTGCCAAAGCTCTCCTCCCCCACCAGGAGCGCGTCGCTGCGCTCGGCCAGCGCGCCCGCCAGCAGCTCCGCCGCCGACGCGGTGCCTCCGTCGATCAGCACGATCGCCGGCACCCCCTCCAGCGCGTGCCCGGGCAGGGCGACGTTCCAGGGGACCTCGCCCTCTCCGGCCGCTGGCTCGGGCACCGCCCGGCCCACCAGGGCGGCCAGGGTCCCGCCCTCGACGAAGCGATCCACGAGGTTCACCGCAGCCATCACGTCGCCGCCCGGGTTCCCCCGCAGATCCAGGATCACCGCATCGGGATGGATCCCCTCCAGCAGGGCGTCGAAGGCCTCGTCCGTGCCGGGCCGGAGCCCCGCGATCCGGACGAACGCGATCCGGTGGGGCTCGTCGATCCAGAGTACCCAGGTGTTGTCGTCGGCCCGCTCCCAGCCTGAGACCATAAGCTCGATCCAGGACCCCCGGACCAGGCGCACCTCGTGGAGCACGCCGTCGCGGCTCACCTCGAGGGTGACGGTGCTGCCTGCATCGCCCTGGAGCAGGGCAGAGGCCAGCTGTGCCCGGGGCTCGGGCAGGCCCGGGACCTCGATCCCGTCGATCCGCTCCACCACGTCCCCCTGCCTTAGATCGGCCCCCCATGCGGGCCCTTGTAGCAGGGGCGCGTCGATCCACACCGACCCATCGGGGGCATCGAGCAGCGCGAGGCCGACCCCCACGCCGATCCCCTCGTGGTGCTGGGACCAGCCCGCGATCTCGGCGGGCCACACCGGACGGGTGTAGGGATCGAGGGCCCCCAGCGCGGCCTCGATCCCCTCGCCGACGGCCACCGCCTCGGACAGGCCGGCGGCCCGGCCGGCCGCGATCGCGTCCTCCACCGTGGCTCCGTCCGGGGGGGGGCCCAGCGTGGCCTCGATCCACGACAGGCGGCTCCAGGCGGCCGCCCCCATCGCGGCCTCGTCCGGGACCTCGACATACTCCCGGCGGACGCCCTCGAGCACCGCGCGCCCACGGGCTTCGCTGACCCCCTCGAGGCGCAGCGGTGTGCGGTGCTCGAGGTACCGCTGCTCCACCGCCTGCTGCTGAGCCTCACGCCGTAGCATGCTGGCGCGTCGGGGATCGCGCACCAGCTGGGCCGCCAGCTCCGGCGTCAGCAGCGGCACCACCTCGTCGATCAGGGGCTCGAAGCGCTGCGGGGCTAGCCTGATCCCCATGTCGATCGCACGCGCGGCGTCCTCAGCGTCGCCCTGCTCCAGAGCGAGGTGAGCCCGGCGCCACAGCAGGCCTTCCTCCGCAGCCCGCACCACCCGCCGCTGGAGCTCCAGGGCGGACGCAGGCGCCGGCGGTGGATCGGAGCCACAGGCGAGCAGGAGCGTGGTGAGGAGCACCCTCACAGCTCCAGCGCCCCGACGAGATCCACCGACGCCCCCAGGGTGTACGCCACCGCTGGATCGCGGGTCTGATCCACCCGGCCCTGGAACGCGAACACCTGAGCGTAGGGGGCCGCGGACAGCCACCGCAGCACCCCCAGCTCGAGCCGGGTGTCGACCAGGGCCTTGAAGCGTAGATCGCTGGCGTCCTGGCCCCGGCTGTTGGCGAACAAGAACCCGTCCAGGCTGGTGGCCCACGACACCCCCGGGGCGAGCGGCACCCGGGTGGTGATCTCCAGGCGCCCGCCCGGCTCTAGCCCCTTGTCCACCACCGACAGATCCTTGAGCAGCAGCGCCCCGATCCGCAGCCGGGTGAGCCAGCCCGAGCTGCTCGAGAGCCCCGCCGTCAGCGACAGATCCCGCTGGCGTGGGTTTCGGGTGCCCAGCTGCAGATCTGCGATGGTCGGGGTGATCTCCGAGTCGAACAGCAGCTCGGCGTAGGGCACCCACGGAGTGCCCAGCTCCAGATCGGCGCCGGGCAGGGAGGCGGAGGTCGACAGGCGTAGATCGTCGGATTGCTCGGTCGCGTCCTCCCCCTCGACGTCCAGCTCGCTCCACAGCAGCTTGCTCCGCAGATCCCAGGCAAACACGCGGCTCGAGTACTCCAGCGCCAGATCCAGATCCGTGGCCACGGTGACCGACGACGGGCTCGTCGCCAGGGTCTCCGGGATCTCCGAGTACAGCCCTCCGGGATCGGGCACCCCCCGGAACGACGAGACGCTCCCCGAGGCCCGGGTCATCCGCAGCAGCCACAGTGGATCGAGATCGGACGGCGATCGCTGCGAGAGGATCTCGACCGCGTCCCGCCCCCGCCCCGCGTAGCCCTGCAGCACCCCGAGCACCGCCGAGCGCAGGGTCGGGCTCGGCCCCTGCAGCCGATCATCGAGCTGGATCACGGCCTGGACGCTGCCGTTGGCCAGCAGGCGATCGGTGGTGACCACCCGGTAGGATCGGATCGGATCGATGCTGCGCCCACCGACCAGCGCGGCCTTCTCTCCGAAGGGCGCGCCGCAGGCCACCGGGACCGCCTGGGCCGCGGTGTCGAGGAGGTGCTGAAGCTGATCGCCCCGGACTCGGTGGACCACCAGCCGATCGAGCAGGGCGAGGCGCTCGACCACCAGCAGCTCGGTCTGGATCCCCGGCACCACCGGGACCGACGGCAGCGACGACAGCAGGGCGACGTGTGCATCCATCGCCTCGAGGACGGCGGCACAGGCCACCCGGGTCCAGGTCTCGTCGTCGAGCACGGCGGTGGGGCTGGAGCCCGGTGGCTGCAGCAGGGGGCGCTCGAACCGGGGGGAGACCTCGTCCCGCACCGCGTTGATCGCAGCCAGGACCT
This sequence comes from Deltaproteobacteria bacterium, assembly GCA_011376105.1. Taxonomy (GTDB): domain Bacteria; phylum Myxococcota_A; class UBA796; order UBA796; genus DRPG01. The sequence goes on from DRPG01000044.1 coordinate 11,574, forward strand.
CCTGATCCGGCTCCAGCTCGGGGGTGATCCGGGTGGGCTCGATCCGGGCGGCGCTCAGGCGCTGCCCCTCGAGGACCAGGGTCACCTCGGCGACCCCGTCCAGGGGGACGGTGATCGGCGCGGGCCCTCCTTCGATCCACCCCTCCCGCAGCGAGAGCTCGACGGCCCCCAGGCGATCGACGCGCTGTCCCTGTTCCCCCACCACCACGTCGATCCCGCCGATCCGCTGGATCCGCTGGATCAGCTCAGGCCCGCCCTGGACCAGGACCACCACCAGATCGATATCCTCAAGCTCCTCCAGCGCAGCGGTGAGGGCCTCGACTGGATCGGTGAGGAGGATCCCCTCCTCGGCCAGGGCGGGCACCCAGCGGGAGATGGACGGCGCCACGATCCCGAGGAAGGCCACCGACACCGGACCCTCACCGGTGTCCACCTGCACCACCCGGGAGGAGGGCAGCGCGAGCGCTGCGTCCTCGGCGGACCAGTTGGTGGCGACATAGGGCAGCTCACCCGCCTCGGCGAGGAACGCCGCAGCGCCTGGGGTCAGCTCGTTGCGGCCCGGGGCGAGGGCGGCGGGCGCCAGCCGGCGCAGGGCGAGGAACCCGGTGGGGCGGTGCAGGGACAGCCCTCCATCCCGCACCGCGCTGGTGCCGTCCACGAACGAGCCAGCGTCGACCCACAGCGCCCCGGGACGCCGTGTCAGGGCCTGCTCGATCGCGGTGATCCGGCGAGCTGGATCCCCCTGGGGGACCCCGACGACGAACAGCCGCTCCGTCTGCTGGCCGATCTCCACCTCGATCCGCAGGCTCAGCCGGTGCTCGAAGCGATCCCAGGCTGGGGGCACCTCGCCCCCCTGGGGCAGGACCAGGGTGGCCTCGCTGCCCGTCGCCCGGCACCGCCACAGCTCCACCGGAGACGAGTCAGGACCGATGGTGCCCGCCATCGTCGGCGCGATCGCCGCATCGACCAGGATCATCTCGGTGCGCCGCCGCTGCAGCCGGCCCTCCCCGGTGCGGGTACAGGCAGGAGCGCGCGTCCTCAGGAGGCTCAGGGTGCTGGCTTGTCCATCGGACGCGATCAGCAGCGCTCGATCCTGCGCCATCACCCCGTGCAGGGGCTCGACCTCCACCACCGCAGCGTCCCCGACGATGTCCTTCGGGATCTCGAGGTGCCACCCCCCCGATCCAATCCCCCCGGTCGCTCCGCTGGTCACCAGGGCTAGCTCTCCGGCGACCGCCAACCCTGACCACATCCACCACATGGGGGACATGTGTAACCAACCCATGGATCGGGGGCGCTTGGTGGGCCTTGACTTGCGGGAGGTGGGGGATGGAGGCGATCGGACTCGAACCGACGACCGCCCGCTTGCAAAGCGGGTGCTCTCCCAACTGAGCTACGCCCCCGGGGGGTCCATCGAGTGTGGGGGGGGTGGTGGGCCTGGGCTGACTTGAACAGCCGACCTCACGCTTATCAGGCGTGCGCTCTAACCAAGCTGAGCTACAGGCCCACACGGTGTCGACCGCGATCGACGGGGGTTTTGTAACGCCCCTGCTCTCCCCGTCAAGCTCGGGGGGACAGTTTCCGAGGAGAGCAGGGATCAAGCCAGCAACGGACCATCAGGCCGAGCCGCTAGGCGACCTCTCGGATCTCAGCGTCCTTGAGCCGCCCCAACGCCTCGCGCTCGATCTGCCGGACCCGCTCCCGGGACAGGTTCAGGCCCTCGCCCACCTCGGACAGGGTGCGAAAGTGATCGTCCTCGAGCCCATAGCGACGGGCCAGCACGTGCCGGTGCCGCTCGGTGAGCACCTCCGACAGGGCGAGCTTGAGGCGGCGCAGCTCCTGCACCCGGATCGCCTCGTCCTCGGGATCGATCGCCTCGTCGTCCTCGAGGAAGTAGTCCAGGTTCCGCTGACGCGGCCCCTCCTCGACCGGCTCGTCC
>DRPG01000045.1 GCA_011376105.1 Deltaproteobacteria bacterium
CCGCCTCTCCCCAGTCGCTCGTGCAGACCGCGTAGGGTTCCCAGACAACCGAGCAGCAAAGGGGAGGGCTGTGGGGGCTTGTACCACCCCGGGCGCCCCGCCGAGCCGGGCCCGCGCTACCCTGGGCGCCCCGCCCAGCCGGGCCCGCGCCACCCCGAGCGCCCCGCCCAGCCGGGCCTACGCCACCCCGGGAGCCCCGCCCAGCCGCGCCCGCAGCCCCCCGAACGCCCCGCCCAGCCGCGCCCGCAGCCCCAGCCGGTCCCGCGGCCTCCGAGCCCTGATCAGTCCGGGCTGCTCGTCCGGATCAGGGCGCGCAGCGCAGCGACCCCGCGCTCGACGTGGGGTCGGGGGTGGACGGGGTTGTACCAGCGCAGGTAGGTGCGTGTATCTGACAGCAGGCGCCAGGGGCGGATCCCCGAGCGGGTGAGCTCGATCAGGAACGCGTGGGTCCCGTACCTCCCGTAGAGGTGATCGATCTCTGCGCCGTGGGCTCGGAAGAAGAAGCCCCACCGGGACAGCTGTCTCGGCCGGTAGGCGAGCGCGCCCTGGGCGCGCTCCATGGCGCGCCCCAGGGTGACGAAGGTCGCCCAGTCGTCGGGCCGGGCCCAGCGTCCGGCCCAGGGGAAGTACAGGTAGCCACCGAACGCGTGCAGGCTCACCGAGCGGGCGTAGTCGTGTCGGGCCGCCAGAGCGTCCAGCGCCCGGGTCTCGGGCTGCGACAGCGCGCCGGTGGGGGTGGTGGCGTGGTAGCCGGGCAGGATGTAGCGCCACACCGAGGTCGGCTCGCGGTTCACCGCAAAGTCCCGGTTCAGATCCACCGGGGGTCGGGCGCCGTTTCCGCGGCGGTAGACGTCGAACCTGCCCATCGCGACGTCGTCCTCGGTCTTCAGCCGCCCGTCGACGTTCAGCAGGGGGATCACCGTGACCCTGTGTCCCCGGGGGGGGCGCTCGATCAGCTCTTGCAGCAGCTGCACCGCGACCTCGACGCTGATCCACTCCAGGGCATGGATCCCGGCGAACACCAAGATCTCCTCAGTGACGGGCACGTCGGGATCCGTGACGTGGAACGCCCAGACGGGGTGGCCCCAGGTGGTGGTCCCGATCGACTCGATCTGGACCGCTGCAGGTCTGCGGGCGGCCTCCGCAGCCAGGGCGCCCAGGTGGGGGCCGGCGAAGCGGTAGCCCTCGATCTGAGGGGGGGGGTGGGTCGGGGCTGGGTGACGATCGGCCCATGCGATCAGCTCGTCGATCGGAGCAGCCAGGGCGCACAGGGAGATCAGCGTGATCACGGACAGTCCTGGGCAGGCGCTCCAGGGTACCCCGACCCTGGCTGCGTTAGCTGTCGGCGATGGACGAGCCCGTGCTGTCGTTTGATCGGGGCACCCTGCTCCTCGAGGGGTTGGATGCCGACGAGGTGCCTAAGGCGTTCACCTACGATCCCCGGGTGCGCCTGTGGAGGGCCCCGGCCGACGCCTACCACGACATCCTGCTGACCTTGCACCGGCGGGGGCCCTACCGGGACGAGGCGCGTCGGTATGGGGTGTTGGGGCGCACCTGGCGGTCTACCCGGCGCCCCCGCTACTACCAGAGCGAGGCGCTCGAGGCCTGGATCGCTGCGGGTCGTCGGGGCGTGGTGGTGCTGCCCACCGGGGCGGGCAAGTCGATGGTGGCTGAGCTGTGCATCGCCGCCGCCGATCGCCACGCGTTGGTGGTGGCCCCCACCCTCGATCTGGTGTCTCAGTGGTACGATACCCTCGTGCGCGCGTTCGACGAGCCCATCGGGGTGTTGGGCGGGGGGCAGCGGGAGATCCTGGAGCTGACCGTCTCGACCTACGACTCGGCCCACCTGTACGCCGAGCGCTACGGCGATCGCTTCGGGCTGTTGGTGTTCGACGAGGTCCACCACCTGCCGGGGCCCACCTACAGCCTGGCCGCCACCTCGAGCATCGCACCGTGGCGCCTCGGGCTCACCGCGACCCTTGAGGATCCAGAGGGGGTCGAGGGTGGCGCTGCCCGGATCGAGGCCTTGGTGGGTCCGGTGATCTACACCCGTACGGTCACCGAGCTGGCCGGGGAGTTCCTCGCGGAGTACCGCACCGAGGTCGTCGACGTACACCTCGATCCTGAGGAGCGGCAGGCCTACGACACCGCCATCGCGACCTACAGGGCTTTTCGGGAGTCCCGGGGGATGTCGGGGGGGCGGCGAGGCTTCCAGCACTTCCTCCGGGAGGCCGGGCGCTCGAAGGAGGGGCGCCAGGCGCTGGCGGCCTTCCGCGAGAGCCGCAGGATCCTGCAGCGGACCCCCCGCAAGCTGGAGCTGCTGTCCGAGATCCTGCGGCGCCACGCCGACGGGCGGGCCCTGGTCTTCACCCAGGACAACGCGACGGCCTATCGGATCTCCCGGGCCCTGCTGCTGCCCGTGATCACCCACCAGACCGACAGCAAGGAGCGCCGTGCCTTGCTCGAGGCCTTTGGGGAGGGCACCCTGCCGACCCTGGTGACCAGCCGGGTGCTCAACGAGGGGGTGGATCTCCCTGAGGCCGACGTGGCGGTGATCCTGTCGGGCACCGGCACCGTGCGCGAGCACGTGCAGCGCCTGGGGCGGATCCTGCGCCGCCGGGAGGGCAAGCAGGCCGTGCTGTACGAGCTCGTCGTCTGTGACTCGGCGGAGGAGCACACCAGCCGCCGTCGCCGGGAGCACGACGCCTACCGCCAGGAGGGTTGATCAGAGCTGCTCGGGATCGGTCCGGAGGAGCAGCGCGTCGAGCCAGGGTCGGGCCTTGGAGGGGACGAGATCGTCGCGGACGGACATCGGGGTCTCGGCGCTACTCTCATCGGGGTCTCAGCGCTACTCGGGTGTGCGGAACGCGAACCTGGAGAAGAAGAGCCGGTGGTTGGCGACCCACCGGTAGCCGGGACCGGTGAGCCAGGACAGGGGTGGAAACCGGAAGACGGCGACCCACCGCCCATACCCGAGCCGATCGTAGATGTACAGCAGCGCGGGCGCGCCCAGGATCACCTGATCCGTGGACTCTAGCACATGCAGCGCCTCTGCGCAGCGCGCCCGCAGCGCGCCGTCCACGGGGGGATCGGGGGCCTCCTGATAGGGGACGATCTCGAAGCGTCCTCTGGAGTCGTGGCGCCTGACCCAGGCACCAAAGCGTCTTCAGAGACCTCAATGTCCGTCGATCAGGATCCAGTCGCGCTGTCTCGAGGGGGGCATGCCGGTCCATAACAACAAGCGGGCCCCGGAGGACCCGCTGTGAGGGGGTGAGGGGGGCAGGTCGGAGCCCCCCCCGGGACGGAGCGGGACGCTCAGCCCGTTCCGCTCACCACGGTGCAGTAGGTCGCGAAGATCCCGAGGATGTTCTTGATCGAGCCATCGACCGCGGAGATCTGCTTGATCCCGCCTGCGTCGGCGGCGGCACGGATCGAGGCGTCCCCGGTGGTGACCAGGCCGAGGATCGACGTGGCGCAGGCCTCGCCTTTCTTCTTGCCGAGGTTGTTCTGGGTCGCCTGCTGGCCCGTGCTTGCGTCCGCGTACAGGACCGCGACGGGGATACCCTGGCCTTGGAAGGCGATCCCCGCACACCCCGTCAGGCTCAACAGCACCAAGGGCAGCGCCATCAGCTTGTACATCTTGTTCCTCCTGGCGAACCGGGGGCAGATCCCGGCGGCCGGCTGGACGGTAGCACGATCGATCCGGTAGGTCACGACTCAGCCTCGTCTTGTGCGACGGGGATCGCGACGCGCTCTGCGACCTCGATCAGTCGTTTGGTCGAGAGAACCTCGGCGAAGGGGATCACCCCTGGGTGTTCGGGGATCTCCTTCGATCGTCCCGACGCGAGGCGCCGGCTGATCGCCAGGACGAGGTGCTCCGGGCCATAGCGCTCGAGGCCCTCGAGGCGTCGGATCAGGGCCTCGGGTCGCCAGTGTCCCCAGACCTCGAGGTGGGCGATCCGCTCCCCATCGGTGAGGGTGAAGTCGGGGAACACCATGTCGGAGGGGCCGATCTGTAGGGAGTGTTGGCCGTCGAGCAGGCGCCAGGGGCTCTTGTGCTTGGCGAAGCTGGCGACCAGGTGCTCCTGGGTCTTGGTGCGGTAGGCGCCGGTGTCGGGGTAGTGGGAGCGGAGCCCCTGCTCGTGGGTGACGACGAGCTCCTTGCGGTGGGCGGCCTTGGTCCACAGGACGGTGGCCTGCATGCGCCACGGGGTCTCGACCAGGCACAGCGCGGGGAAGAAGCGCCCGAGGCTCCGGCCATAGCGGGTGGAGCCCTGGAACATCGACACAGGGCCATCGAGGTGCAGAGAGAACGTGGATCCTGAGCGGTGGGCCCGGTGCAGCAGCTGGTGGAACTTGATCCACCGGAACAGCTGCTTGAGCCTGGGGCCGGAGACATCGGACAGCTCGACCTTCACCTCGGTGGCCTTGAGCAGCAGGCTCTGGACCAGCGACACGTTGTAGCGATCGATCAGCCAGCGGGGGCTGATCAGCTCGAGGCTCGTCAGCCGTCGCTCTGCGTCGAGATCGGCGTACATCGCGTCCGCGACCTCGTCGGCGCTCAGGCCGTGGCGCTCGCCGACGGCGGTGAGGATCGCGCGGGCGGTGGGGCGCTCGAGGGGCCCTTGGCTCATGGCGTTATCGTCGTCGGCCAGCGCCAGGGGCCCGCTGGCCGCGGCGGCGGCGAAGAGCTCGGAGCGCAGGGCTCCCGGATCGAGCTCCGCCACCACCTGCAGGGTGCACTTGTTGCGCGCCAGGTGGGCCATGCCCCGGATCATGCGGTGATCGCGTCGCTCTGCGCACAGATCGTCGAGATCGGCGAGGAGCTCCCCCAGGCGACGCCGCTGATCCACGGCGTCGCGGAACAGCTCGAACAGCTCTGTGGCCGCTTGCTGGACCGTGCTCCGCTCGGGATCCACCAGCGACGGATGGATCTCCTTGCGCTCGACGGTGGCCCGGACGAGGCCCGACGGCAGCATCAGTGCGCGCCCGCGGCGGCGCTGAGCGCGGCCCAGGCGTCCCGCAGCTGCCGGGGGACCCGATCTGAGGGGATGGAGCGCAGCAGCCGCGCCAGCCGCTCCCCGCGCCAGCCGCTGGGGATCAACAGCTCGAGCATCCAGTTGATGGCTGGGTGATCAGGAGGAAGCTCCAGCAAGGCCATGAACATCTTGGCGACGAAGGGGGTGTTGTCGGTGCGGATCCCGATCCCCTCCAGCAGGGCCTTGGCCAGGGGCTGGTTGAGGGGGCCCGGGGGGGCCAGCGACAGGCGCACCATCCAGCGTGCGTGATCCAGTGGCTCCCAGGCCCGCGAGGCGCCGAGGTTCCGGGCGGCCTGCAGGGCGATCCCCTCTCCCTGGGGATCGGTTGGAGGCTCCAGGCAGAAGGCGACGACCGTGGCGTCGACCGTGTCGTCGTCCCAGGTGCCCGGAGCGCCGGCCGCCAGCGCGATCCAGCCCCACACCCGGTTGGTCTCGGGCTGGCCCGCGAGGCCTGCGGCCAGCGAGGCCAGCTCCTGATCCGGGAAGCGGGACTCGCTGAGCGCGGTCTGGGCGATGGCCAGCAGCTTGGCCTCGGTCGAGGGACGCACACCGTCGCTGACATCGACGGACACGAGTCGCTCCCGGGCGCTGCGGCTCCGGCCCCCGGGTCTGGGGCTGGGTCTGGGGCTGGGGTCTCGGGGGCTCCGCTGATCGCCCTCACCGGCCGCACGACGCAGGGGATCCCTGGGATCGGGGGCCCAGCTCCGCAGGGCGGCCTGGAGGGTGGTGGGATCGGGGAGCTCAGCGAGGGCCTGTCCCCAGGCCCCCAGGGTGCTCGTGCCTCGGATCGCCGCGAGCACTGGATCGTCGGGGGAGGGGGCGTGGGCTGCGTGCCGGACCCAGGCCCGGGCCAGGGTCTCCGCCGCCTCCGCGTCGCTCTGGACGTGGAGGAACAGCTCAGCGACGGCCTGATCGCCGTTGGGTGCGCCGTAGAGCATGTCGACCAGCGCCTCGATCCCATGGCAGGTGCGGTGGGGGGGCGGGACAGTGGCCCAGGCCTCGACCAGCTCGCGCCCCGAGCCATCCCGGGCGATCTCAGCCGCGACGGGGGAGCGCACCAGGGCCTCGGCGGCCTCCTCGCCGAGGCCCAGGCGGACCAGCGAGGCGACGACGTCGGACCACACCGCCGCCCGGATCGGGCCGGTGGCGGACTGGGGCCACTCGAGCAGGGTGGTCTGGATGGCGCTGACCACCGCAGAGGTCGCCGCGCCCCGATCGAGCCAGCCCAGCAGCCCCGGCAGCCAGCGATCCAGCGGGGCCCCCCGTGGGTAGATGCTGCACAGCTCCCGGATCAGGGCCGCCCCCGGCCGGATCCGATCGGCGCGATCGAGCAGGGCGCGGACCGCGTTGGCGCGCTGGACCGCGGGGCGGCGCCACAGCACCTGCCACGGCCTTGGATCGAGGGTCGCGAGCGTGATCTCGATCAGCTCCTCGACGATCTCCGGGGTCAGGCCCGCTCCGGCCTGGAGCCGTGCGGCGAAGGCCTGCACCGCCTCCTCTGGATCCTGGTGGACCTGATCGGGGGTGATCTCGGAGGTTCCTGGGATCCCGTCACGGATCAGCGCCGCGACGCTCTCTCCCCAGCGATCCCCCGGCCCGTCGAACAGCCAGGCGGCGGCCTCCAGGGCCTCAGGATCGTCTTCGCACAGGCGGTTACGGATAAAGTAGCTGACCAGGTCCTTGCCCTGCTCGAGGGGTTCGTCGGCGTGGACGACGGTGAACCCGGGGGGCTCGGATCCGCTCAGCGCGAGGTCTACCTCCCTGGGATCTGGATCCTGGACGCCGAGGCTGATCCGCAGAGGCCGGCGGACGGTGGGGGGCAGCAGGGTCAGGGCGGCGAGGGCGAGCCACCGCATCGCCGCGGAGGCCTCCAGCAGCACACCACGGTCGACGACCAGCGCCGTGGGGCGCTCGGTGCGCAGGGCGGAGATCAAGGACGCGAGCACCTTCGCCGTCTGATCCTCTCCACCGAGCGCGGGCGCGGCCCGCTGCAGGAGCTGCCGCAGGGGCAGGGCGGTCGGGGCGCTGAGCTTGACCGTGGCGGGTCGCTCGAGGTCGAACCACGCTCTGTTCGTCCACAGCCAGGCGGGGTGCCCTCCGATCCGATCGAGGAGATCCTCGCCCAGGATCCTCCAGATCGCGACGTCGTCGAGCTGGCCCCCCACCGCCCAGCGGGCGTCGGACAGGGGCTCGCAGTGGGCGACGGGCATCCCCCGCCCCGAGCTGGCCCTAGAGCGGGCGACGAGCGCTGCTGCCTCTTCCTGGCGGAGGTGGCGGCGGGAGGGGGCCTCGGCGATCCTCGCCCCCGGGCTCCCGGCCTCGAACACGACCAGCCTTGGCAGCAACAGTGACATGTGCTCCTCAGCGGGGTGCGGGGGGGAGGGCGCCGTTGGGGTAGAGCAGGATCTCGAGCCGATGGTTCGCGTCCTGTCCCGACTCTAGATCGTTGGACGCGATCGGGGTGTACGGGCCCCTCCCTGCGTTTGTGAACCGCCGGGGGTCTAGATCGTAGTGCTCGATGAGGTGCTCGGTCAGGGTGATGGACAGCGCGATCGACAGCGCGACCAGGCTCTCGTATCGCCGCTGCCACTCCTCGGGGATCGGTCGATCGTTGGTGTGCCCCAGCACCATGACCTGGTGATCGGGGTTCAGCAACAGGGCGAGGCCGAGCAGGTCGAGGTTTTTATCGGCCTCCTCCCGGAGTTCGAGGCTGTAGGCGTCGGAGTAGATGTGGGAGGCCCTCACGCGGATCACGGTGGCGGCGCCGCGCTGCTCGACCGTGATCTCAGAGCCCATGAACACCTGGGTGAGCTCGGCGTACAGGCTCCCGGGGGTCTTTGGGGAACCACAGGTCGCCAGCTCTTCCTTGAGCATGCGCGTGTGCGACTTCAGCGCGATCACCTCGCTCTCGAGCTGGTTCACGAGGTCAGCGCGGTAGGGACAGCCAGCCAGCAGGAGCAGGAGGGGCCACAGGGCCCGGTGGAGACGCTGGATCATCGCAGGGGGGGCCATGGTGTCCTTGGTGTGGGGTCGGGTGTGGGACCACGTCATGGGTGTGCATTGCGCCGGGGCGTCGGTGGGACGACAGACTATATCGACGTGCCCTGGCGCGGCAGCGCGATGCACGGATCGAGCACCCAGTCCTGTGCGTGGAACGACTTGGGGTTCTGGCGCGCACGGCCTGCGCCCCGCACGTCGAGCCAGCGCCGCACCCACCTGCGGACCCCCTCGGGGTAGCGCCAGCGCCAGCCGCTGTCGGTGCGGACGCGCGCCTTGAGCATCCAGCCGAGGTAGACGGGGTGCTCTGAGACCGCCTCGCCCTCGTAGCGCCCCTCGAGGAAGACGACCCGGCCCGTGGCGTCGGGGCCGATGGGGCCCTCCTCGGGGGGCCTGCCGATGGCGTTGGACCAGTCGAGCATCGCCTGCAGATCGTCCTCCACCTCGTGGCGCCGGGCCAGCTGGATGAAGCACAGGCCACAGGCCGCGGCGTCGTCGGTGGCGCGGTGGGCCCGCTCCAGCTCCACGTTCAGCCGCTCGGCGACGTCGGACAGGCGGTGGCTGCGTGCGTCGGGGAAGCAGCGCATCGACAGATCCACCGTGTCGACCTCGGCGAGGGGCTCGGGCCAGCACATGTGTGCATCGTGGGTCTGGCGCTGGACCTCGTCGAACTCGCGCATGAGGAACGCGAGGTCGAAGGGGTAGTTGTGGGCGACGGTGACGGCGTTGGCTAGCAGCTTCCGGATCTTTGGGGCGACGTTGATGAACCGGGGCGCATCGTTCACGTCATCGGCGCTGATCCCCGTGATCTCGGTGACCTTCCGGGGGATGTCGCGCTCTGGGTTGATCAGCCAGGCGTGATCGGTGCGATCCACGATCTCGCCGGCCTCGTCGAGGCGGAACTCGACCGCAGCGAACTCGATGATCCGATCCCCGCCGAAGGGCTCGAGGCCGGTGGTCTCGGTGTCGAAGGCGACGATGGGCAGGCTCTTCCACTTCATCGGGTCCTCTGGGGCTCGGGCGGCGGACGGCGGGCGGCGGGCGGCGGGCGGCGGGCGGCGGGCGGCGGACGGTGACCCGAGGCCTCAGCTTTATCGGTGGGCTCCGGGCCTGGCCTTTATCGGTGGGCTCCGGAGCTGGCCCGGTCATCGGCTGACCGGATCAGCTGGTGAGGGGCAGCAGCGCGAGCCGTGCGGCCTCCTGGGCGTCGTCGCGGTGGGTGAGCCACTGGACGTGGGCGTCGGGCCCGACCTCGTTCGCGATCCCGAGGACCGCGACGAACGGGACCCCTGCCCGCCGGCACGCCAGCGCCACTGAGAACGTCTCCATGTGCTCGACCGACCAGCCGTCCGCCAGCCGCCGGGTCAGGGCGGGATCGGTGGTGATCGCACCGACGGTCAGCACGTCGTGGGCGGGCAGCCCGAGGGCTGCGATCAGCGCAGGATCGCCGTCGATGTCCTCGGGTGCGCGGGGCACGTAGCCGAGCCCCATCACCGCCACCCCGTGGGACAGCCCCATCCTGCGCGACACGATCACCGAGCCGACGCGGGGCCCCCCGGGGTAGGTCCCCGCCGTGCCCACCAGCACCACCCGGCGTGGGTGGTGCAGCTGCAGCAGGGTGGTCGCGCCGATGGCGGAGACGATCGGACCCACCCCCACGACGTCTCCCTCGAGCTGCCCCAGCTCCTCCCGGACCGGGGCCACGACCAGCACGTCCATCCCTGCCTCCCGATCCCCTCGCGTTGGTCTAGCACATGGCGGGGCGTTGCTCTGGTGTCCCCGGGCGGCCTCGCTTGCGCGGGCCCACCCGGGCGCTGTACTGTGCGACCGCGAACGGGGGAGCAGCCATGGACGTGGATCGGCCCCGCATGAGCCGAGAGCGGATCCTCGAGGGCGCAGCTGAGATCCTGGATTCGGGCAGATACGCGGATCTGACGGTCGATGCGCTGGCCCGCTCGCTGCACATGAGCAAGAGCACCCTCTACAAGTACTTCTCCAGCAAGGAAGAGGTCGTGGTCGCGATGGTGGACGAGGCCTGCGGGGCCGCCGAGGCCGAGATCGAGCGCACCCTCGCCGGCGGCACGGCCACTGAGCAGCTCACCGAGCTCGCCCACATCGTGGGCCGCCACGGTCAGCGGCTGCCCCGGGCGGTGCTGACCCAGCCCGAGCGGCTCCCGCTGCCCTGCGGCCAGCGCCTCGCCCAGACCCGGGAGGCCTTCGCCAACGCTGCGTTCTTGCTGGTCGAGCGTGGGGTAGAGCGCAAGGAGTTCGAGCACCCCGATCCCCGCCTGGTCGCGGTCGCGTTCGTCGCCGCGGCCCAGGCCGTCCTGGCCGACGCTGCGCGATCGGGTCTGCAGGAGTACGGCGCCAAGCTCGAGTACCTCCCGGGCCTGTTCCTGCCCTCGATCGGGTAGGGCTCCGGTGACGATCCCGAGGCGATCCTCAGGAGAAGCCGCTGGCCTCGGCGGCGGCTGGCCTCATCAGGGCTGGCCCGGGTGGTGGCCGCCGGGTGGCGGCCCCGGTGTGTGGAGCAGCGTCACAGCGCGCGGCCCCTCACCTCGGTCAGGTGCTCTCCGTCCCGGAACACGACCTCACCGAGCACCACCGTGAGGATGGGCCAGCCCGTCAGGGCGACGCCCTCCCAGGGGGACCAGCCACACGGGGAGTGGATCGGGGCGTCCTCACCGATCACCCGGGTGGGGGACATCTCCACCAGCACCAGATCGCCGTCGTAGCCGGTCTCGAGGCGACCCTTACGGGGGATGTGCAGCGCCCCGGCCGGCGCCTCAGAGCTCCAACGCGCGACGTCGGAGAGGGTGATCACCCCCCGGTTGACCCGATCCAGCAGCAGGGGCAGGGTCCACTCGAGGGTGGGCAGGCCGGGGTGGGTGACGGGGTAGGGGCGGGCCTTGGTCTCTGGACGGACCGGGAAGTGCCCGCTGGCGATCAGGTTGGCCTGGCCGCGCTCGAGGGCCCGCCACAGGGCGTGACGGTGCCTGCGCCTCCGCAGGGGGGGTGAGGTGATCGCCCGGGTCCCCAGGCGCTCGTAGACGCCGTCCTCCAGGAACAGGTGGGGGGTGCGGACCGCGGTGGTGAGCGCCTCGGGCCGCCCCGCCCCGAGCAGCTCGATCTCCTCTGCGGTGCTCAGGTGCAGCAGGTGGGTGGGGCCTCCATGGATCCGGGCCAGCTCCAGCGCACGGCGGGTGGCCGCCACCGCGGAGTCCACGTCGTGGATCTTGGGATGCTCGGAGGGATCGACGGCGTCGGCGTACAGGCTGGCCCTGCTGGCGAGGCGATCGGGGAGCACGTTGTCGACGACCAGCACCTTGTCGGCGAGGGCAAACAGCGGCTCGGCGTGCTCAGACGCCAGCAGCTCACCCGAGACCCAGATCCCCCGGGCGCGCTCGGCCCCCTGGATCTCCTCG
>DRPG01000046.1 GCA_011376105.1 Deltaproteobacteria bacterium
CCCCTCGTCCTGGTGATGGTCGGTCTCCCGGCCCGGGGCAAGACCTACATCGCCCGAAAGCTCGCGCGATACCTCAGCTGGCTCGGGGTGCCCGCGCGGGTGTTCAACGTGGGCAACTACCGCCGCCGCCACCTCGGCAGCACCCAGCCCGCTGCGTTCTTCGATCCCGACAACCCCGACGGTGTCAGCGCCCGGCGCCGCATGGCCCTGGCCGCGCTCGACGATCTGATCGCGTGGCTCGGAGCAGGCCAGGGCCTGGTGGCGATCTACGACGCCACCAACGTCACCGCCGAGCGGCGCGCCCTGGTGCGGGGGCACCTGGCGGCTCATGGCCACAGCGCGGTGTTCATCGAGTGTGTGTGCAACGATCCAGCGCTGGTCGAGGCCAACGTCCGGGAGTCTAAGGTCTCGATGCCCGACTACGCCAACATGGAGCCGGATCGTGCGGTCCAGGACTTCCGGGCACGCATCGGTCACTACGAGCGCGCCTACGTCCCGGTGGGGCTCGAGGAGGGCGCCTTCGTCCGCCTGATCGACGTCGGCGAGCAGGTGATCCTGCACCGGATCCAGGGCTCGCTGGCGTCGCGGATCGTGTTCTTCTTGATGAACCTGCACATCGTTCCCAGGCCGATCCTGCTGATGCGCCACGGTGAGTCCGAGCTCAACGCCCAGGGGCGGATCGGAGGGGACGCGGGGCTGACCCCACGGGGACGTGCGTTCTCCCGGGCCCTGGTGGCCCACCTCGAGCAGCGCTTCCCCGGCCCCCCACCCACCCTGTGGACCAGCACGCTGCGCCGCACCATCGAGACCATCTCAGGGCTGTCGTGGCCCTCGCGGGCCCTGCGCAACCTCGACGAGATCGACGCAGGTGTCTGCGACGGGTGGACCTATGAAGAGATCGCCGAGAAGATGCCTGAGGAGTTCGCCGCCCGCAGAGACGACAAGCTGCACTACCGCTACCCCCGGGGCGAGTCCTACGAGGACGTGATCGAGCGCCTCGATCCGGTCCTGGTGGAGCTGGAGCGCCAGCGGGATCCAGTGGTGATCGTGGCCCACCAGGCCGTGCTGCGCTGCCTGTATGGCTACTTCACCGATCAGGCCCCGGAGGCCTGCCCCCACCTCGACGTCCCGCTGCACACCGTCATCGAGCTGATCCCCCGGGCCTATGGCGTCGCCGAGCGACGCACCGTGCTGCTGCCCCCAGCTCAGACCTCCGAGCCCCCTCCGGGCCCCCCTACCCCCTGAGCACCCGGGGCCCCCCTGGGAGCCCTACCGCAGGTAGCAGATGGTGGGGTTGAAGGTGCACTGTTTGGTCTCGTAGGCGCTGATCCGGGTCGTGGCCGGCTCTCCGCCCTGGAAGGTGACCCGGCAGGACTCCCCCGGCGGGACGTTGCGGACCGTGGCGGTCATGGTCTCGCCCCCACCCTTGCGGAACCGACCCCGGGCCGAGAAGTTGTTCATCGGGCAGTCGATCTCGAAGGAGTGGAACAGCTTCTCGCTCGACACGGTGATCGTGGCGGGACCAGGCCGGGGTCCGGTGGGTTGAGCCGGAGCGACGCCCCCCCCGTGCCCCCCACGGCCCGTCCGTGGGGGCGGGGGCGGAGGCAGGATCGGCGCACCGCTGCCGGTGTCGAACTGGTGCCCCTGCTCATCGTCGAGGATGGCCTCGCTGATCTCGTCGCGGGCGATGTAGACCCCGACCGCCATCAGCAGCGCCGCGGCCATCCCCCCCGCCATCACGAACAGCAGCCCGGCGACGATCGCGATGACGCCCACGCTCTGAGAGCGGGCCTCGGCGGTGTGGGCCCCCATGGTGGAGGCATCGGGGGCATAGGCCGCAAAGGGCGAACGCCCCGGACGATCCGGGGGTTGAGGCGGGGACACCTCGGGGGCCGGGGCCGGGGCCGGGGCCCGTCCGGGGAGCTTGCGCCCGGCTGAGCCCATCGGGCCCAGCTCGTCGGCACGGGTGCGATCGAAGGGGTGCTCCCGGGCGGCGCCGCTCGGTGCCCCGGTGGGGGGCCGGGACGCAGGATCGAGGTGGTGGGGACCCCCCATGATGACTCCATGGTGACCCCTGAAGGATAGCGCCCCCGGAGCACGAGCACGAGGGGCCCGATCCACCGCACCGCC
>DRPG01000047.1 GCA_011376105.1 Deltaproteobacteria bacterium
ACACCGCAGACTGTGACGACACCGACGCCGGCGCCTACCCCGGGGCCCCCGAGGTCCCCGACGACGGGATCGACTCCGACTGCAACGGCGTCGACACGATCACCTGCCTCGAGGATCTCGATCAGGACGGATACGGCAGCGCCGTCGTCGTGCTCGCGGTGGACGGTCGGTGCGATCTGGGCCAGCGCGAGGCCGCGCTCGGCGGTGACTGCGACGACAGCGACGGCGATCTCCACCCCGGGGCCCTCGAGATCAAGGGCGACGGGATCGATCAGGACTGCGACGGCACCGATCTGATCGACTGCTACGAGGATCTCGACGACGACGGGCACGGGGCGGTACCCCCTGTGCTGGTGAGCTTCCCCGGCGACTGCGGTCCCGAGCCGGGCATGGCCAGCCAGGCTGACGACTGCGACGACGACGACGCGGCGGTGTACCCCGGGGCCTACGATCTGTGTGGCGACGGGATCGATTCCGACTGCAACGGCCTGCTCGACGACGACGGTGACGGCCTCAGCTGGATCGAGGAGGCCGCCCTGGGCACCGACGACTGTGTGCCGGACTTCGACGGCGACGGTGCGCTGGACGGGGCTGAGGTGATCGCAGGCACCGATCCGCTGGAGCCCGACAGCGACGGCGACGGCCTGCTCGACGGCGACGAGTATGGCGGCCTCGATCCGATCGACAGCGACGGCGACGGGCTGATCGACGCGCTGGACGACGACGACGACGACGACACCGCCCTCACGATCGACGAGCTGCCGTATGGTGCGGGGGACGCCGACGGCGATGGCGTCCCCAACCACCTCGACGACGACGACGACGACGACACGCTCCCCACCCGGTTCGAGGACGCGGACGCCTCCGGCTCGGTGCTCGACGACGACACCGACGGCGACGGCCTCGGCAACTGGCTCGACGACGATGACGACGGCGACGGCGTGCTGACCAGCAGCGAGGTCCCCTATGGCGCCGATCACCTCTCGGCGGACAGCGACGGCGACGGGATCGCAGACCTGATCGAGTGGGGCGGGGGCGCGGCCCCACGGGACAGCGAGCTGTGTCCGCCCACCTGGACCAGCCCCTGTCCCGACGGCACCTACGACGTGGTCGACAGCGACGACGACAACGACGGGATCCCCAGCGAGGTGGAGGGCACCGACGATCTCGATCTCGACACGGTCCCCAACTACCTCGATCCCGACTCCGACGGTGACGGCACCTTCGATCTCGACGAGTGGGTGACGGACTGGATGGAGGATACCGACAGCGACGGCGTGCCCAACTGGCTCGACGACGACGACGCCGACGGTGAGACCGGCGATCCCGATCGAGACTCCCTGTCCACCGGGGACGAGCTCGCGATCTGTGTCGAGGATCTCTGTGCGCTGCCCAACAGCCCCGACAGCGACGGTGACGGCGTGGACGACGGGCTGGAGGTCCCCGATCCTGCGTCGCCGGCGGATACCGACGGCGACGGCCTCCCCGACGTGCTGGACGACGACGACGACGGCGACGGCTTCGACACCCGGACCGAGACCGGCCTGGCCTGCGCTGTGGACGGCCTGCCCAGCTACACCATCGGCTACAACGCCCTGGGGCTACTGTGGACCTGCCCCGACGGCGAGCCCATCGTGCCCAGCTACCGCGACACCGACGGCGACGGCCTCCCCGACTACCGCGATCCCGACGACGACGGCAACGGGATCCCCACCGCCGACGAGCCGCTGGACGACGTGGACGGCGACGGGATCGTCGATCCCTACGACACCCACGATCGGGACGGCCCGGTGGGAGACGCCGACGGTGACGGGATCCTCAACCAAGAGGAGGCGGCGCTGGGGACCGATCCCTACGATCCCGACAGCGACGGCGACGGGCTGATCGATCCCGACGAGCTGTCGTGGCTCGGGGGCGTGTGGATCACCCAGGACAGCGACGGCGACGGGCTGCACGACGCGATCGACGCCGACGACGACGGCGACTCGATCCCCACCGCTGAGGAGGGGCCGCTGGACACCGACGGCGACGGCGTGCCCGACTACCTCGACATCGACTCCGACGGCGACGGCAAGCCCGACGCCGACGAGGCCGGCCTAGACGCCGACTGCGACGGCCGGGCCGATCGGATCGACGCCGACGACGAGGGGCCGTGCGATCCCGGCACCGACACCGACACGCTGGGCTCGGGCTACACCCGGCAGGGCTGCAGCTGTGGCGGTGGCGCGTCGGGGCCGCTGGGCTGGCTCGCGGTGCTGGGCGTCGTCGGGCTGCTGCGCCGTCGAGGGCAGCGGGCGGTGATCGTGCCAAGGATGACCGGTGCGGGTCGTCAGCGCCCCTGTCCCCCCTCCGCTCCAGCGCTCCGCTCCAGCGCTCCGCGCTAGCGGGGCTGAGGGCCGCTGCGCAGCTGCTGGAGCCCCCTGCGGGTCTCGATCCGGCACAGGTGCCTGCGCCAGCTCGGCTCCCCGTGGAGCTGGGGCTGGGGTCGTGCGGCCTTGTAGGCCTTCTCGGCGATCGCCTCGCACACCTCGTCGGTCAGGGCCTCTCCGATCAGGGCGTGGAGCCCGGGCACCGGCCTGGGCTGGGGCAGCATCGCGCCGATCACGACCTGCAGCGCGGTGCAGCGCTCACCCTCGAGGGTGGCGGCCAGCGCGATGGACAGCTGGGGGTAATCGACCGCGCTCCGGGCTCTCACCTTGCGGTAGGTGCTGCGGTGGCCCGCCCCCGGGGAGGGGACATGGACATGGGTGATCAGGGCCTCGGGGGGCAGGGTGTGCCGCTGCTCGAACCGGCCGTCCCGGGAGAACAGCTCCAGCAGCGGGAGCTCGCGGCGCTCCCCTCCGGGCAGCAGAGCACGGAGGCGGGCGTCGAGGGCCACCAGCATGGGCACGGTGTCTGAGCTCTGGGCCGCGACACAGGCCTTCGCGCTGCCGATGACGTGACACCAGTCGCCGTCCTTCTTCAGGCACCCCCCCACCGCCTGCCGCCAGGGCCTCGACTGGTTGTAGAACAGGCAGCGGGTGTCCAGCATCACGTTCCCGCCCAGCGTGCCCATCCGGCGGTGCTGGGGGCCCGCGATGCTGGCCGCGGCCTCCACCAGGCCGGGCACCGAGGCCGCCAGCAGCTCGCTGCCGGCCAGGGCCGCCAGGGGGGTGCTCGCCCCGAGGATCAGGGAACCGTCGGGATCTTGTTCGATCCGATCCAGGCCGGAGAGGCGGCTGAGCGCGATCAGGTGGGGGGGCTCGTGCAGCCGGTGCTTGAGGTTCGGCAGCAGATCGGTGCCCCCCGCGACATACATCGAGCCGGGCAGCTCGGCCCGCAGGGCGACGGCCTCCTCAGGGGTGGTGGGGTGGTGGACCTCGAACTCGGGCATCCGCAGCATTCAGGCTCCCTCGGCCTGCCGCAGGGCCGCGAGCACGCGCTGGGGGGTGAAGGGCATGGTGCGCAGCCGGATCCCGACCGCGTCGTGGATCGCGTTGGCGATCGCTGGGATCGCGGGGTGGAGCGGACCCTCTCCGGCCTCCTTGGCCCCGTAGGGCCCCCCTGGATCGATCGACTCGACCAGGCTCGCGGTGATCGGGGGGGTGTCCAGCGAGGTCGCGATCCGGTAGTCGAGGAGGTTGGGGCCCAGGTGTAGCCCCCGGGTGCGATCGTGCTCGCCCGGTGCCCGCCTCCGGGCCTCCATCCCCTCGTGGTAGGCCATGTCTTCGTACAGGGCCTCGCTCAGGCCCATGTACACCGAGCCCTCGATCTGGCCCTCGACCAGGGTGGGGTTGATCGCCCGCCCGCAGTCGTGGGCGGCCCAGACGTGCTCGATCCGGACCACCCCCGTGTCTGGATCCACCGTGACCTCGGCGACATGAGCGGTGGCGCTGTAGGCCGGGGACGCACCGATGGTGCCCCCCCGGTAGTCGCCCCCCAGCTCCCGGGTGCGGTAGCCGCCCGAGCGTGACACCGGGGTGCCCAGCTTCGCCTCGGCCATCCGCAGGGCGTCGGCGACCTCGACGCCGGTGTCTGGATCGGAGGCCAGCACGTAGCGGCCGGGGACGACGATCAGCGCAGCGGGATCGCACTGGAGTGTCTCGGCCACCACCTCGATCAGCAGCCCCCGCAGGGCCCTGCCCGCCTCCTGGGCGGCGAGGCCCGCCATATAGGTGACCCGCGACGAGTAGGCGCCCAGATCCACCGGGGTGAGCTCGGTGTCTCCGCTGACCACCCGGATGTGCTCCGGCAGCGCCCCGGTCTCCTCAGCGATGATGTAGGCCAGCACAGCGTCCGAGCCCTGGCCGATGTCGTTGGTGCCCGAGAACACGGTGAGGCGCCCGCTGCGATCGGCGAGGACGGTGACGCCGGACTGAGGCATCTCGTTGGGGTAGATCGGGTAGGCGGTGCCGCTGATGTACATGCTGGTGGCGATCCCCAGCCCCCGGCCAAAGGGCAGCTGGCCAAAGCGCTCCCGCCATCCGCTGGCGGCCTCCACCGCGTCGAGGCACTGCAGGATCCCGCAGCTGGGGACGTGCTGGCCGTTGATCGTGCGCTCGCCGTCGGCCATGGCGTTGCGCCTGCGGATCTCGATGGGATCGAGGTGTAGCTGCTGAGCCAGCTCGTCCAGCGCGGTCTCCAGCGGGAAGCGGGGCTGGACTGAGCCATGGCCCCGCTTGGGACCACAGCAGGGCTTGTTGGTGTAGACCCGCTGGCTGCGGAAGCGGTAGCTGCCGAACCTGAGGGGGCCCGGCAGCAGCTGGCCCGCGTAGTAGGTCGTGACCAGGCCAAAGGAGTGGTAGGCGCCACCGTCGAGCACGATGTCGTTGTCGACGGCGGTGATGTGACCCTCTGCGTCGGCTGCGATCCGGAGGTGGAAGTCCATCGGGTGTCGGCCCCGGTGGGCGTAAAACACCTCCTCTCGAGTGTAGAGGATCTTCACCGGTCGGCCCGCTCGCTTCGACAGCAACGCTGCGCAGAACTCGAGATCGAAGGGCTCGGACTTGCCCCCAAAGGCGCCGCCGAGGGTGGGCTGGATCACCCGGATCCGATCGGGGGGCAGCCCCAGCACCCGCGCCAGCTCCCGGTGCAGGTAGTGCATCACCTGGGTGGCGCTGTACAGGGTGAGCCGCCCGTCTGGATCCCAGGTCGCGATCGCGCAGTGGGGCTCGATCGGGGCGTGGGTGGAGCCCGAGTAGCTCCAGTCCCCCTCGACCACCGCCGCCGCGTCCGCCAGGGCCTGATCCACCTCGCCGAAGGACAGCTCGACGGTCTTGCAGACGTTGTCACGCCGGGCGCGCCCCTTCCAGTCGTGATCGTGGACCAGGGGGGCCCCCTCGGCGAGGGCCTCGGCGGGGGTGATCACCGGCTGGAGCACCTCGTAGTCGACCACGATCCGCTGGACTGCAGCCTCAGCGGTGTCTTCATCGACCGCCGCCACCGCCGCCACCGCGTCGCCGATGTAGCGCACCTTGTCGACGGCCAAAGCGTGCTCGTCCGCTGTCCAGGGGATCACACAGTAGGGGGTGGGCATGTCGGCGCCGATCACCACCGCGAACACGCCGGGCATCGCCTCAGCCGCGGAGGTGTCGATCGAGCGGATCCGAGCGTGGGCGTAGGGCGAGCGCAGGATCGAGCCATGGGCCATCCGGGGCAGGGCTAGATCGTCGGTGTACTGCGCCGCGCCGGTGGCCTTGGCGATGGCGTCGGCCTTGCGGCCCCGGCTGCCGATCACCTGGAACCCCTCGGCGGGGGGCCCGTGGGCGACGGGCAGGTGCCTGGGGAACGGCCCAGGATCAGCACGATCAGCGAACACCTTAGCCTCTCGTAGATCTCGGGCCGCCCGGACCGCCTCGACGATCTTGGTGTAGCCGGTGCAGCGGCACAGGTTGCCCGACAGGGCCTCGACGATGGTCGCCTCCTCCGGATCTGGATCCCGGGCCAGCAGCGCGTGCGCGCTCAAGATCATGCCCGGCTGACAGAAGCCACACTGCAGCGCCCCACAGGCATCGAAGGCTCGCTGGACGGGGCTGGGGCCGTCGGCATCCGCCAGGCCCTCGATCGTGATCAGCTCGTGGCCCTGCTGGCTGATCGCCAGGACGCAGCAGGCGAGGATCGGCTCTCCGTCACGCAGGACGGTGCAGGCACCGCAGTCCCCCTTGTCGCACCCCTGCTTGGTGCCGGTCAGCCCCAGCCCGTACCGGAGCACCTCGAGCAAGCTCCAGTGGGGTGGAGCGGCGACCTCGTGCACGTCGCCGTTGATAGTGAGCGGGTAGACCTGCTTCATCGAGACTCCGAGCCGGACGACGGTGTGGCGTCGGGGCGGCCATGTAACACCGGGACGCTGCTGCAGCGCTGCAGCGGTGCAGGGCCGTATCTCTGGGACGAGCGCTTCCTCGCCGCCTCCCGCGTGCCGCCTCCCTGTGCTCCGGGGGCTACAGGGGGCTCACCAGCCGGAACCCCACCCCCGCATGCCAGGGCATCGGGAGCTGGTAGCGGAGGGCGGATCTGGCGAACTGGGTGATCCCCAGGTAGTGGCCGCCTCGGATCCAGCGGTGGATCGACGGCACGGGGCCGCTGCGGGGGGCACCATCGCCCAGACACCAGTCGCGGACGTTGCCGCCCATCCCACGGACCCCCCACGGGCTGACGTCGAGGGGGTAGGCCCGGACAGAGGCAGGGGCCGGTCGCTCGCCGCGGTGGCTGGAGGCGACACAGCTCCAGCGTGGATCGAGGAAGTCTCCCCAGGGGTACCTCCGCTCGTCGACGCCCCGGGCCGCTCGCTCCCACTCCCGCTCCCGCGGCAGCCGCCAGGCCCGGCCCGTGCGGCGCGACATCCAGGCCGCGAACGCGCCGGCGGACTCGAAGGTCACACGGCGCACCGGCTGGTCGACGGCCTCGTCGTTGGGGACGACGTACACCCCGTCGCGCCGGAGCCAGCCGAACGGGGCTCGCTCGTCGGCGGCGTCTCGGCCTTGGGTGCGCTCGAGCTCAGCGAGGAAGACCCGGAACATCCCGTTGGTGATCGGGTGGCGGAGGATCAGGTAGGGATCGAGCCAGGCCCGGGATCGGGGCAGGCTGTCTTCGACCTCGACGTCGCCACCGAACCAGGACCACCCGTGGGGGATCCGGATCGCTCCGTCGAGATCTTCGCCGTGTCGGGCCAGCTGGATCGGGGAGGGGCGGGTGGTGCCCGCGGGCACCGTCGACCACAGCTCCCCCCGCTCCACCCGCGCCAGCACGGTCAGGGGATCGTGATCCCGAGCGTGCAGGCGGATCTGGTAGCAGCCCACAGGCAGGGTCATGCCCACGATCGGGGTCTGCAGCGTCCGGGCCAGCTCGGGCATCGGCACGGACACCAGCCTGCGGCCGATGGCCTCGAAGCGCCGGATCTTCACCCGGGCGCCGGCGGGCTCGGTCACCAGGGTGAGCCAGCCCGCCCCGGGGGTGCGCTTGAGCTCGCTGGGGGACGCGATCCGCAGCAGTCGGGTGCGGGCCTCGGGCAGGTTGGGCACGCTCTCCTGAGCCGAGCGCAGCAGCTCGACATACCTCGCCTGCTTGCGGGAGAGCTCGGCCTCCAGCTCGCTCGCCTGATCCTCCATGTCCCAGCCCACCCGCTTGTGCTCCGAGGCTGCGTCCGAGGGCAGAGAGGCCAGCAGGGAGCCTGCCTTGGAGCGCAGGGTGGCGGCTTGCTTTCGTAGCTCGACCAGCTTGTTGCCGACCTGATCCGCGCGACGGACCAGGGCGAGGGCCCGCTCCCGGGCCGACGCGGTGTCGAGCCAGCCCGACACCGCGTCGGCGAGCAACCCCGCGTCCATGTAGCGATCGGCGATCTGCCGGGACATCGCCCGGGCACAGATCTTCCTGAGCCCCTCCTCGGTGGAGCTGTCCCGCTGCTGCCAGGTGGGCCTCGGCGGCGGCGGGGGGCCCTCGATCACCTGCTGGACAACCTCGTCGAGATCTTCCCCCTCGTAGGGGGCTCGATCGGCGAGGATCTCGTACAGCAGGGCACCCAGTGCATACACATCGGACCAGGGGCCCACGAGCTTGGCCTCGCCCCTCGCCTGCTCCGGCGCCATGTAGTTCGGGGTGCCCGCGATGCTGCCCGACTGGGTCTCGTACAGGTTGTCCCGCGAGCGCGTGGTGACCACCCTCCGGGGCCCGGGGTGGGTCGCGGCGATCAGATCCGGAGCGCCGGCGATCTTGGCGAGGCCCCAGTCCATCACGACGACCTCGCCGAACGTACCCACCATCACGTTGGTGGGCTTGAGATCCCGGTGCAGCACCCCGCGGGAGTGGGCGTAGGCCACCGCCTCACACACCGCCTGGAACACGTGGATCACCTTGGTGAAGGTCCACCCCGTGGTGGTGACCCCCCAGCCGTCTCCGGAGGCCGCGTGGAGCTCCTCGATGACGTCGAGCAGCGTGCGGCCCCGGATCTCCTTCATGGTGAAGTAGGGGCGCCCATCGGGCAGGCGACCGGTGTCGTAGATCGGCACGATCCCCGGGTGCTCGAGCTGGCCGGTGGCCTGGGCCTCCTCGACGAACCGCAGCACCAGATCGTCTCGCTCTGCGAGATCGCGACGCAGCACCTTCATCGCGATCGCCCGGTTGAGGGCCAGATCCCAGACCCGGCGGACCTCCCCCATCCCGCCCTGCTTGATCAGGCCCATGTCTTCGTAGCGATCGACGTTGATCGTTGGATCGATCCCGGTCCGGATCTGGGGATCGAGGGACAACTCGGGGAGCTCGGCCTCGTCGGTGATCAGCCGGGTCTCGACCTTCGAGTCGACGAGATCGCCCGCCTGCACGCCGTCGAGTACCCTCTGCAGCTCGCTGCGAGCGACGTTTGGTAGCCCCCAGCGCTCGGCATAGGAGCGGGCCCAGGAGTCGAGCAAGCTTCCCTCCGGGCAGGATCATAGCGGGGCGTGCGCTATGCTGCATGCGGTCTGGCCGACGGGCGTTAGGGGGGGGCCTGATGTCGAACCGCAACGGGTGCTTCTTGTTTGGGCTGTCGGGTCGCTCGACACAGGCGGTGTTGCCCGACAGCGCAGCGCTCCCCCGGCTCACCGCCGCGAGGTTCCACGACACTGATATGCCCGCGCTGCGCAGGGCCCAGCTGGCGGCCCACCGATCGCAGCAGAGCCTGCTGTCCAAGGATCATGGGGTCTCAGACAAGGTCACCCTCGATCTGTGCCGGGAGCTGTCGCAGCTGCTGCAGGCGATCCATCGGCTGGGGGAGCACCTGGCCGAGGCCCGGGGGTTCCTGCTGCGCAACGACACCGATCACCTGGCCCGGGAGCGCACCGAGCTGGAGCTGCGTCGCCTCGGAGCGGACGCTGCGCAGCTCGTCGCCCTCAAGCAGGCCGAGGCAGCCCTGGGGGAGCGGGCTGTCCTCGTCGAGCGGGTCAGGGGCGAGGTCGGGGGCCTCGAGGCCCGGCTGGTGGCGGCCGGGCAGGAGCTGGAGGCCCTCTGTGCTCGGATCGAGGCTCGCTCCAACACCGAAGATCTGGCCCACGAGCTCCGGGCCTACCAGCAGAGCGCAGGTCTCGCGCTGGATGCCTTCGAGGCCACGCGGGCGGAGCTTGGATCCTGACGCGGAGCTTGGATCCTGAGGTAGGCTCGGGGGAGGGCTCTGCGCCGGGGCGGGCGGATCCCCCTGCGCTCCTGGCTCCTCCGCGCTGAGCAGGCTACCGCCGTACTGCGTCGGGTGGGCGGAAGCCTGACGTGTGCCCCGGGGGTTCCCGGTATTCATCAGGAGGAGCGATGTTGCTCTGGCTCCTGCCGGTCGCGGCTGCCGGCAGCCTCTACATCAACGACACGCAGGTGCGGCCCGACTCGGTCGCCGGGGTGACCCTCGAGCGGGTGACCGTGAGCTTCGACGCTCAGGGCAACATCTTGATCGATGCCCCCGGCTACAAGATCCAGCTGGCGAGCCCGACCCGTCCGGCGGCTGCGGGCCCCGCGCCCCTGGTCCCCCCCGCGACCTACTGGCTGGTCACCGAAGACAACGGCTCGTCCGGCCACACCGTCGAGTGCTGGATCAACGGCACGCTGGCGGTGACGGTGCGATCCGGCGAGCCCCAGAAGATCCTCGACGTGGGGCGCTGGCTGGAGCCGGGCAACAACGAGATCGAGATGCGATCGAGCTCGTCGGATGCCTCGGGGGGCAGCTACTACGTCTATGTCGGCACCGGCAAGGCCGACGCAGGCGGGACCGTGGTGATGGACGCCCCCACCGTCCAGTTTGGCCTCGGATCCACCCGCGAGGGCACCTACGAGCGGGAGTACACCCT
Organism: Deltaproteobacteria bacterium; assembly: GCA_011376105.1. Lineage (GTDB taxonomy): Bacteria > Myxococcota_A > UBA796 > UBA796 > DRPG01. The sequence goes on from DRPG01000047.1 coordinate 10,278, forward strand.
GTCGGTGGCTCCGCCCTCCGACTAGGCTCCGCGGTCGAGGCTGCACCTCTCGCCGGGAGCCTGCTGTTGTGGGCTGCCTGCTGCACGGCCCCGCGCTATCCAGAGGAGGGGCGCTTGTTCCTGCGCCTTGTCCCACGGAGCTGCTGTTGTCCGAAGTCGAAGCGGGGCTCGTCGAGATCGAGCCCGCGGTGTGCGCCTACGTCCTCGACACGAACGTGCTGCTGTACGATCCAAACGCGCTGTTCGTGTTCAACGAGCACGACATCATCATCCCGATGACGGTGATCGAGGAGATCGATCGCTTCAAGAAGGATCTCAACGAGACGGGGCGCAACGCCCGGACGGTGTCGCGGTACCTCGACGCGCTCCGGGAGCGGGGATCCCTGCGGGAGGGGGTGCGGCTAGACAGCGGTGGGATCCTCCGGATCGACTATGCCACCCATGGCCCCGAGCTCCCGATCACCTGGGGGCCCGAGACCAACGACAACCGGATCCTGCGCAGCGTGCTGCGGCTGCGGGAGGCGGGCCGCGGGGGGATCAAGTTCATCACCCGCGACACCAACATGCGGCTCAAGTGCGACGCCCTGGGTGTGTCCGCTGAGGACTACCACAACGCCCGCATCCAGATCGACGAGCAGTACACCGGGATGGTGGAGCACGCCGTGCCGGCGGAGCTCATCGACGCGCTCCACGGTGACGGCGTGGTCTCCCTCGAGGATCTCAGGGTGGAGGCCTACCCCAACGCCCTGCTGCTGCTCACCGCGCTGGGGCAGCCGAACAAGAGCGCGATGGCCCGGCTCGACGTCCGTCGGGGCGAGGCCCGCAAGCTCGGGCGTCACCGCGAAGGGGTCTGGGGGATCCTCGCCCGCAACAAGGAGCAGCTGTTCGCTCTGGAGCTGCTGCTGGACGATGATATCGCCCTGGTGACCCTCAACGGGGTGGCCGGCACCGGCAAGACCCTGCTCGCGATCGCCTCGGGCCTGCGCAAGGTCGCCGACGACGCGACCTACCGCAAGCTGCTGGTCAGCCGCCCGATCTTCCCCCTGGGCCGCGACATCGGCTTCCTCCCCGGAGACGTCGAACAGAAGCTAAACCCATGGATGAAACCAATCTTTGACAACCTGGAGCTGCTGCTGTCGTCCCGGGGTGACGGCAAGGAGCCCCAGCACCAGTACCTCATCGATCAGGGTATCATCGAGGTGGAGCCGCTGACCTACATCCGGGGGCGCTCGATCCCCGGCCAGTTCTTGGTGGTGGACGAGGCTCAGAACCTCACCCCCCACGAGATCAAGACCGTGCTCACCCGGGCGGGGGAGGGGACCAAGGTGGTGCTCACCGGCGATCCGGGCCAGATCGATAACCCCTACGTGGACGCGCTGAGCAACGGCCTGACCTACACCATCGAGCGGTTCAAGGAGAGCCATGTCGCGGGCCACGTCACCCTGCGCAAGGGGGAGCGCTCGCCGCTAGCCGAGCTCGCGGCGCGGCTGCTGTAGTGGCGCTGCAGCGACTCGAGGGGCGGAACCCCGTGGTGGAGTGCCTGACGCGTGGGCGTCGCCGGGTGCACCGGATCTGGATGGATCGGGGGGCGCGATCCGATCCCCGGATCGCCCGGATCGAGGCCCTGGCCGCCGAGGCCGGGGTGCGGCTAGAGCGGGTGGATCGCCGCCGCCTGGATCAGCTGGCGGATGGCCGGGTCCACAACGGTGTGGTCGCCGAGGTGGCGCCGATCACGTTGTGGACCACCGAGGCCCTGCTCGATCCGGTCCGGCTGGCGGGGGCCGATCCCCTGTTGGTGCTGGCCGATGGGCTGCAGTACGAGCACAACCTCGGCGCGGTGCTGCGTAGCGCGCTGGGCTTTGGGGTCACCGGGCTCGTGATCCCCACCCGGCGGGGCGCGGGCCTGACGTCGGTGGTCGCCCGGGTGTCGATGGGGGCCATCGAGGAGGTCTCGATCGCCAGGGAGGGCCTGTTTGCTGCCCTCAAGGCGATCAAGCGTGCCGGCGTGCCGATCATCGGCGCGGACGCGGGCGGAGCGCCGCTGGGGACGGTGGATCTGTCGGGCCCGCTGGCGCTGATCGTGGGCGAGGAGGGCCGGGGGATGTCGAGCAAGCTCCGGGAGCGCTGCGATCAGATCGTGTCGATCCCCCTGGCCGGTTCGCTCGAGTCGCTGAACGTCAGCGTGGCCACCGCCCTGCTGCTGTATGAGAAGCGCAGGCAGGACGGATGGTTCACCCCTAAGCGTTGAGCCAGCGGCGGGCCCTTGCCCGGGGGCCGGCGGCCGAGGGGGCCCGGCGGGATCTGGTGAGGCCCGGTGGCCGAGGGGGCCCGGCGGGATCTGGTGAGGCCCGGCGGCCGAGGGGGCCCGGCGGGATCTGGTGAGGCCCGGCGGGGAGCAGGATCCTGGGCGGAGGATCAGCCGCAGATCTGGGTGTGGGCGATCAGATCCCCGGGGCTGGGCTCGGGGCCGAGGGCCTCGAGCAGATCCCGGGCGGGGCTGTGGCCGGTCTCGACCTGAGCCACCAGGGGTCGGAGCCAGCCGCGATCCTCCGGTGCACACCGCTGCAGCGCAGCGTCGGCTAGATCGAGCAGATCCTCGGCCCAGGCGGCGAGGCTCCTGCCCCCCACCTGGCCCTCGAGGCCCTCGGCGCAGGCGACAGCAAAGCGCTGCTGCCGATCCCCGTGGGTGGTGAACCGCTCGGCCAGCTCGGTGGCGCCTTCGAGGGCCAGCTCACAGTAGAATAGGCCCTTGAACAGGCTGACGAAGCTCATCGCCAGCGGCAGGGGCACACAGTCCGCCCCCCGGACCTCGATGGTGTGCTTCACCCGGACCTCAGGGAACACGCTGGTGAGGTGGAGATCCCAGTCCGACATGGTGGGGGGTTGCTCTGGATCCCTGAGCCAGCCGCGGAAGGTCTGCCCCCGGGCGGACAGCCAGCGTCCCTCGCGATCCTTTTTGAACATCATCGGGACGTCGAGCAGGTAGTCGAGCCAGGCCTCGAAGGAGAACGACTCTACGGCGGAGGGCAGGCCGGTGCGAGCTGGATCCGTCTGGGTCCAGATGTGGCCGCGGAAGCTCATGGCCCCGCTGGGGTGCCCCTGGCGGTAGGGGCTGTTGGCGAACATCGCCGTGGTCAGCGGGCCCAGGCGGGTGGCGAGGCCGACCTTCCGGGCGCAGTCGGTCTCGTCGGCGTAGTCGTAGGTGGCCTGCACCGCCGCCGTGCCCTTCATCATGTCGTGGGCCAGCGCGCCGGTCTGGGCGAGGTGGCTGCGCATGATGGCGTAGCGGCCCTTGGGCACCCAGCCGATCTGCGCCATCGTGGCGTAGGGGGTGTAGCCCAGCGCGACCTGAGCGACATCGCTGCCCTCGAGCAGCGCCCCGACCTCCCGGGAGAATGCCTCCGCCTCAGACGCGATCCCCTCCAGGGCGCCGCCCGCCGAGCCCGACAGCTCGAGCTGCCCTCCGGGCTCCAGGGTGACCGAGGCCCCCTGTCGCAGGATCGCGACGGGGTGATCGGCCTCGGAGATCAGCTCCCCCTTCGCCTCGGCGAGGCGCTCCAGCAGCCAGCGGATCCCGGGCTCTCCGCTGTAGGCCAGGGGCATGCCATCTCGGCGGTGGAGCAGGTGGCGCTCGAACTCGGCGCCGACGAGCCAGCGCGAGCGGGGTTTACCGGAGCTGAGGTAGGCGGAGACGAGGTCGTCCCGCGTCAGGGCGTGGATCATCTCGGGGACCTAACCTCGGCCACAGGGCGTTGACGAGGGAACCTGTAGGGGTCACATTGGGGCCCGGAGGTCTCGATGCGCCCTGCTGCGTTCGTCTTGTCGATCCTCGCGGTGGGCTGCACCCCGAGGCTGTACACCCAGGCCGGCCAGGACCTCCAGCCCTGGATCGCACCCGAGAACGACTGGCCGCTGTCGCCCCCCCCCGAGGGGACCGTCGCCGGGGGCTTTGACGTCGGCGCGATCGTCCCCGATCTTCGCCTCGTCGATCAGTTTGGGGATGAGGTCAGCCTGTGGCAGTTCTACGGCAAGGTCATCCTGCTCGATGTCTCCACCATGTGGTGTGCACCGTGCCGTGACCTAGCCGAGCACACCGAGGAGACGAACCTCCGCTTCGGCGATGATCTCATCTATGTCACCATCCTGCAGGAGACCACCGAGGGGGCGCCGCCCGAGCAGGAGGATCTGGAGCTGTGGGTGGAGGCCTACGGCATCACCTCCCCGGTGGTGGCTGATCCCGACAGGCTGTCGTACGACGCGATCCGGCAGAACCTGCGGCCCGCGGTGCTGGCGATCGATCGCGATCTCACGATCGTCGAGCGGGTGAACCCACCCAACGACGAAGAGGTCCAGGCCGCCATCGAGGCGGTGATCGGCGGCTGATGCCGGGGCGGGGGCCGCTGCTGGGTCCGAGGTCAAAGCTAGCGGATCCGCTCGATGAGGTGGAAGCCATAGGGGGTCTCGACCACGTCGCTGTGCTCGCCTGGATCGAGGGCGAACAGCGCGTCCTCGAAGGACGGAAACAGCTGGCCGGGTGCGATCAGGCCGAGCGCCCCCCCCTGTGGGGCGGTGGCGTCCTCGGACAGCTCCCGGGCGAGCGCCTCCAGCTCCTCGCCGGCCTCCAGCCGCGCCCGGGCGGCCTCGATCCGCTCTAGGGCCTGGGCTTTGCTCCGGGTGCTGGTGCTCCTCGACGCCCCCCGCCATGAGATCAGCAGGTGGCGGGCCTCAGCCTCGATCACCGCGTCGCGCCGGGCGACGTGCCAGCCGAACGGGGTGTGGAACGGCCGGGTATGGGCGCCGGGCTCGACCCCGGCCACCGCGGCCTCGAACGCGGGCATCATGGTGCCGGTCTGGTAGACCCCGATCCGCCCTCCCCTCGGCGCGGAGGGTGCATCCGAGAGCTCCCGGGCGAGCGCCTCCAGCTCCTCGCCGGCCTCCAGGCGCTCCCACACCTCGTCGGCGAGGCGCTTGGCCTCGGCCTCGGAGCGGGGGGTGGCCGGTGGCTCGGGGGCGCCGTCGGAGGCGATCAGCACGTGGGAGGCTGCATAGCGGGCCTCGGTGGGGGGGGCGGGCGCCGGTGGCGGGGGCGCCGGCGGCGCCGGTGGTGGTGGATCGGCGCCGTCGAGCCCGGGGATCGAGGAAGGGAGGCAACAGCCCGCCCACACCCACATCAGGATCGGCAGTGACACCGCGTCGCTCCTCCGCTCGTCCCCACCAAGTACCATGCCCCGATGATCGGTGTGGTGTTGGCGGCATGGGCACAGGCGGCGGACGTGGACGGCTGGCTGGACGCGGTCGTGCTCCTGCAGCAGGGCAGCACGACGTGTGCGGGGGCGCGGATCGATCCCGACGGGATGATCGCGACGGCGTACCACTGCGTGGCCTCCGGGGGGCGGCTCCGGATCCTGGAGCGTGGAGGGGGCGTCTCGGGGGGGCGGATCGTCGGGGTGGACGTCCGCCACGATCTGGCGCTGATCACACCGGGGGCCGTCGTCGAGGGGGCACGGTGGCTGCCCCTGGCGTCCGATCCTCCGGAGCTGGGGGCCACGGTGTGGGCCCTGGGGCACCCCCTGGGCTCGGATCCTCCGGGTGGGTTCTTCGCCGGCACCCTGCGGTGGTCTGCGGCCTCGGGGCGGGTCTCAGCCCTGGGGGCGATCAGCCTACAGCTGGACGCAGGCGTCAACCCGGGGAGCTCGGGGGGCCCGGTGGTGGATCGGGACGGTGAGGTGGTGGGGATCGTCAGCCGCCGGCTGGGGCGGGAGGGGCTGGCGTATGCGGGGCGGATCGAGGCCCTGGAGGCCCTTCGGGGGGCTGAGCCCCGGGGGATGCCCCCGCTGGGGGGGACCCTGGCCGCGGAGCTCGCCCTGTGCAGCCTCGACACCACGAGCGGGGGCCTCTCAGCCGGCGTCCGGGCTCAGCTCGCCCTCCGGGATCGGATCGTGCTCTCGACGACCCTGCTCGCGCCGCTGTCCCAGCGCTGGAGCGCCGCGCGCTTCTCGGCCTCCGATGCGCTGCGGGGGGACGGACGGCTGGGGCTCCGGGCCCGGCTGGGGACGGGCCCCTGGGCGATCCGCCTCGACGGCTTCGGGGCGCTGCTCTCCGTCGTCCGCCTCGAAGGACGCCCCGACGATCCGCTCGCCCTGATCTCCACCGCCACCCTCACACCGGCCGTGGGGGGCTCGCTGGGGATCCGGAGCGTCGGCTTCGAGCTGGGGGTGCTGCCCGGGGATGCACCTCGGTCGTTCTCCGGGATCTCTCTACGCTGGCCCGGGGTCGTCTCCGTCTTCTGAGGGGGGCTGGCCGTGATCGGGGAGCATCCGCTCCTCCTTGAGGCGGATCGTGGACTCGAGGGCCGGGAACTTGCCCCGGACGTCTCGGTAGAACGCGCGGACCTTCTCCATGTCTGCGTCGACGTCTCCGGTGGGCACGAAGCTGTAGCCCAGCGCCGCCCTGCGCCGACCGTAGTCGAGGTAGCCACAGATCACCGGCACCTGGGCGCTGTGGGCGATCCAGTAGAAGCCGCTCTTCCAGGCATCCCGCTTGCTCCGGGTGCCGCTCGGAGGCACCGCGATCATCAGCTGATCCGCCTCGACGAGCATGTCTGAGGCCTGCTGGACCAGGCCCCTCGCTGCAGATCGATCCACCGGGACACCCCCCAGCAGCCGCATGAGCCAGCCATAGGGAGGTCGAAACAGGCTGTCCTTGCCCAACCACGAGATCCGGAACCGGAAGATGAAGGACGCCGCGAGCATGTGGGGCAGGTCCCAGTTGGTGGTGTGTGGGGCCGCGATGACCACTCCCTTGGGGTGCTGGGGGGGCTCCCCCTCGACGTCCCAACGGAAGACGAACATCCACGCCCGCGCCACCCAGTACAGCAGCCAGGGGGTGGTGGGGCCAGGGTGGGCGACGGTGCTCGGGCGCATGCGCTAGCTCCAGCGCGCGGGCTCGGGTCTGCTCGTGAGCTCCGCGCGGGTGAGCAGACCGGGTAACTGGCTGGGGGCAGGTGGGGCGTCCCGGTGTCCCCCAGGGCCATCACTGAGCTGAGGGCTGTGAGGTTCGCTGTGAGGCCGGAGCGGGTGGGATCGCTGCGGGTGGGATCGCTGCGGGTGGGGTGACGGGCTCGCTGGGGCTGCGGCCCAGAGATGAGCAGGCATGGCGGAGCGATCTGGCTTCATCGGACAGTGGGAGGTGGTGGACGTGCCCGGGGAGGGCGCCACCGCCACCGTGCTGGCACAGGAGCCCGCGAGCGCGAGGTGCGGGCCTCCGAGTGCCTCCGCGGCATCATCGACGATGTGCTTGGGACGATCGTGGGGATGCGGCTGGCCCGCGTGTCCCTAAGGGATCTGGAGGTCCTGGGTCCCTACAGCGCGCCGACGCTGGAGGCGATCTGGGGTCAGGTGGCCGCTGCAGCCGGAGAGCGCGAGGTGGCTGCTGCCGTGCGGGCTCGGGCTAGAGGCTTCGTCCAGAGCCACAGGAACGAGCCCTGCTCCGATGCTGGGGCGTGAGCTACGGGGGCTTCACGACGCCCTGGCCTGATCCCGGAATCACCCGGAGCTAGCGCTCGCAACGCCACAGATCACCGCCGCAGGGCTGATTGTGGTCACGTCCCGGTGTAGATCACGCAATCCTGATGCGGCGCGTGCGTACCCACGATCCTGGAGCGAGATCATGCAAACGATCAAGTGGATCCTTCTGCTGCCGGTGAGGATCGTCTGGTCCCCGTTCAAGCTCACCCTGAGGCTGGTGCGATCCCGACGAGTCCGCAGGGGCGTGCGGTACGCACTGCCCGCGGTGAAGCTCCTCGGGGGGATGGTGCTCCGGGAGGGACGGAAGCGGCTGGTGCGTCGAGGGCCCTGAGCTCGGTGGGGAAGGGGTGGAAGGGGTGGAAGGGGTGTTGAACGATCAGCTCAGTGGGGGCACAGAAGACGAGATCGCAGGCGCTCCGTGGAACGTCGTACGCGCTTAGGTTTCGGCTGTTTTTTACGTGCTCCGCTCGTATCTTCGGGGTGGTGCGTGCGGCCTCTCAGGCGTGCAGGCGTGCGTCTGGGCACTGCGGACGTGGCTCGGCGGGGCTCCCGGGGAGCGGAGAGCCCCCACAGCCCTCTCTCTTGGTTCGGCTCGAGACCCGGGCCCCCACCAAGGCTGTGATTGTGGTGAGCACCACCAACCAGACCTCTCTCTTGGTTCGGCTCGAGACCCGGGCCCCCACCCCTTCATAGTAGGGGCTCTATGAGTCCCTTCATAGTAGGGGCTCTATGAGTCGGGGCGGGCGTGTTGAGGGTCCCTACGAAGTGCCCCTTGGGTCGTCGAGCGAGCCTCACGGCGGCGGGGCGGGGCTCCCGGGGCTGGCGACGAGGCGCTGGGAGGTGGGACGAAGCGTCGTACGCCCAGCGTCTGCAGCCCTCGTCCCCCCAGCGTCTGCAGCCCTCGTCCCCCCAGCGTCTGCAGCCCTCGTCCCCCCAGCGTCTGCAGCCCTCGTCCCTGCACGGAGGTCCTCCGCCAGCCCCTCCCGCCCGCCCACCCATGCCCAGCGCTCGCCCTTCCGCAGGCAC
>DRPG01000048.1 GCA_011376105.1 Deltaproteobacteria bacterium
CCTCGCCCCGCCGCTGTGAGGCTCGACGACCCAAGGGGCACTTCGTAGGGGCCCTCAACACGCCCACCCCGACTCATAGAGCCCCTACTTTGAAGGGGTGGGGGCCTGGGGCTCGAGCCGAACCAAGAGAGAGGGCTGTGGAGGCTCATCGCTCCCCGGGAGCCCCGCCCAGCCGCGTCCGCAGTGCCCAAACGTACGCTGAGAGGCCGCTACAGCGGCCGCTCCCTGGCGATCCGACGTTGCTGCTGTGAGGGCTGCTCGCTGAGGGAGCGCCGCCCTCTGCGGGCCTCGATCCGCGCCCGGAGCTCCGGCGAGGGCTCGCGGCCCAGCACCTCGGCCACCACCGGCCAGGGATCGGCAAAGATCGGGGACAGCTCTCGCTCGTCGAAGGTCCTCGCCATCGAGAACAGGCCCGCGCAGATCGGATCGAGCCGACACACCTCACAGGCCGCCCCCTTGCCGTGGAGGAACTCTTGCTGGCGAACAAACCCCTTGGAGTCGAGGAACTGCACACACCGCTCCTCCTCCTTGACGATCTTTCGTGTCTCGGTGGAGGAAGCGGCGAACCGCGGCATGAAGCACAGCGGAACCCGCTCGGCGCGGAAGGTGCGCCCGCTGGCCTGCAGGTAGGTCATCGCCAGCTCCAGGCTGAGCACAAAGTCCCGGTGACGTGCGATGCAGTCGGGGTTCTCAGCGGCCCGGTTGCCATCCGGATCCATGTTGTTCCACACGAAGTGGCGCAGGAACGGGAAGCGCTCGCACAACCAGACCACCGTCTCGTGGAGGTGATCGGCGTTGTAGGTGCAGATCACCGTGTTGACGTCACAGGTGATCCCCACCTCGGGCACCAGCGCCAGGCAGTCCACCAGGGTGCGCCAGGCGTCGCGGTGGCGGGTGATGAAGTCGTGGACCTCGCGCCGGTAGCTGTGGAGCGAGACGTGGATGTGCTGCAGCCCTGCAGCCACACAGCGCTCGAAGAACACACGATCGGCCAGCAGCTGCCCGTTGGTGATCATCCGGTTGTGTAGCCCGCGCTCGGTCGCGTACTCGAGGGCGGGGAACAGCAGGGGCGACAGGGTGGGCTCCCCGCCGGTGAGGATCACGCCGTCGTAGCCCAGCTCCACCAGCTCGTCGATCGTGGCGCGGAGCTGCTCGGGGCTGCTGCCGATCCCCGAGGGGGGGTTGCTGCAGAACCGGCAATCCTGCAGGCATCCACGGGTGAGCTGGAGGTAGCCGAGGTTAGCCACTAGCGCTGCTCGTCCGGGGGCAGAGCCGGCCGCACAGCCGACGGGGAGCGCTTTTCCGGCCCAGGCCGGGTCGCAGGCTCTGGCCGCGCTGCCTGCCTCTGTCTCGCAGCCCTCGCCCCGCGCCACGCCTGGCGCTGAGCGCCGATCACCGCCAGGGGATCGGGGGCCACCGCTGAGGGCTCGGGGTAGCCCGGCAGACTGGCGGCCACCGGCTTGGGACGAAGCCCCGTACCCAGACAAGCCCTGGGCGTGGGCCAGCGCGCGCGCAGCTGACGCTCAGCCTCGTCCGCCCACGGTCCCTGGATCAGGGGGACGGCCTGGCGTAGGCCCTGATCCCGGATCTGGTTGATGTGGATCCCGTCGCAGCGCTGTGACACCCGGCAGCCGTCGCAGCGCACGCTGCGTCCCCGGTAGCGGGTGGTGACGTGGAAGCGCGCCAGCTGCCGGGTGTCGATCCGCCCGGTGAGGGGATCGAACAGCGCTGCGGGCAACAGGGCGGGGGCGTCCACCAGGACAGTCCCCGGCGCCATACAGGCGGGCAGCCCGCTGGTGCGGATCGGCAGCCCCAGCTGAGTGAAGAAGTCTGCAGGCTGGCGCACGTCCGACGCCCTCGCCTCAGCCAGGGTCTCGTGGCTCGGCTGATGCAGCTGCACCCGCTCGAGGGCCGCCGCCAGCCGCGCTCGGTGGGCCAGCATCCAGGCCGCGGTCTGCGCCGTGAGCAGGATCAGCAGCGCGTGAGGACCCTCGATCCAGGCCTCGAGGTGATCGGGGGTGGCGGCCACCAGAGTCTGGCCGGGTCGCTCCAACACCGGACCCGGGGTATCGATCCAGGCGTACAGCCCCAGCTCGGTCCGTGCAGCGAGGGTGTCGAGCTGCGAGGCTACCTCCACCCGCACCCCCAGCTGCTCGATCCCGGCTGGCGCGGGGCGGGGATCGTCGAGGGCACGATCCACCCACCAGATCCGCCAGGTGTGATCGTGCTGGCGCTCCACCACCCGATCCATCGTGGTACAGAACGGCTCGATGAAGCAGTGACGACATCGCTCGGGCTCACGACAGTCGAGGGGGATGCCCGCGTCGAGGTAGCGGCGCACCTGGTGGCGGCGGCCGTGCACCTCGTCCAGCATCTTGTGGGGATCCTGGATCAGCTCCTCAAGCCCCTCGAGGAACGGGATCGGGAACCGGTTGGTCCAGATATAGAAGCCCGGGAGCCGATCGAGGCGGAACACCTTCCGTAACCTCGGCAGGTGCTCGGCCACGTCGTAGAACATGCGATCCCGGTGGGTGTAGGCGTTGGCCTGCGGGATCACATGGAGCAGATCGTACTCCCGCACCCCCATCCGGATCCCCAGCTCCACGATCTTGTCGATGTAGGCGATGTTCATGCCGTTGATCACCACATCGATGTTGGTGATCATCGCCGGATCCCGCACCGCCCGGAGGATCGCCTTGCAGATCCGCTGAAACGCACCAGGCGTCTGGGTCAACTCGTCGTGCAGCGCGGCGGTGTGGCCGTGCAGGCTGAAGGTCAGCTCCCCGAGCCCCGCGCCGACGGCTGCGGTGTAGAAGCTCCGCTCTGCGTACATCCAGCCGTTGGTCACGCACTGGACCCGCTCGTACCCCAGAGCCCGTGCCTCGCGGATCACCTCGAAGAACCCAGGGTGTAGGCTCGCCTCCCCCCCTGACAGGATCACCTTGTCGGCCTGGTGCTCACGGCGCCCCCGCTCCAGCTCGGCATAGATCTGCTCGAGGGGGAGGAACACGTTGCGGGGAGTGTCTGAGTCTAGACAGAACAGGCAGCGGCTGTTGCAGGCGGTGACCAACCGGACCCAGTGCTTGCGGCGGTTGGCGATCCGCTCGCGCTCCAGCCCGTCGGGTGCCTGCCCGGTGGGTGGTGTGGTCCCCACGGATCTCCTCTGGGCAGCAGCGAGCCACCAGTGTACCGGGGATCGCGCGCTGACGGGTCTCGTTCGGTGGATCCAGGGCCCTGCGTGAGCACATCGGGTAAGATCCCGCCACTGCGAGGTCAGGATGGAGCGCCCCAGTCGGCGAGGTGTGGTGCAGGGTCTGGTGATCGGAGCCGCGGTGGTGGCGTCCGGGCCCGCCGCCGCAGAGCGACATCGATCCCCCCCCGATCCCTGGGGTACCCGGGCGCCGTGGTGGTTGCTCGCGCCCCTGGGGCCGGGCGCCGGGCTGGCCGGGGGCTGGTCGATCGCGTCGCTGTCGCCGGTGCGGCGGGGGGCCGCGGTGCTCACCCTCGTCCACCCCGATCATCGGCCCACTGAGGTGCACCTGTGTGCCCACGGAGGCCAGGGCCGAGGGGTCGCCTCCACCGTGCTGGTGGATCTGATCTTGATGGACGGCGGTCGAGGCGACAAGGCCACCGATGCGTCCATGGGCCAGGCGCTCTCAGCCCTCGCCCGGCGGATCCGGGCCAACGAGATCCGGCGGGACGCCGATCTGGGCACGCTGTCGGGGCTGCTCGAGCACAGCCAGCGCGTGGCCCGCTATGGCCCGGAGGGGCTGTGACCGCCCCCGAGCCCCCCTCCGAGCTAGAGCCCGCCGGAGACATCCCCGAGGAGCTCACGATCACGCTCGATGAGCGCAGGGTCTCGTTCGTGCTCGACGAGGAGCTGTACCCCCGGGACGCGATCTATGGCGCGGCCTATCTGTTCGTCGATCGCGCCTGGATCTTCCTGACGCGGCCCGCTGATCGCCAGGTCGAGGTGCGGCTCAAGCCCAAGGACGTGGATCGGGTGGAGCGAGGCACCCTCGAGGCGCTGGCCGGGGAGTTTGCCAACGAGCTCCTCAACCAGGTGCTGCGCCAGCGGGTGGGGGCGTCCACCCGGGCGCTGCGGGAGTACACCCTGGCCCGGGCCTTGTTCACCGACGACACCCAGTCCAGCATCGACGCGCTGCTGGCTGAGCTCGACGCTGAGGAGCTCGAAGAAGACGAGCTCGAGATCTCCGTGCCCTGGCGCACCGAGCCCACCTCCGCCGATCCGGAGGGCACGGGTGGGTGAGCACATCTCCTTCGATCGATCCCTGTACGCACCGGCAGCGATCGAGTCCGCCGTAGCGGCCTACCACCACCTGGCCACCTTCGCGGTGATCGTGGGCGATGATCACACCGAGGTCCAGATCAGCGAGATCGACGCACGCGTCTCCGACGTGCTGATCGACGCGTTCTGCAACCACGCCCTGTACGAGACCGTCGTCCTTGGGCGCGCCACGGAGCCGAGCTGATGCGCACCACCGTCACCGCCCGGGCCCTGCCGGTGGTCCCCGAGGCGCTAGGCTTCTTCCGCTGGGCCCGGATAGGCGATCGTGTCCTGCTCACCAACGACGCAGGGGAGTTCAGCTTCCTGTCCGAGCCCGACTTCCGCGCCTTCCTAAGCGACACCCTGAGCCCCGATCATCCACAGCGGGCCACGCTGCAGCGGCAGGGGTTCCTCCGGCGGGGCCTCGACGTCAACGGGCTGGCCCAGCGGATCCGCCGCAAGCGGGCCTTCCTGGGCAACGGGCCCCACCTGCACGCGGTGATCACCACCCTGCGCTGCAACCAGAGCTGCCGCTACTGCCACGCCTCCCGGGCGGACCTGTCCCGGATCGAGACCGACATGTCGCTGGCGACGGCCAAGTCGGTGGTCGACTTCGCGATGCAGACCCCGTCGCGGCACCTCAACTTCGAGTTCCAGGGGGGGGAGCCGACGATCAACTTCGACGTGATCAAATTCATCGTCGAGTACAGCCGGGAGAAGAACCGGCACGAGGGCAAGGAGCTCGTGCACAGCGTGGTCACCAACCTCACCGCGATGGACGAGGGCAAGGCCGAGTGGCTGATCGCCAACGACGTGTTGGTCTGCACCAGCCTCGACGGCCCCGAGGATCTCCACAACTGGAACCGGCTGTGGGCGGGCCGGGGCGCAGGCAACGCCTGGTCCGAGGTGATGAAGTGGATCGCCTACTTCAACCGCCGCTACGTCGAGCTGGGCCGCGATCCCGACCTGTGGCATGTAGACGCGCTGATGACCGTCACCAGCAAGACCCTCCCCCGCTGGCGGGAGTGCGTCGAGCTGTACCTACAGCTGGGGATCCGAAGCATCCACTTTCGACCGCTCAACCCGTTTGGCTTCGCCCGCAAGACCTGGCAGACCATCGGCTACACGCCCCAGGCCTTCAGCGCCACCTACGAGGCGCTGCTCGATCACGTGATCGAGCTGAACCTCGCGGGGGAGCAGATCATCGAGGGGACCGCCGCCACCTTCCTGAAGAAGATCCTCACCCCCGACGATCCCAACTTCGTGGACATCCGCTCCCCGGTGGGCAGCGGCACGGGCCAGCTCGCCTATGCCCACGACGGCACCATCTACCCGAGCGACGAGGGGCGGATGATCGCGGCGATGGGCGATGATCTGTTCGCCATTGGGCACGTCGAGCGCAGCTCCTTCGAGGAGATCGTGCAACATCCGACCGTCCGTGCGATCGCGGTGGCCTCGCTGCTCGACAGCCTCCCGGGGTGCTCCGACTGCTACAACGCGCCGTACTGTGGTGTCCGCCCGCTGCACAACTACATGCACAGCGGCGATCTGTTTGGGCAGCGGCCCAACACCCCGAAGTGCCAAGAGCACATGGCGATCTCCCGGGCCCTGTTCTCGCGCCTGGCGGCCGACGCCGACGGCTCCCTCGAGGGGATCTTCCGCCGCTGGGTGATCGAGCGCCCGCGCAGCCGGGACACGCAGCCTCCACAGACGAGATAGAGTGCCCTGAACAGGAGATCGCCGTGGGAACCAAGGACCGATCCAACCTGCTGCCGAGCCTCTCCCGCGAGCCGATCGGGTTCTTGACCCCGGCTGAGGCCGAGGCGGCCTCCTCGGCGGGCACCGGCAGTGAGGCGCTGACCCGACAGCTCGATCGCATGCTCGCGGATCAGGCCAACGATGCGGTGCTGATGGCGGGGCACTGCTCCCACGGCTCCCATGGCTCCCACGGCTCCCATGGCTCCCACGGCTCCCATGGCTCCCACGGCCAGTGGTAGCAGCCAGCTGATCCTGACGGTCACGCGGGCCTGCAACCTGCGCTGTAGCTACTGTCCCACCGCCAAGGAGGGCTGGCCCTCGCTGACGGTCGAGCAGGCCCGGGCCGCAGTGGCCCTGTTCGACGAGCGCTACGGCGGTGGCACGATCAAGCTGTTCGGTGGAGAGCCGCTGCTGGTCCCCGACGTTGTGCGGGCCGTGCTCGACGAGGGGCGTCACCGGCCCCGGGTGCGCTGGATCCAGCTGTCGACCAACGGGCTGGGCCTCGATCGGGCCTGGCTGCAGCGGCTGGGCAGCCACCCCAAGGCGATCCTGACCCTGAGCCTCGATGGGGGCCCTAGAGCGCACCGCCGCCATCGCCGCGCGCTGCCGGGGGTGGCGGATGCCTATGACCACGTGCTGTCCTTGCTCCCCCAGCTGCTGCGCACCCCCCGGGTGGGGGTGACCCAGGTCATCGCACCCGCCACCGCCGCCGCCGCCGCCGAGAACCTCGCCCACCTCCGCTCTCTTGGGTTCTATAGATTTAACCTGCTTCCTGGCTACTACCTGCCCTGGAGGCCCGAGCAGCTGGAGGCGCTGGAGGTGGGCCTGGCCCGGATCGAGCTACAACTCCGGGCGGCCTGGGCCTCAGGCGAGCGCCTGCACCTGCGCAACCTGTTCACCCGGGCCCCCACGCCGTTCTTCAACACCGGCGTGGTGGTCGACGCCGATGGCTCGATCCATCCATCCAACGTGGGGCTGTCGGGCCAGCTGGACGGCCTGAGGGGCCGCACCCAGGTGGGTACCCTCGACGATCCCCCCACCCAGGCCACGCTGCAGCAACACGCCTCCCGGATCAACGCCATGCTGGCCGAGGTCCTGCCCGAGCGGATCTGGGCGTCGACCCAGGCGGTGGATCGGCTGCTGACCGAGCTGTGCAGGAGGCTGTACCGCCCCTGGCTCGCCGCCCGCAGGGCCCGGCTGAGCGGGATCGCATGACCGAGCCATGGATCGGGCCCGCGGGGCAGCGCATGGAGCGGCTCGAGCTGCACGTGACCTACACCTGCCCGGAGCGGTGCCTATTCTGCTCGGAGGAGCACCGGATGGCGTCGTTTCGCCGGCTCCCGGTGACCTGGGGGCGGGTCGCCACGGTGCTGCGCACCCACGCGGCCCGGGGCGTGCGGGCGGTGCACCTCACCGGCGGAGAGCCCACGATCCATCCCCGGTTCGTCGACATCCTGCGGCTGGCGAAGAAGCTCGGGATGCGCACCTCGGTGGGCACCATCGGCACGATGCTGTCCCGGCCCGACTTCGCTCGACGGGCCCTGCCCCTGCTCGACGAGGCGCTGTTCTCGCTACACGGCCCCGACGCCGCCACCCACGACGCGATGACCCGGCGCCCCGGGAGCTTCGAGCAGGTCACTGCCGCGATCCGCCTCGCCCGGGACAGCAGCACCGGCGGAGGCACCGGCGGAGGCACCGGGGTGTACATCAACACGGTGATCACCCGCCACAACGTGCAGCGGCTGCCCGAGACCGCGGCCCTGGCCCACGATCTCGGTGCCGCTCTGCTGATCGTGAGCAACACCACCCCTGAGGGTGCGGCGCTGGATGCCTACGAGGCGCTGGCGGTCCCGCTGGACACCCTGGCCCGGATCCTGCCCCGGGTGCCCGAGCGGGCACGCGACACCGTGGTCCGCTTCTTCGGGGTGCCGATGTGTCTGCTGGGGGAGCACCGCATGCTGTCCAACGATCTGCACTGGGACCCGAGGGTCACCGTCGAGTGGGGCCAGCAGGGCGACAAGGTGGTGCTCGACGGGATCTACTCCTGGACCCCGGCCCGCAGGCGAGCCCACGTCGCCAGCTGTGGGGGCTGCGCGGTGCAGGAGCTGTGCACCGGTGTGTACGAGCGCTACGCTGAGCTCTGGCCGGTCGACGCGCTGCAGCCGCTCCCGAGGCCCTGAGCCCGGGCTCTAGGCGCCCCACCGGGGCCTGGGCCCGGGACAGCTCGGCGAGCCACACGGGCACCGGGCCCCCACCGTGCGTCCCCGCTCGTCGAGGCGCGCCCAGCGGCTGAGCCCTGAGCCTCCGAGGCAGGCCGGGAGCAGGGATCGCACCGCGGGGTGATCCACCCGGGCCAGCGCGACCAGCTCAGCCCAGGTCCCGGTGGTGGCGAGGTGCAGCCGGGGCGTTCCCGGCAGCAGGCCCCGCTCCCAGGCCCTGAGGAAGCGCCCCGCCGCCCCGATCCCGTCGATCCGTCCGGACAGCTCGACCTCGATCCCCAGCGACTCCAGGCGGAGGGCCCAGGCCCGGGCCGCCACCCAGGCCCGGGGCTCCAGCCCGCCTGACGCCTCCGTCGCCTCCGGGGGCGGCTCGAGGGGCACGATCACCCGCTGGAGGTGGGCGAGGACCGCCAGCGCCCCATCTGGGCGCCCGGCCAGCGTGCCGGCGCCCCCCACCAGCTCGGCCGCGGTGTGCAGCAGCCGGATCTCGGCCAGTAGCGCGAGCGCCCGGGGGTGCTGGGCGAGGCCCACCAGCCGCAGCAGCCCAGGACGCTCAGCCGAGGCCCACACCAGCCGCTGGCGCACGAGCCGGGAGGTCGCGTCGGGTGTGACCTCGACCTCGAGCACGTCGACGGAGGGCCCCGGGGCCGGTCGGGGGGGGGGCCCACCGTCCCTCGCCCGGGCTCGGGCGATCCGGGCGTCGACCGCTGGGCGCCAGCGCCGCCGGGGACCCGGTGGGGGCACCGAAGCCCCCGGCGACACCACGGGTGGGGGAGGCTCCCCCGACGATCCCCTGGCGTTCAGCTCAGCCCAGCCGAACACCTCGACATATTCCGCTGCGATCCTAGGGCATGACGGAGGACAGCCAGAGCAGCACGCCAGGCCAGGGCCCCCTCGGGCAGGACGCGCCACCACCGGCGCCCAGTCCGCGCCCCCGGGCCCGCCCCGGATCTCATGCTCGATCGCATCGGGTGCTCCGGGGGCTGCACAGGACGGGAAGCCCTGTAGCCGCACCGGCACCCCGAGCCGCTCTCCACGTCGCACCGCCGCCTCCAGCAGCACGGGGAGCTGCCCGAGGCGGGGGGCGAGGGTCACCGCGTGGGCGTGGTTCGCAGGCCCGAGACACAGCGGCTGTAGGTGGATCTCGTGGGCCCCGAGCGCCGCGAACACCACCACCGACTCAGGCAGCAGCGGAGCGGTGCACCGCGTCACCGTGGCCTCGATCGTCACCCGCAGGCCCACCGATCGACACGCCCGGACGGCCCGACGGACCCGGGCCGCGGCACCGGGCAGGCCCACCAGCCAGTCGTGGGCGTCCGAGGCGCCGCAGTGGAGCGCCAGACAGGCCCGGACCAGACCCGCGTCCACCAGGGGCTGGATCGCAGCGGCTCGGACCAGCGCTAGACCATCGGTGGCCAGGCCGAGCCCGGGGGCCCCGTCCGCCGCCAGGGCCGCGATCAGCTCCGGCAGATCCGCCCGGGTAGTGGGCTCTCCACCGGACACGGTGACGCGGTGCACCTCCGGCGCTCGGCGGCGCCAGCCCTCGATCAGCGCCTCGATCGGAGGATCCGGCAGCGGGGGCCAGCGGACAGGCTTCAGCATGCTGTCCCTGCGGGCCTGGGCCGACGCGATCAGGCGGAGCGTCCGGGGTTGGCTCGGCTCGTTCACGCGCTGTCCTGTACCATGATCGGATAGATCGCAGCGGTGCAGACGTGCTTCCTGACCCTGCCCTCCCCTGGAGATCGCACCCAGGCTCGGATCGTCCACAAGGTCCGGCTGCTGGCGCTGCGGCACCTGCTCACCCTCCCCCGCGCCGTTCGAGGGGTCGAGGGCCTGGCTCGGGTGCTGACCGAGCTCGCCCGGCGGGACCCGGCGCGGCTGCTGAGCGCCGTCGGAGCCCCGGACGTGCTCCCGCTGCTGCTGTGCAGCCTCTCCAGGGCCTGCGAGACCGAGCTGATCCTTGAACGCGCGGTCCCCAGCCTGCTCGTCCGTCTCGGGCGGCTCCCTGAGGCGCTGCTGTGGGATCGTCCCGTCCAGGCGCTGACCGACGGCGCTGACACCTGGTGCTTCGAGCCACCGGCCCGGGGGCTGTGTGTCGATCCCGGGGGCGTGACCGTCCGCCTCGCCGACGGCGCGCTGGTCCGCCTCGCTGAGCTGGGGCCCCGCCGCACCACCCACCCGCTCAGCCATGGCGTCCACCTCGCCACCGCTGACACCTTCCCCCTCGCGGGGCTGGAGGCGCACCCCGACAAGGCGGGCAACGCCTTGGATCTGGCCGATCGCCCGATCGAGGCCTGGATCGCGACGCTGCAGGCCGCGCTGCACCTGATCCAGCGGGGCCTGCCGGCCTGGTCGGCCCAGCTCCCGGACGTGCTGTCGCGCCTGCTGCCGGTAGGGTTCGAGCCCCGGCGACACCTCTCTGCCTCCTACCGAGAGGCCCCAGGTCTGGCCTACCTCACCCTGCACCCCGATCCCCTGGTCCTCGCGGAGGCGATCGTCCACGAGGGGCAGCACAGCAAGCTCAACGCCATGAGCTGGCTGGATCCCCTGCTCCACAACCGCGCCACCTGCTGGACGGCCTCTCCGGTGCGGCCGGATCTGCGCCCGCTGTCGGGGGTGTTGCTCGCGGTCCATGCCTTCGTAGCGGTCGCCGCCCTGCACCAGGGACTGGCGTCCGGCCCCGATCCGATCAGAGCCGAGCGCCTCGCCCCCCGACGCGCCGCGGTGCTGGCCTCGAACGCTGCGGGCCTGCGGATCCTCGAGACCCAGGGGGAGCCCACGGGATCAGGACGACGCCTGATCAGCGAGCTCAGGGCGCTGCACGACGCGCTGGTGGCCGATGCGGGTCCGCTGCCCATCGCCCCCCTCGAGGGCCCCGGCCTCGGCTAGGAGGGCCTCGGCCAGGCAGGGCGCTACAGCGGCCAGCCAGGGCCCCGGCCCCGGCCCCGGCCAGGCAGGGCGCCACAGCGGCCAGGCAGGGCGCCACAGCGGCCAGGCAGGGCGCCACAGCGGCCAGGCAGGGCGCTCCAGCCGGCCAGGCAGGGCGCTCCAGCCGGCCAAGAGCGCTCCAGCCGGCCAAGAGCGCTCCAGCCGGCCAAGAGCGCTCCAGCCGGCCAGACGAGCGACCCATCGTCGCCCGGGAGGGCCCAGCTTGGGGGCGCCCACCTACCGGGGGTGCCGGGCGCTGCCCGCTGTGCGCTATGCGCCTGGGAGCACCGCCCCGGGCACCCGGTGCTGTGTGCTGTGTGCTGTGTGCTGTGTGCTGTGTGCCTGGGGCCACCGGGTATGCTCACGCCATGGCGCGTGAAGCCTCCCACCACACCAAGGGCCTGCTGAGGCTCACGATGGCGTGCAACGAGCGCTGCACCTTCTGCAACGTACCGGTGGAGGCGCACCTGCCCTCCCCCACCCCACCCGACGCCGAGCTGTGGCG
>DRPG01000049.1 GCA_011376105.1 Deltaproteobacteria bacterium
CACGCCCTACGCGAGCTCCACGCCCTACGCGAGCTCCACGCCCTACGCGAGCTCCACGCCCTACGCGAGCTCCACGCCCTACGCGAGCTCCACGCCCTACGCGAGCTCCACGCCCTACGCGAGCTCCACGAGGGCCGCCTCGTCGATCCCCGGGCGGTGCTGGAGCGCGCCGACGAGGCGCCCCGGTCCGTGGACGCGGCCCCCGATCAGCGGGCGACGGATCGCGCTGCCCGAGCACCACCGGATCCCGGCCGCAGCGCACCCGACGCATGCCCGGGGGCGGCGCTGCTGTGGCTCTCGCTGCTGACGGGCCCCGTCGCCGTGGGGTGCCACCCGGTGGCCCGCCGGATCACCCGCCGGCTGGAGGGGGTGCGGGAGATCGTGCACCACCACGGAGGTGAGGTCGTCGCTGTGGCCCGGGAGGGGGGCGGCACCGTGTCTCGGGTCACCCTCCCCCGGGGGGCGGAAGCTGCTACCCTGACCCCATGCAACGATCCCTGATCTCTGCGGGAGCTGGGCTGCTGCTCGCCCTAAGCCACGGCTGCACCGGCCAGACCGAGCTTGATCCCCAGATCGCCTCCGCCTTCGAGGCGGCGAAGCGCCGGGCCACCGCCGAGCCCACGCCCCCCGGTGAGGGCTGGCAACCCGACGCGATCCTCACCCTCTCCCCGGGCCTGGTGGATCAGCTGGTGAGCCAGGGGCTGCGGCAGCGCGGCACCCTGAAGGGGATCCTGGATCTCGGGGGGGGGATCACCCTGTCCCCCGAGCTGAAGATCGAGACCGTCGAGCTCGCGGCGGCCCGGGCATGCGAGACCTGTGTGCGTACCTCCGTGCACCTCGCTGGCCCCGTCCGCTACGTCGCGGGGATCCTGGGGAGGGGCTCAGTGCCCCTGGAGGTCGATGCGGTGGTGATCGTGGAGATCACCACCCCGAGGGATGCGTCGGGGTGGGTGCTCGCGGCCCGACCCCGGGCCGTGCGCAAGGTGGAGCTCGATCTCAAGAACCTGCCCAAGGCGGTCACCAAGCTCGCCGAGGATCAGGTCCGCTCCTGGGCCGAGGCCTCCCTGGTGGATGCCGAGCCGACCCCGATCACCACCCTGAGCAGCGATCAGCTGCCCCTGCTGGAGCTCCGGCTCGCCTCCGTCGGAGCCGGCATCCAGGTCGATCTGCTCACCCAAGCGATCGAGCCGGGCACCCTGTCGGGCCCCCGGGCCCGGCCCGCGATGATCGCAGAGGACTGGCAGCTCGAGATCGCCTCCACGTCGCTGCTCTCCCTCGCCCGCCGCCAGGCCTTCCTCGCCGGGGCCCAGTCCAGCCTGCAGCTCGTGCCCGAGCCCACGGCGCTCAGCCTCGAGGACGACACCTTCACCCTCGGCGTCCGGCTGTGGCGGCTGTCCCCCCCCGGCTGGTGGCGCGACGTCCAGGTGATCGGGGAGCTGTCGATCGAGCAGGGGGTCGCTCAGATGGCCGCGACCTCCGCCGAGGTGGTGGGGGCGTCGGAGGGGGCGGCCTGGGCCGATCCGCTGGCTGCTCTGACCCAGGCCGCGCTGATCTCCACCGTGGCAGACACCCTGAAACACAGCATGCCCGCCTCCCGCTCCGCCACCGTGGGGGGCTCGAGGATCGAGATCGGGGTCCACGCCGTCGACGGCGTCCAGCGAGGCGCTGCCCTGCGCCTGGGGGGTAGCTTCGTCCTCACCCCGTCCGGATCCGACGATCGACTTGATCCGGCAGGCGGTTAAAGCGCCGCCCATGCGGATCATCTTCATGGGGACTCCCCGGTTTGCGGTCCCGACCCTCGACGCCCTGGTCGAGGCCGGACACGAGATCGTCCTGGTGGTGACCCAGCCCGATCGCAAGGTGGGGCGGGGCCAGAAGCTCAAGGCGCCCCCCGTGGCCGCCCGGGCCGCTGAGCTGTCCCTGCCCCTGGCCCAGCCCAGGGCCCTGCGCAGCGGGCCGTTCCCCGAGCGCTACGTCGACCTACAGGCCGACGTGGGCGTGGTGATCGCCTATGGGCGGATCCTGCCCGAGCGCCTGCTGGACGCACCGCGCCACGGCTGCGTCAACGTGCACGCCTCGCTCCTGCCACGGTGGCGCGGCGCAGCTCCGATCCAACACGCGATCCTCGCCGGTGATGCGATCACCGGCGTCTGCACCCAGCGCATGGAGCCCACCCTCGACACAGGGCCGGTCTATGTCCGCGAGGAGATCCCGATCGGCGCTGAGGAGACCGCGGGCGAGCTGCACGATCGGCTGTCCGAGCGCTCGGCCTCCGTCGCGGTGCGCACCCTGGAGCTGCTGGGGCGGATCGAGCCCACCCCCCAGCCCGAGGTGGGGATCACCTGGGCCCCCAAGATCGATCGGGCCGACGGCCAGGTCGACTGGGCTGAGCCTGCAGCCGTGCTACACCGTCGGGTGCGCGCCATGACGCCGTGGCCCGGGGGCTGGATCCCCTGGGGAGGAGGTCCGTTGAAGCTCAGGTCGGTGCGCCTCGCCGAGGGCAGCGGGCCCCCGGGCACCCTATTGTCCCTCGATCCACTGATCGTCGCCTGCGGAGAGGGCGCGCTGCAGCTGGTCGAGGTCCAGGCCCCCGGCCGACGCGCGGTGCCAGGAGGGGCGTTCGCCAACGGGCTCCACCTGGAGCCGGGTGCGTCGCTGCTGCCCCGGGGGCACACCGATGGGGCCTGAGGCCAAGCGCGCCTCGGCGCTGGGGGCCAGCGTCGGCCTCGTGTTCGCCCTGACCGCCTGGGCGGTGGACATCACCTTCCGCGAGCTGGGTCTCGATCTCGACGGCCTGATCGCGAGCCATACCACCAACGCAGTGATCTGGCTCGCGGATCTGTCGCCGGTGGCCCTCGGCATGCTCGGAGCGCTGGCCGGGCGCGCCGGCGACGTCGCCACCGCCACCCGACACGCGCTGGAGCAGCTCGAGCTCCAGGTCCAGGACCTGCGTCGCTATCAGGACGCGATGGCCGCCCTGACCGAGGGGGTGCTGCTCGAGCAAGACGGCACCATCGTCGAGGCCAACGCCACCGCAGGTCGGATCCTGGGGCTGTCCCCCGATGCGCTGAAGGGACAGCCCATCGAGCGCTTCCTGCCCCAGATCCACGAGGCCAACGCAGGCGATCAGGTCGTGCGCGCCACCGCCTATGGCGAGCTGGTGGGGCTGGCCTGGCAACACGACGGCGCCGACGCCCAGGATCGTGCGATCCGGCTTGAGGTCGCCTCGATCATGCTCCCCGAGCAGGAGCTGGTGCTCCACCTGCTGCGGGACGTCACCGAGGATCAGCTCTCGGCTGCACGGAAGCGACGGGTCCACCAAACCCTGGTGGACGAGCGGGATCGCGCCGAGGCCAAGGACATCGCCAAGCAGCGGTTCCTCGCCGGGCTGGCCCACGAGCTGCGCACCCCCCTGGCCTCGATGCGGGGCTACCTGGAGCTGCTGGAGGAGGAGGCCCAAGAGCAGGCGCCGGAGGCCTTCCGCGATCTGGGCCGGGTCCGGATCGCCACCGATCAGGTGCTGGAGGTGGTCGAGCGGATCCATGATCAGGCCAACCTCGACGCAGGCAAGCTGTCCCTGTACCTGGTGCCCGTCGACGTCGAGGAGCTGATCCACGAGGTGATCAACACCATGCGCCCCCTGGTCCCGGTGGATGTGGCCCTGTCTGCTCGGATCCTCGCCCCCCTCGAGGCCGCCCGGGCTGATCGACGCCGGCTGCGGCAGATCCTGCTCACCCTGGTGAGCAACGCGGCCCTGTCCACCACCCGGGGCACCATCGAGGTGACGGCGAGCAGCTCCGAGGGTCAGGGCCCGCCGATCCAGATCACGGTGCGGGACACCGGGGCGGGGATCCCCAAGGGGGAGCTCAAGAGCCTCTTCTCCCCCTTCTCTGGGCAGCAGGAGGGCCCCATGCTCTCAGCGGCGGTGGGCCACGAGCTGGCCAAGCTGATGAACGGGGAGCTGTCGGTGGAGAGCACCCAGGGCAAGGGCACCACCTTCACCATCCAGCTGCCCGCCGCGATCGATGACGTGAAGATCGAGCGCCTGGTCCGCACCCGCACCCGGGTGGGGCGGGGTCGGGTGCTGCTCATCGCTGACGATCCCCGGGTGCGGGGGCGGGTGGAGGCGAGCCTCGGGGCCCGGGGGATCCACGTGGTCACCGTGGACTCCGCTGCGACCGCCACCGACGCGGCCGAGGCCCTGGTGCCGTCCGCGGTGGTGGTGGATCTGGGCCTGTCGCACTCCGATCCGTGGTCCGAGATGATCCAGATCGCCAGCCTCGCCCCCCTGTCCCAGGTGCCCGTCCTCGGGATCACCATCGACGGGGCTAAGGCGTCGCTGCTCGCCATGCGGGGGGTGATGCCCACCCCCCCGAACCGCAAGCGGCTGCACGAGCGCGCTAGCAGCGTGGGCCACCCCAACGCGCCGGCGGTGGTCCTCGGCTCAGCCCGGGGGGTGGTGGAGCCCCTGCGGGATCTCGGCTGGCAGGTGATCGAGGCCACCGACACCGACACCGCGGCCGAGGCCCTAGAGCGTGCGGGCCTGCTGATCGTCGATCTGCTGAGCGACGAGGCCGCGGGCCTGGCCTTCGTCATGGGCCGGGTCGACACCCTGCCGGTCCTGGGCCTGCTGCCGACCGCCCTCACCGAGGTCGACGACGCCTCCGCCCGTGCGGTGCTGGAGGCTCAGGTCCGCACCTACGGGCAACCAGTGCATCGCGTGCTCGACGAGCTGATCCGTAGGCTGGGCCCCGAGACCGCGGTCTGAGGAGGCCACGCACCGACCACGTCGCGGAGGAGCCACCGTGCTGGAGATCGACAGCCTCGACGCATTCCACGCCTGGCTCGCCCGGGGATCCAAGCGCGAGCCCGCCGCGTGCCAGGCGCTGAGCCTGCTGCACGAGCCTGCCCTCGAGGTGGAGCGCTTCGCCGGCTCGCTGTTCCTCGGGTGTGAGCTGTCCCCCCTCGCCGCAGCACACCTCGTCGAGACCGGCGCCCTGGTGATCTGCCCCTCCCCGCGGTTCCCGTTCCCACTCCACCGGGCCCACCTGTACACCCCCGAGGAGCTCTTCGCTGGGCTCGAGGACGGGCCCGAGCACACCTACGATCACCGCGTATATCAGCACTACCTCGAGCAGGGCGGGCCGTCCCCCTCCGCCATCGACGCCTCCCTCGCCCGGTGCCTCCACGATCATGCGATCACCGACGCGCTGCGCGAGCAGATCCGGGACGAGCGGGTGGTGGCGATCATGGGGGGCCACGCGATGGAGCGCTCCGAGCCCGAATACCACGCGATCGCAAGGATCTCGCGAGCCCTGACCCGCCTCGGCTACCTGATGATCTCAGGTGGAGGCCCCGGCGCGATGGAGGCCACCCACCTCGGCGCCTGGTTCGCCCACTTCAGCGACGACCAGCTCGAGGCCGCGATCGAGATCCTCAGCCCGCGCCCCGATGGTGCGGCACACGGTGAAGAGCACCAGGATCCCGACTGGCTGGCGCGGGCCTGGCGGGTGCGTCAGCGGTGGATGCCCGAGCGGATCGAGCACCAGAGCATCGGGATCCCCACCTGGCTGTACGGCCACGAGCCCCCCACTCCCTTCGCGACGAAGATCGCCAAGTACTTCGCCAACAGCCTACGGGAGGAGGGCTTGCTCGCCATCGCCCAGCACGGCGTGATCTTCGCCAAGGGCAGCGCGGGCACCACCCAGGAGATCTTCCAGGACGCCGCCCAGAACCACTACGCCTCCTTTGGCTCCCGCTCACCGATGATCCTGTTCGGGCGCGAGCACTGGACGAAGCACCGGCCCGTATGGCCCCTGCTCCAGGAGGTGGCCCGGGGCCGGATCTACGACGAGCTGCTCTTCCTCACCGACGACGAGGAGGCTGTGATCCGACGGATCCAGAGCTATGTGCCGGAGGTCTATCGAGCTGAGCTGAGACGAGACAAGACGAGCTGAGTCCGCAGGCCCGGCTGGGCGGGGCGTTCGGGGCGCTGCGGGCGCGGCTGGGCGGGGCTTCCGGGGGGGCGCGGGCACGGCTGGGCGGGGCTTCCGGGGGGGCTGCGGGCCCGGCTCAGCGGGGCACCCGGGGTGGTGCGGGCCCGGCTGGGCGGGGCTTCCGGGGTAGCGCGGGCGCGGCTGGGCGGGGCGTTCGGGGC
>DRPG01000050.1 GCA_011376105.1 Deltaproteobacteria bacterium
GCTGCCGGAGCCGTCGTCGCCGCCGGAGCCGTCGTCGGTGTCCCACAGCCCCGAGTCAAACACCCCACCGGTGTCGCCGGTGGAGGTGCCGGTGTCCTCGGGGGGAACATCGGGCATCGGTAGTGTGTCCGGATCGCAGGTGAAGCTGTGCAGCACCCAGTTGATCGTGCTCACCAGATCGGCGTCGAGCTCTCCGGTGCGGATGATCTCCGCCAGCTCCTGGATGGAGTAGCCAGCCCAGGGACCACGGGGCACGATCTGCTCCCCCAGGGGGGCACGGACGCCCATCGCACCGGCTGCATCATATGCGAGGCTGAGCTCGAGAGCGACGATCCCGTTGTGCAGACGCCGCTTCTTGTTGGTCGGGGGCACCGGCAGCCGGTCCTCCACCGCGGAGGAGGAGTCGTAGGAGACCCCCATCACGCGGATACCGCCCGGGAGCGCGGTGTCGAACCAAGCGTCCCGCCAGCAGGCGACGTCGTCATCGGGACAGGAGGCGCCCCAGTCATCGTGGGAGAACACACACGGTGGATCGAGCAGCACCTGCTCTTCGATCAACGGAGAGACCGCGACGTCATCGCAAGACAGGGTGACGGCCTGGATCGAGAGCCCCTGCGCCAGCGCCGAGGCAGGCACGCGGGCCTCGAGCCTGGCGATCCCGTCGTCGAGGATCGTGGCATGGCCGAGGGACCTGGGACGATCGAGATCGAGGCAGGCTCCTCCAGCGACCGCGGGGCAGGGATCCCGGAGGTTGGAGGTGCCCACCACGAACCGAACGGTCGTCCCTGGCGGTGCACCCGTCGCCTCGAGGGTCAGGCTCCCCCCCGGTGCAAGACGATCCTCGATGACCGAGAGAACGAGCACACCGGGGTAGGGTTGGAGGGTGTCGCAGCTCTCCGCGGCGAGAGGCGCCGCAGAGAACCAGAGGAAGGGGAGTGGCATAGGGGCTCCAGACGGTGGAAGGCGTCTCCCCCACGGCTCAGAGGACCCCACTCTTTAGAATGCAGCTTTGTTGCTTGTTATTCTTTCGAATGCGTCAGATCCTGCAGGATCTCGAGGACCTGATCGAAGCTCGTCAACAGCCTCTCTTGCTCCTCAAGGTGTGCCAGAGCCGCATCCGTCTGCGCCATGATCCGCGACGCTCCGTCGGTCGACCACAGCTCGAGCCCCAGGCCCGAGGCGGTCAGATCGGGCAGGGCACCGCTGAAGGTGATCTGTCCGACGCCGTCGCTCCACAGCACGTCCATCCGCTCCGCTGAGCCGTCCCCCAGGGCCACCCCACCGTAGACGAGCTGCCCGGCGAGATCGTCCAACGCCTCGAGCCACCGCCGCCCGCTGCGGGCCAGCGGCTGAGGCCCGGAGGGATCCGCGCTGGATCCCTCCTCCACCGATCCCCTCAGGCGCTGGAGGATCTGCTCAGCGGCGTCGAGGCCCTTCAGCACGAGCGAGGTCGCCTCACGTCCGTCGGCGAGGTTGGCGAGCACGCTGAGGGACAGGGGCTGCAGGGACGGCTCCACCACGTCCGAGCCCGCCTCAGCCGAGCCCACCTCCGCCCCGCAGGCCCTCGCGCCGGGCTCGAGCGCCCTGTGCTCGAGCCCCAGGGCGGCCCGTGCCTTGGACAGGCGCCCTCGATCGAGGGAGACGGCCAGGGCAGCCTGCCCCACAGCGATCAGCGCGTCCTGTGCCTCGTCCCGGTGATCGATCCGCACCTCGGCGGGCTCGAGCCCCAGCCCCCGGAGCGTCCAGTCGGGCAGCGCCACCACCACCGGCCCCTGCGCTGCGCCCACCTCCAGGCTCAGGTGCTGCGGGGTCCCGTCCGCGAGCGACCCGTCGTCGAAACGCTGAGCGATGGCCTCCACCTCGCCCAGCTCGGCGGCGAACGTCTCCACCAGCTCGTCCCGCCCCCTGGACAGGACCCCGGTGCCAGACCGGGCGGACAAGGCCTGGAGCTGGACCAGGTGCCCTGCAACCTCGGTGCCCGATCTGAGCAGCCCGTCGAGGAGCTCGATCCCGTGCGCCGCCTCGTCGATCCACAGCAGGCGATCCTGGCAGGCCCCGGACAGGAGCTGGGTCTCTGCAGGATCGGAGCGAGCACAGCTTGTCAGCCCGATCATCACCGCGAAGATCCACCCAGAGCGCATCCGACCTCCCTGCTCGACTGGACCATCGATCGCTGCCAGGCAAGGTTGAGGGCGGAGCCTCCAGGGCTCGTCAGGGAGGGATCTCAGCGACCGTGCCCCCCACCAGGACCACGATGGGGCTGGTGGCGTCTCGATCCTGCTGGACTGTGACCGGGCCGGTCTCGAGATCGCGATCGAGCACGTCGGCGACGTGCTCAGCGAGCTCTCGGGGGCCGGCACCCCCCTGCACGGGGAGGCGGTAGTGGACGGCCACCCCCTGCACCCTGGACGGAGCAGATCCACCCTTGAACACCACGCCCTCGCCGTAGCCAGGCTCGACGGCGGACAGCGCACGGCCGACCAGCTGCTGTGCGGCCTCACCCGCGCCGGCGTCGATCACCTCGATCGCCCAGGCCAGATCGCTCCCGCAGCCGATCACCCCCTCCCCACACAGCAGCGCCTCGACGGGATCGCCCAAGAAGCGCGCTGCGGTGCACCGTGGCTCCCCGACGGGCCCGTCCGTGAGGTAGATGATGTCCCCGTCGACAAAACGCCAGGTTCCGCCGAACTTGGCCCGGGGGGTGGCCATCTCGAAGGAGAGGTCCTTGCGCCACGCGATCCGGGTGCCGCCGCCCTCGCAGGTGAGATCCGCCCGCCTGAGGACCTCTCCAGCAGGC
This sequence comes from Deltaproteobacteria bacterium, assembly GCA_011376105.1. GTDB lineage: Bacteria > Myxococcota_A > UBA796 > UBA796 > DRPG01. Next base: position 2,798 of record DRPG01000050.1, read on the forward strand.
CGAAGCGCTGCAGTCCACGACGCAGGTGGATCCACCAAGGGGTGGGGCTGCATGGGATCGGAGCTGTGGGTTGTGAAGCATCCACCCACCCAAACGGGCAGGGCCAGGAACAGGATCGGCATGGGGGGAGGATGCCACAAGCTACAGCCGTTAGCAGTCGGGCGAGCGGGAGGCCCGATGAACCATGACCTTCAGGTCTTGTTCGATCCAGCCCAGATCGCGACGCGCGTGCGACAGATGGGAGCCGAGATCCAAGGCTGGTACGATCCAGGCGAGGCGATCATGGTCGTGGGGGTGCTCAAGGGCAGCTTCGTGTTCATGGCCGATCTGGTTCGGGCCCTCGACGGGCCGATCAACTGCGAGTTCCTCGGGGTCAGCAGCTACGTGGGCACCCACAGCTCGGGGGCCGTCCAGATCACCCAGGATCTCCGGGCTGATATCGCCGACAAGCACGTGCTGATCGTGGAGGACATCGTCGACACCGGGCTGACCCTCGACTACCTGCGGCGCACCCTGATGGCCAGGAACCCCGCCAGCCTCCGGGTGGTGGCCCTGCTCGACAAGCCGAGCCGGCGAAAGATCGAGGTCGAGGTCGATCTCGTGGGGTTCACCATCGAGGATCTGTTCGTGGTCGGGTTTGGGCTCGATCTCGACCAACGCTACCGGAACCTCCCCTACGTCGCCGTGCTCCAGCAGGGTTGACGCGGAGCCCCTGAGCCGGGGATCCTGGCCGTATGCCCCCCCTGACGCTGCTGCTCCTCTGGTGGTCTGCCGGAGCCCGCGCCGATCCCTTCTATGTGTACGGCCCCCGCACCCCAGCGGGGACCCTGGGCCTCAACGCCTACACCGGGTTTGGCCAGGAAGAGCCGACCTGGTCATCCCTGTACCTGTTCTCCGGGCTGGCCCCGGGCCTCGATCTGATCCTGGGGGGCACCGGCGTGTTCGAGGCCCAGCAGTTCGTCCCCTCCACCCTCGAGGTGATGCCCCGGGCGTTCCTCTCTGGTGAGCTCGAGCTCGCCCTGGCCGGCCACCTGTTCGTCGGAGCGGAGGGATCGGTCGAGCTGGGGCCTGAGATCCACATCTCGGGCAACCCGACCGACACGCTGGGTCTGTGGGTCAACACCGGCGCACGCTATGTGCTGGAGCCCGGCGCTGAGCCCCAGAGCTTCGCCTGGCTCGGGGCTGAGGTGTGCGACGGGGTCCCGTTCTTCGCGGTGGAGCTCGATCTGGGGGCCAGCGGCCCCACCACCGCCTCCGCCACCCTGATCCCGTCGGTGGGCGTCTGGCTCGGGCCTCAGGGCGACACGGGCCTCTCGGCGGGCTGGCTGATGTCGCTGGACGGCGGCCCCCTCGGGGCGGGGCTGTGGCTCTGGCAGGCGCTGGATCTGCGCTCCAGCCAGTCCAGACCCAGGTAGACCACCACCGACAGCCCCAGAGCTCCCAGGGCGTTGGGGATCCGGGTCCAGAAGAAGCCCTCGTCTGCCACGGTGAACAAGACCCAGGTGCCCCCCCCTAGGGCCACGGTCCACAGGGCCACCCGCTCAGAGCTGGGGCGCCACAGCCCGAAGAGGCACGGCACCATCACCGTGACCAGCACCGACTCGTAGCTGAGGGTGAGCAGGCGGTAGGGGCGGATCCCGCAGAAGGCCAGCAGCAGGGTCGAGGCCGCGATCAGGGCCAGGCTGATCCGGTGGAGCCGGACGGTCTCCGCCAGCCCCAGCATCCGGCTGCCGATGTTCCGGGCCAGGATCGCGGACGGAGAGAGCATCATGCTCTCGATCGTCGACAGGACGGCGGCCACCAACGCGACGATGAACACCGCAGACCACCATGGATCGAACAAGATCTTCGCGAGGGCCGGCATCACCCCCTCGGTCACGCCGGGGATGAGCAGCCCCGAGGCCAGCCCCACGATCACCGGTGTCAGCCCGAGCAGCAGGTAGCCCGTGCCCGCGATCAGGCAGGCGAGGGTCGCGGCCCGCGATGACCTCGCGGCGCTGATCCGCTGGATCAACGCGGTGTCCGTCGCGTTGCCCAGGCTCGAGGCCAGCAGCAGCGACGACCAGGTGAGGGCCTCGGACAGCGGCGGGACCGGTGAGAGGCGCTCCCCTCCGAGGCGCTCCAGCGCCAGCCCACCCTCGAGCAGAGACCCCCCCCCTAGGGTGAGCAGCGAGGTCCCCGCGATGGTCACCATGCCTACCACGATCAACACGATCTGCAGTGCGTCGGTGATCGTTGCAGAGTACAGGCCACCGATCTCGTTCTTCAGCAGCCCCACCCCCGCAACCACCGGCAAGGCGAGGGTCATCGGGACGTGCAGGTACAGCTCGATGATCGCCCCCAGGGCCAGGTACTGCACCGCGATCCACACGAGATCCCCGGGGATCAACACGGCGGACGACAGGCCCTCCATCCTGGGGCCGTACAGGCTCCGGAACAGATCGGGTAGGGTGGCCACGTCGAGGCGACGGATCCTGCGGGCGACGATCGCTCCGACGAACAAGCTCAGGCCGGCCCCGAAGGGCTCCAGCGCGATGGCCTTCAGCCCGACCCTCCGGATCTCGTCGGCGGCGACCAGCAGCGTACCTGCTCCGATCCAGGTCGCCAGCAGGGAGGCAGCGATCACGCCCACACCCAGCTGTCGACCCGCCAAGACGAAGTCCTGGACCTCCTCGACCCGCCCCCGGGTGAGCCACGCGATGCTGAGCACCACGGTGAGGTACACCCCTATCGCGACGCCTGCTGGTTCTACTCCCACGCCGGCATTGTGCCACGATCAGGGCCAGTCGGAGGATCGTTCCCTACAGACGAGGGCCCGCCTGGCCCACGACTGGAGAGGTTCCCGCTTCGTATTGGCGGAAGTTCTCCACGAACAAGACCGCGAGCTTCCTGGCGGCCTCGTCGTAGGCAGCCTTGTCGGCCCAGGTGTGCCTCGGCTGGAGCACCCCCTCGGGCACCCCGGGGCAGGAGGTCGGGATCGAGAACCCAAACAGTGGATCCTCCACCACCGGAGCCTCGAGCAATGCACCCGAGTGGATCCCATCGATGATCGCCCGGGTGTGGGCGATGCTCATCCGGCGCCCGATCCCGTGGGGTCCTCCCGTCCATCCGGTGTTGACTAGCCAGGTCTGTGCACCGTGGCGCTGGAGCTTTTCCGCCAACATCTCGGCGTACCGTCCGGGGTGCCACACCAGGAAGGGGGCCCCGAAGCAGGCGCTGAACGTCGCCTGGGGCTCGTCCACGCCCACCTCGGTGCCTGCGACCTTCGCGGTGTATCCGCTGATGAAGTGGTACATCGCCTGCTCGGGGGTCAGCCGGCTGACCGGAGGCAGCACCCCGAAGGCGTCTGCGGTGAGCAGGATCACGTTGCGGGGGTGGCCCGTGGTGCAGGGGATCATCGCGTTGGGGATGAACTCGATCGGGTAGGAGCACCGCGTGTTCTGGGTGATCGAGTCGTCGTCGTAGTCGACCGCCCGGGTGGTCTCGTCATACACGACGTTCTCGAGCACCGAGCCAAAGCGGATGGCCTGGTAGATCTCAGGCTCGTCCTCCCGGGACAGGTGGATGGCCTTGGCGTAGCAGCCCCCCTCGATGTTGAACACCCCTGAGTCGGACCAGCAGTGCTCGTCGTCTCCGATCAACGCCCGGTGGGGATCGGCGGACAGGGTGGTCTTGCCGGTGCCCGACAGCCCGAAGAAGATCGACACGTCGCCGTCGGGGCCCTGGTTGGCTGAGCAGTGCATCGACAGCACGTCCTGTCGGGGCATCAGGTAGTGCATGATCGTGAACACGCCCTTCTTCATCTCGCCGGCGTACTGCGTGCCGAGGATCACCATCTCCTTGCGACCGAGGTGGAGATCCACGCTGGTCTTGCTGGTCATGCCGGTCGTGTGCCGGTTAGCGCTGAACTCACCGGCGTTGAAGATGACGTAGTCGGGATCGCCAAACGCCTCGAGCTCAGCGGGGGTGGGCCGGATCAGCATGTTGTGCATGAACAGGGCGTGGTAGGCCCGGGTGGTGATGATCCGGACCTTGATCCGGTACTCTGGATCCCAGCCCGCGAAGCCATCGATCACGTACAGCCTGGACTTCGTGTTGAGGTAGTCGATCGCGCGCTCGCGGTTGATCTCGAACGCGTGCTCCTCGAGCTGGATGTTGACCGGCCCCCACCAGACGTCGCCGCTGCTGCTGGGCTCGTGGACGATCCGCTTGTCGGACGGGCTGCGCCCGGTCTTTGCGCCGGACATGGCGATCAGGGCGCCGCTGGCGCTGATCGCAGTGCCAGGCTCCCTGCGCAGGCCGTGCTCATAGAGCACCGCGGGCGGCGCGTTGCGGACGATGTCCGTGACCTCGATCTCGTACTGCTCTAGGTGGAACGGCATGTGGACCCCTGGGAAGGAGCACCCTTAGCCCCACACCCAGGTTACGCAAGAACGGCGAGGACGAGCCGCGCACCCTCACGTCGGATCTCGATCCCGCCCCTCGCGAAGCGGTTGCGCCCCCGCAGGGTCCGGGCCTGGAAGGGCTCGCAGCGGAGCTCGCAGAGCTGGCGCGCGAGCCGAACGAACTGCCCCCGCGCCTCAGCCTCGCTGGAGGCCTCGAGGATCCTCACCCCGGCGCCCTGATCCCGGCCGAGCAGGGCCACCTCCAGCAGCTCCGGCATCGCCAGGGGTGCCTCGGGGGGCAGCGGGAGCTCCCAGTCGGGCTCCACCCCCACGGAGCGCAGCCAGGCCACCGCCCAGCCTGCCAGAGCCTCCTCCCGATATGTCACCCACCGGTCGTGCTCCTGGGGCCAGGCGGCGAGGACCCCCTCGAACCGACGGAAGGCCTCCCGGCTGGTCAGGGCGGTGTCGAGGAGCCTCGCGAGGTGGTCGTCCTCCACCGCGTCGACGAACTCGTTCATCAGGCGATACATCCGCGTGTAGCGGGGCACCTCGGCGTATCGCTCGGGCTCGGCGTCGATCCGCGACAGCAGGGCCTCGTTGTCTCGCCCGGTGACGGCGGGATCGTACAGACGGAGCAACCCGCCATCGACCAGGTCTACGAACGTCGCGAGCAGCCCCTCGTCGCGGGCCACCAGGGCCCCGAGGAGCACTGAGGCTTCGAGGGGCAGCCTTCGGCGCGGACCATCCATGGCGTGGACATAACCGCGTCGGGGCCGTCACAAGCCCATGGACGCGTAGAAGCAGCCGTAGCAGGCGGTCTGCAGGGGCAGCTCGCCCCGACGAGGTCGCCCCGACGAGGTCGCCCCGACGAGGTCGCCCCGACGAGGTCGCCCCGACGAGGGCGGGCGCTTCATCGCCGCCGCCAGCAGGATCACCCCGGGCGTGACCTGCGACGCGGCGGAGGCCCCGATCCCGGAGGGTGGATCAGAGCTGGAGCGTCGCCACTCGCTCATCGAGGGATCGTCCTCGGCGACAGGGGCCCCACGCCAAGGTACACCACCGCATGGCGCTGCGCCTGATCACCTGGAACCTCAACGGGCTCGATCCCACCGAGATCGATCTCCGGACCGAGGCCGCCTGCCTGCGGATGCTGCTGCGGCCCGTGCTCCCCGACGTCGTGCTGCTGCAGGAGGTCGTCCGGCGCTCCTGGCACGCCCACCTCAAGCACCACTTCAGCGCAGCGGGCTTCACTCCCTGGCCCGCGGATCCCACCGACACCCCCAGCGAGTACTTCTCGGTGGTGCTGGTGCGGGCCCCCCTGCCCACCGAGGCGGGGGGCGTCGAGCCCTTCCCCGGCTCCCACATGGGCCGGTGCCTCGTGTGGGCCAGGCTCGGCTGGTCGGGCCGGTCCCTGCTGGTGTGCACCGGGCACCTCGAGAGCGGGCGCCAGGCCTCGGTCGAGCGCACCCGGCAGCTGGCCCGGATCGTCGACGTGCTGCGGGCGCACGGGCGCGACGGTGACGCCGCGATCTTCGGCGGCGACACGAACCTCCGGAGGGCCGAGGAGCCCAGGGTCGACGGCCTCGACACCCTCGATGACGCCTGGATCGCGTCGGGGGCGATCCCTTCCCTCAGGGCCACCTGGCCCGCCCCCGGGTGGGATCCCTCCCCCGGGTGGGATCCCTCCCCCCGCAGGGCCCCCGGCGCCCGCTTCGATCGGGTGCTGTCGTGTGGGCTCGACGTGCAGGCGTTCTCCCTCGTGGGCGGGACCGCCCCCGGCCTCAGGGGCCCCCCCTCGGATCACCTCGGGATCGAGGTCTGCTTCGAGCCCCGGGGCCACAGGCCGGCGTAGTCAGTCAGGCCCCAGCCGCGCACCGACGACGCTCCTCCCCGCAGGCAGCACCCCGATCCCCGCAGGTGCTCCAGGCTCTGATCCGGATCGACGGACGAGATCAGCCCCTCGGCCCCTGCGGCGGCCCCTGCGGCGGCCGCGGCCAGCTGCCGGACCTAGACGCAGGGGTGCTGAGAGATCTGAGGCCGTGTGCCATGATGCCGCCGAGGGGAGCACACCATGGAACGACCACTTGCGGATGTCGCCGCGGATCTGAACCTCCGGCCCGACGAGTGGGAGGCCTGGGGCCCAGGTCGGGCCAAGATCAGGCTCGACGCCATCGGACCCAGAGCTCCGGACAGCGGGGGGCGCCTCGTGCTGGTCAGCGCGATCACCCCGACGCCGGCGGGGGAGGGCAAGACCACCACCGCCATCGGCCTGGCGCAGGGGCTCAAGGCCATCGGGGAGCAGGTGGTGGTCGCCCTGCGGGAGCCCTCCCTCGGCCCGATCTTCGGCGCCAAGGGGGGCGCGACGGGGGGCGGGCGGAGCCGGGTGCACCCGAGCGACGCCATCGATCTGCACTTCACCGGCGATCTGCACGCGGTGACCAGCGCCCACAACCTGCTGTCCGCCCTGGTCGACGCCCACCTCCGCTTCCGCAAGCAGCCCGAGCTGCACCCCAACCGGGTGGTCTGGCCCCGGGTGCTCGACATGTGCGATCGCGCCCTGCGCCACATCGTCACCGGCCTCGACGTGGGCAACGGCCTGGTCCGCGAGGCGAGCTTCGACATCACCGCGGCCAGCGAGGTCATGGCGGTGCTCTGCCTCTCCGACGGGCTCGAGGATCTCAAGGCCAGGCTCGGGCGCATCATCGTGGGCTTCAGCCCGGGCAGCGAGCCGATCACGGCCGGCGATCTGAGCGCGGTGGGCCCGATGTCTGCGCTGCTGCGCGACGCGGCTCGTCCCAACCTGGTCCAGACCACCGACGGGGTCCCGGCCCTGATCCATGGGGGACCCTTCGCCAACATCGCGCACGGCTGCAGCAGCGTGCTCGCCACCCGGCTGGGGCTGTCCCGGGCAGACTGGACGGTCACCGAGGCCGGCTTTGCCTTCGATCTCGGCGGAGAGAAGTTCTTCGACATCAAGTGCCGCTCGGCAGGGCTCGACACCGCCGTGGTCGTGCTGGTCGCGACCGTCCGGGCCCTGCGCCACCACGGCGCAGGCCGCGCCACCGAGGCCGCCGTCGAGGCGGTGCAGCGTGGCCTCGACAACCTCGACAAGCACGTCGAGAACATACAGCTCTTCGGGGAGATCCCGATCGTGGCGCTGAACCGCTTCCCCGACGATACCCCCGACGAGATCGCGGCGATCCGGGCCCGCTGCGAGGCCCTGGGGGTCCCCTTCGCCGAGGCGGATCCCTTTGGAGGCGGCGGCGCGGGCTGTACCGAGCTCGCTCGCCTCGTCACCCAGCACGCCGAGCCGGTCTCCGATCCCTTCCGGCCCCTGTACGGCCTCGAGCAGCCGGTGATCGAGAAGATCGAGGCGGTCGCGACCTCGATGTATGGAGCCAGCGGGGTCCAGCTCTCAGCCCGGGCCCGCAAGGACCTCGCGACGATCGAGGGAGTGGGCCTCTCCCACCTCCCGGTGTGCCTGGCCAAGACCCAGTCCTCTCTGTCCGACGATCCCAGCCTCCGGGGCCGGCCGAGGGACTTCGAGGTCACGGTGCAGGGGATCCGCCTGGCCGCGGGCGCGGGGTTCCTGGTCGTGCTGCTGGGGGACATCGTGCGCATGCCCGGCCTGCCACGCAGGCCCGCCGCCCTCGACATCGAGCTGATCGACGGAGTGATCCATGGTCTGCACAAGGACTGATACGATCCAGTCGTGATCTGTTGGCTACCCCTCCTAAACGTCGCTGCGGCCCAGCAGCCGCCTCCCCAGACCCTCGTCCGCCCACCGACGCCCGTGGCTCCGGCCGAGCCATGGAGCCCCCCGCTGTCCCCGGAGGAGCTGGGGCCGGATCCCGAGCGGGATCTGCTGGAGATCTCACGCGGTGGGGCCCTGATCCTCACCCTGCCACAGGCCCCCCTGGCGGTCTCCGTCACCCGCCCCGACGTCGCGACGGCGACGGCGACGGCGATCCCCGAGGTGCTGCTGATCCAGGGCAGACAGCTCGGTACCACCGACATGATCGTCGTCTTCCCGGGCGGCAGGCTCCAGGCGTGGGACATCTCAGTCGCGCGCGATCTCGGCCCCCTCAAGCGAACCCTGGAGCAGATCTCGGGCCGGTAGGGGGCCCACGCAAAGATCTCGCATCAACCACAACCATCCACAGATCCAGCCCCGGGCGCGCTCCCCCCCGGGGATCTTTGGATCGGGCGCTCCAGGCGGCGCGCGGTACCCTGTGGCGCGGAGGTCACCACGTCCGCCGACACCCCCAACAACACTGAGACCAGGCGAGATCACCCGCACGACACCAGCATGATCTGGCAGGATCCCGGTGCGCGGCAGGTGCTGCTCCGCTCCGTGGGGGGTGCATCCGGGCTCCAGATGGATCTGCGGCGCGATCGAGACATCACCCTGGTCACCCTCCAGGGCGAGATCTCCGAGCGGTTCAACGGCACCGATCTTGGCCGGCGGCTGCGCGGCACAGTGATCATCGATCTAGGCCAGATCGAGCGGATCACGAGCTTTGGTGTGCGCGAGTGGCTGAAGATGCTCGAGGAGCTGTATGCGGATCGGCTGGTGCTGGCCCGCTGCAGCGAGCCCTTCATCCACCAGGTCTCGATGATCCGCAGCTTCTGTGGCTCGGGCCGGATCGCGAGCTTCTTCACCCCCTACGCATGCAGCCTCTGCGGCACCGAGCTCAGCGTCCTGTACGACGCCATCGAAGATCGTGCAGCGATCGATGCACGCTCGCCGGTCGAGGTCTCGTGCCCGCGCTGTCACGCCCCCGCCCGGTTCGACGACGAGCCCGAGCTCTACCTCACCCTCGAGCACCACCTGCTGCAGGAGGTCGAGCCGACCCTGTCGGTGGCCCTCGACAGGCTCCGCAACCTCAAGGGAGCCCCGATCCGCAAGGTCGTGGTGGGAGAGGAGACCTGGGTCACCTTCCACACCAAGCTCGACAACAACGTCCGGATGAGGAGGATCCTCGAGGGCCTAGAGGGGAGCGTGGTCTTCGATCTGTCGGCGGTCCCGGAGGCGACCGCAGAGGGCCTCGATCGCTTCATCCAGGCGGTCACGGGCCTGGGGCCCGAGGTCAAGGAGATCCAGCTCGTCGGCTGCCCGTTCGAGCTCGCTGAGCTGCTGCTGGAGGGCACCCACCAGGGGCATGGAGATCTCCGCCTCAGCCTCGGATCGATCCGCACCCTCGCGGGATGCGGATCGATCCGGCGGATGGTGGTGGTGGATCTGCGGGTCCCCGCCGTCGAGGTGGCGCTGCGGCGGGGAGAGGCGCTCCCGATCCCGTGCGACTGGTGCGAGGGCGTGCTCGACTTCGGGCCCCGCCTCAGCACGCTCCAGCACGCGCTGAAGCTCGCCCCCATCGCGTCGAGGGGCTCCCGCAGCAGCCCGTCGGATCCAACCACCATCTACTCGTCCATGCCCCCTCCGCCGCCGAGGGTCCGTCAGCAGGCGACCCTGACGCCGTCCCAGCCAGGCCCCTATGTGGGCGCGCTCGGCTCCTATGGGCGGATGGCGGGCCCCCGTGGGGTCCCCCCGGGCTCCTATGGGGGGCCGATCCGCCCCCCACGCACCTCAGCCACCCTCGTCCCACCTGCGCCGCCCCAGGGGCCGCACCCGCGGCTCCCGGCCCAGCGGCCACAGCCACAGCCACAGCCACAGCCACAGCCACAGCCACAGTGGAGCTCCTTCAGCCCGCTGCTGCTGGTCGCCGTGGCCCTGGCCGTCGGGAGCCTGGTGGGGGCCACGGGTCTGCTTGGAGGCGCGATCATCGTCGCCACCGGTCGCGCCGACTCACCCGTGGGCTCCCTCATCGAGGACATGGTGGAGTGGGAGGGGGAGCTCCCACCGAGCTGGGCCGATCAGCCCTTCACCTACACCGCGGGCGGCATCCAGCTGGTGGGCTCAGCCCGGGCCCCGACCCCCGGGGAGGGCCTGCGGCTCGCACAGCGCGACATGATGCGGGTCTACCTCAAGCACCTCGGCGATCGCGTCGCCGCGAAGGGAGGTTTCCAGCTCGAGCTGCCCTCCCCCGACGACCTCGACGCCTCAGCGCTCGACGCCGCGATCCGCGCCTACCAGCTCCAGCCCATCGCGCTGTCCATCCCCAAGCGCAGCGGCGGCACGGTCCGCCGCGAGGGCGACAGCGTGCACGTCCTCGCCCGCTACGTGCTGCCGGCCACCGACTGGGCCGCCGCCATCGATCACTATGCGTCGGTCCACGAGTTCCGGGGCCTCACGGTCGGTCCCGTCTTCCCCACCCTCGCCCCCACCCTCGCCCCCACCTTCGGAGGATCCAGCGTGCTGGTGGTCGCCACCCAGCCCTGGATCCATGCGGCGGAGCCCGGAGACGTCGTGCGCTCTGTGAGGGGCACCCCCGTCTCCTCCGTGGAGGACTACGCCCGCGTCCTGCAGGAGCGCTGGAGCGCGACCCAAAAGGGGCGCTGGATGTCGATCCAGCTGTCCCGGGGGGATCGTCGGACCGAGGTCGAGTTCCGAAAGCCCTGAGCCCGGGGCACAGAGCCACGGGCTCGCCCCCATCAGCTGGAGCGTTACCTCCGCTGTGGAGGTTCGATGTCGGCGCGTCCCCTGAGCCCGGTTGTGCTCTGTATCCTCGATGGTGTCGGCCTCGGAGACGGAGGAGAGGACGACGCGGTGCGCCAGGCCCACACCCCCTGGCTCGATCGGCTGATGGCCGCGCATCCCTGGCGCACCCTGCGGGCCCACGGCACCGCGGTGGGGCTGCCGAGCGACGCCGACATGGGCAACAGCGAGGTTGGCCACAACGCGATGGGCGCGGGCCGAGTGTTCGAGCAGGGGGCCAGCCTGGTGGAGAGCGCGCTGGCCGACGGCCGGATCTGGCGCTCTGAGCTCTGGCACAGGCTCTGTGGAGGCCACACCCTGCACCTGCTCGGCCTGGTCTCCGACGGAAACGTCCACAGCCATGTCGATCACCTCGTGGCCTTGATCGAGGCCGCCGCCCGGGGCGGCGTGCAGCGGCTGAGGGTCCACGTCCTAACCGACGGCCGCGACGTCGAGCCCCGCTCGGCCCTCACCTGGGTGGAGCCGCTGGAGGCCCGCCTCGCAGAGCACCGGGGGGCCGGCCGGGACTACCGCATCGCGAGCGGAGGGGGCCGGATGCAGCTCACGATGGATCGCTACGAGGCAGACTGGGGCATGGTCGAGCGAGGCTGGCGTTGTCACGTGCACGGCGAGGGGCGCCCGTTCACCTCAGCGAGCGAGGCCATCCAGGCCTACTACAGAGAGGATCCCGGCCTCGACGATCAACACCTGCCGGCCTTTGTCGTCGTCGATGACCAGGGCGAGCCCGTGGGACGGATCGTCGACGGCGACGCGGTGCTGCTGTTCAACTTCCGTGGCGATCGTGCGGTGGAGATCACCCGGGCGTTCGAGGACGACACGTTCGACGCCTTCGATCGAGGGGATCGTCCCGAGGTCACCTTCGCGGGCATGATGCAGTACGACGGCGATCTACACCTGCCCCACGCCTACCTCGTCGAGCCCCCACGGATCGATCGCACCGTGGGCCAGCTCCTCGCACAGGCCGGGCGGCGCACCTTCGCCTGCGCCGAGACCCAGAAGTTCGGGCACGTCACCTACTTCTTCAACGGCAACCGCTCGGGCCTGATCGATGCGTCGCTGGAGCACTACCTACAGATCGACAGCGACAGCAGGCCGCTGCAGCAACGCCCCTGGATGAAGGCCGCCGAGGTCACCGACGCCGTCGTCGAGGCCATCACCTCAGGGAGCTACGATCACGTCCGCCTCAACCTGGCCAACGGAGACATGATCGGTCACACCGGCGATCTAGACGCGACCCGGATCGCCATCGAGGCGGTGGATCTGTCGGTGGGTCGCCTGTGGCGAGCCACCCAGCGCGCAGGCGGGATCCTGCTGATCACCGCAGATCATGGCAACGCTGATCAGATGTACCTGCACGACAGGCGCACCGGGGCGCTCCTGCGCACCCCGGAGGGGGCCCCCCTGCCCTGCACCAGCCACACCCTCTCGCCCGTGCCCTTCGTGGTCTGCGATCCCCGCGGGGAGTGCACCCTGCGCACCGTCGGGGACGCGGGCATCGCCTCGATCGGCGCCACCGTGCTGGAGCTGTGTGGGGTGCAGCCTCCGGCGGACTACCTCCCGGGGCTGATCGCGTCCTGATCCGGGCCCGGCTCGGCCAGGGCCCCCCCGCAGTTCCCACAGAACCTCGCCTCTGTGCTGTGGGCGACCCCACAACGGGCACAGATCCGCTCAGTGCCACACATCGGGTGGACCGCAGCGATCGCGAGATCCCGCCACGAGGGGTTGCGGTAGGGGCCGACCTTCGCCGCCCCACACGCCGGACAGCACGCGTGGGTGCCTGCGAGCAGGCCCCTGGTCCCACACGCTCCGCAGTCCCACAGTGACTCGATCTGGGGCCCGGGGGGATCGACGGCGACGCCGTCGGACACGAACTGCAGCCCATAGCGGACGTGCTGCTCGTCGGACTCGATCAGCGAGCGATAGCGGACCTCGCAGACCCACTCCCCCGCCCCCTTGAGCCCCGGCAGCGGGACCACCGCGCGCAGGCGCTCGGCTACACACAGCCTGGGCTCGGCCACGAGCGGGAACGACAGCCCCAGCCCACCCGCTCCGCCGTCCAGCAGGCGCCCCACGATCCGCTGCGCCGAGGGAGGCGCATCGGGCAGGGTCACCGGGACGATCACCGTCTCCTCCCGCCCCACCTCCGCGCGCAGCCACTGCCTCAGGTTGGGACGCTGATCGATCACGGCGCCGCGGACCCCACGCGACAGTCGATCGGGATGATCTAGCTCGATCGTACACTCTAGCGCGTCCTCCCGCCTCCGATCGACCCGAAACAGGCGGCCCCGATCCTGCACCGCGGTCACCATGCCCCGCTGGGCGAACCCCACCTCCACCTCCTCACCAAGGGGGAGCTTCGTGGGCCCCGATCCATGGGGGAAGCGCACCTGGATCCGATCCGAACGCCCAGGGACGAGGTGCCCCGACCACCCGCCGGTGGAGGCCTGCAGCTGGACCCAGATCGCCGAGCGTCTCATGTCCTTCCCGTCGGAGCCCCGACGTGGCGTACCGTTACAGTGAGGTTTCACCAGGGCCGAGTGATCCTGGTGGCGCCAGATCAGGCTACCGACGGAGGGGTGCGATGTACCGAGGGACGCTGGCTGTGTTGCTGGGGTGGAGCTTGGCCTGCGCCGCGGATCTGAGCCCCGAGGATCCCCCCGACCAGCCCCCGGTCCAGGACACCGCCGGGGAGGAGCGCCCCCCCCTCGAGCCCCTGAAGCCCCCGCCGCCGGGCCGACGCCGGAGCCCGGGGGGACGTCGGGGGGGCGGCTTCCAGGGGATCTTCTGCCTGTCCACCAGCGAGGGCGGCGAGTCCGCGGACGTCCGGCTAGTGTTCGACGGCGAGCAGATCGTCGGAGGCTCCGCCTCCTGGATCCTCGGGGGCAAGAGCCACCTCGCAGAGCCCCTGGAGGGTAGTCGCCAGCGCCGCTCGGTCACCGCGTCGGGGCCCCGGATCCGCCGGGGTGGTCCGTCCGGCTCGGTGGAGCTGTCGATCCAGCGGAGCGACGGGAGCTTCCAGCTCACGATCGACGGGCACACCTTCGCCGGGAGGGTCCAGGGGCGCCCCTGTGAGGGGGACTAGCCCCTCAAGAGCCTGCGCAGCACCCGCTCAGGGCATCGCGGTGGCTCCCTCCACGACCGGCAGCGGGAGCGGATCGGGTCGACGCAGCAGCGGCGGGCTCCGCCGGCTCAGGCCAAAGCGTCGCCCCAGGGCCAGCCGGACGGCCCGGGCCAGCCGCAGATCCATCTCCCCGGGGGAGCCCTCGAGCGGCAGGAGCAGGGTGGCCTGCCCGTCACGCTTGAGCAGATCGATCACCAACCCCACCCCTGCGGACTTCAGCCAGGTCCCGAGCCCCTCCTGTAGATCGTTGGACTGCAGCACGTCGACCCCCCGCAGCCCCAGCCGGAGATCGCCGTCCATCGCCCCTGAGGGGGAGAGCTTCAGCTGGGCCAGGGCGTCGAGGCGACCGGCGTCGACGTCGAGCCCGGACACAGCGTACAGCCAGGGATCGAGCGCCTTCAGATCGAGGTGCTCGGCCTGGAGCCACAGCGCCGCAGCCTCCCCCGGCGGCAGCCTCGCCTCGAGCATGACATCCCCGCCGCCCAGCAGCGCCTTCGCGCCGATCCTCGCGTCCCTGGAGCGCTGCGCTCCGGTCTGGAGATCCCGGATCGCCAGCCGGAGATCCCGCACGATCAGATCCTGCTCCACGCCCGGGAGCGGGCTCACCACGGTCAGGGTGCTGTCTTCGACGTCGAAGTAGGGGACCTGCAGCGACGGCAGCTGGGCGAGGGGATCGTCGGACAGCTCCACGCCCGGGCCCGGGCCACCTAGCTCAGCGGCGTCGAGCTTCACCTGCAGCCCACGGGCCCTGCCCTTGAGCACCCGCGACGACGGTCCCAGGACGTCGGACCAGGCAAAGGACGCGTCGAGCCGCTCAGCCCGCAGCTCCTCGACCGGAGGATCGGCCATCTTCAGCTCGCGACCCCGGACCATCATCTGGCCCCCGTGCTCATCCATCGCGAGCACGACGCTGGCGGTGCCCTCGTCGAACCCGAGGCCGAGGTAGGCCTGGGTGACGTCCTGCAGCTTGTCCAGCGGGATCCGCGCGCCACGGAGGTACATCTGCATCGGGCTGGCGCTGCCCGGCCCGCCGAAGGCATCCAGCCGAGCCCAGCCCGACAGGCGACCCCCCTGCAGCAGCTCCCCCGAGAGCTCCCAGCGGGCCTGGCGCTGGAGCGTGCCCAGACCGAACACCCGGGCGTCGAAGGGATCCATCACCAGCTGGATCCCCGGGGTCTGCTCGGGATCATCCCACACGAGCCGGCCATCGGTCGCGTGGAGATCCAGGGACCAGCGGGCCTTCCCCGGTGCGGGGGGGCTCGCTCCGGCCTTGGGACGCTGCGCCATCACCAGCGGGCGCTGAGCCTGCACGGACGCGACCATCTCCCCGCGCTCCAGCAGGCGATCCATCGCCCAGACCACCTGAGCAGACGAGGCCTCCAGGCGCAGCAGCGGGCCCTCATGCTCGGGCAGGGCGAGGATCCCCCGGGCCCACCCGAGCCCATCGATCAGCTCGACCTCCATCTCGCCGACCGCGACCTTCCAGCCGTTGCTGTGGGCCACGATGTCGGCGCCGTGGAGCACCGCATCTCCCACCAGGGCGTCGCCCTCGGTGTGGGCCTCGATCCGGGCGGACAGCACCCCACGCTCGACCTGCACCCCCCCATAGCTGTCGAGCGCGCCTGCGATCCCAAGCAGGGAGACATCCACCAGCTCGGCACTCACCGACAGCTCAGGGGGCCAGGTGAGGGCCTCGACCGACGCGTCGACGTCGATCGCGCCGCCGATGACCTCCCCCCGCAGCCGCACCCGGGTGGGGGTGTCGTCGGTGGAGACGTTGTCGAAGCCCTCCAGCGTCAGCTCCAGCCCCTGGGCCAGCAGCCGGGCCGGGGGCTGGATCAGATCGTCTGAGAACTGTAGGCTCGCGTCGGCGAGCTCGACCCGGGGGATCCGGAACGCGGGCAGCCGCTTCAGGGTCTCATCCAAAGTGGCGTGCCGGGTGTTGGGCAGGCTGCTGAGGGTCGCTAGATCCGAGCGCCGCACGTGCAGATCGAGGCCAGCGCCGCTGGCGGAGACCTCGAAGGGCTCGCTCCCCACCAGCGGACCATCCGCGGCGAGGATCAGCTCATCGAGGGCGACCTCTTCGATGGGGGCGTCCTCGAGCACGATCCCATGGCCCTCGAGCCGCAGCCGGATGTGACCTCGATCCAACGCTGAGATCTCGCCAACGGCGAAGGGCCCCTCGCTGGGGAGCTCCTGACGGCCAGGATCCCAGGTGGTCGCAAAGGTACCGTCGAAGCGCCCCCGGGCGAGGCGGATCCCGGCGTACGCCTCGTCGGCTCGGGCGAAGGCCTCAGGGTGGAGATCGTGTAGCTCGAGCGCGAGATCATAGGCGTTGCGATCCGCATTCCAGAAGTCGAGCCGCCCCGAGACCTCCACCGTCCCCCCCCCCGGCGCGAACGCGATCAGCTCGAGGAAGGCAGGCCCCCACTCGGTGCCCAGGTGGTTGAAGGTGCCATCGACGGGGTACAGCTCCAGCTCGACCTGAGGCACGCGCTCGGGATCGTGCCACACCCAGGTGCCATCGACGAAGGTGGTGTCGACCACCAGCGGCATCCAGGGATCCTCCGGGACGGGTGGATCGGGCTTGGGCAGGTGGCCAGGACGAGCCCGGGCCTCGATCCGGGGCCCTATTGCCACTACGTCAATATAGGGTCGCCGCCGGATCAGATCCAACCAAGACCAGTCTACCCACGCCACGGGGATCTCGATCTCCCGCAGCACCTGCCCCTCGTCGATCGCCACCAGGTGGAGCCCCTGGACGATCGCGTAGCTCCGGTACAGATCGAGGTGGAGATCGTCGAGGGATCCACTCCAGATCGGCCCCTTCTCCAGGGCCTGGTTCACCGCGTTCTTCGCCCACAGCGGTGGCTTGTCGACCAGCAGGATCTGCAGCCCTGCGGCGACCAGGGACGAGCCCCCGGCCAGGGAGATCAAGAAGATCAGGGTACGGAGACGATGCACGTTGGCGACAGGATATCTCGAATGGATCCCGCAGGGTCGCGCTCGAAGCACCGATCCCCACCCACCCGCGGTGGATGGAGCCCACCGTGCCCCCCAGGGATCCGCCGACCTACCCCCCCAGGAGCCGAGCGATCACAGACCGGGATCGGTGAGGATCCGGGGCCGATGGCACCACCGGGGGGCAGGGTGGAGTGCTCGGGGGAGTGCTCGGGGGAGTGCTCGGGGGTGTGGGGCATCCCAACCCTCCTCGGACCCGAGCGCACAGCTTCAAGCCCGAGGTCCCCCAACGCCGGGGGCTCCCCCCTCGGACCCGGCGCGTCGGCCACAGCGCCCCGGCCGGCGGAGCCCGGAGCTACCAGACCTGATCCGATCGGGTGCGGATCGCGGTCCGCAGGATCTCCACGAACCGGGCCCGGGGCAGCGTGTGTTGCTCGGTCGAGCCGTAGCGCCGCAGGGTGACGGTCTCGTCGGCGACCTCGCGCTCCCCCACCACCAGCACGTTGGGGATCTTTGTGGTGGTGGCGTTGCGGATCTTCTTGCCCAAGGTGTCGTTGCTCAGATCCGCCTCAGCCCGGACCAGCCCGTCACGGAGCTCCGCCACCAGCCCTCGGGCGTAGTCGTCGAACAGATCCGCGACGGTGATCACCCGGACCTGGATCGGCGCCAGCCAGGTGGGGAACGCCCCCCCATAGTGCTCGATCAGGAACGCACAGAACCGCTCGTGGGTGCCCAGGGGGGCCCGGTGGATGATGTAGGGGTGGTGATCCCCGTTGTCGCTGCCCTTGTAGGTCAGGCCCAGCCGAGGTGCGATGCCAAAGTCGATCTGGTTGGTGCTCGCGGTCTCCACCCGGCCCGTGACCGTCTGCAGCTGCAGATCGATCTTTGGCCCGTAGAAGGCAGCCTCGCCCTTCTCCTCGACGAACGGCATCCCGATCTCGCCCATCGCGTCGCGGACCCACTGCTGGGTGCGCTCCCAGCCCTCGGGATCGTCGATGTACTTCTGCTTGCCCTTTGGATCCTCGGGATCCCAGGTGGACAGCCGCATGTAGTAGCTCGACAGGCCCAGGATCCTGTACGCCTCCCGGTGCATCTCCATCACGGCGATGAACTCGGGGATGACCTGCTCAGGGGTGCAGTAGATGTGGGCATCGTTCATGCACATGCCCCGGACGCGGAGCAGCCCGGACAGGGCGCCGGAGTCCTCGAAGCGGTGGCAGCTGCCGTACTCGGCCAGCCGCAGGGGCAGCTCACGGTACGAGCGCAGGCGGCTGGCGAAGATCCGATGGTGGTGGGGGCAGTTCATTGGCTTGAGCCGATAGCGCTCCTTGATCTCCCTCGTCACCCCGTCGGCGCCCTCCCGGGACTCGGAGAGCTCCATCGGCGGGAACATGCCGTCGGCGTAGTAGGGCAGGTGGCCCGTCTGCAGGTAGAGCTCCTCCTTGGTGATCAGGGGGGTGGCGACCCGCTGGTAGCCCGCCTTGAACTCGAGCTCCTTGGCCAGCTTCTCCAGCTCCCCCCGCAGGGCCGTGCCGTTGGGCAGCCACAGGGGCAGGCCCTTGCCGATCACGTCGTCGATCACGAAGTAGTCGAGCTTTTGGTTCAGCTTCTTGTGATCCCGCTCCTGGGCGAGGCGCCACGTCTTGATGTGGGCGTCGAGATCTTCCCGGGTCTCGAAGGCCCAGGCATAGATCCGGGTCATCTGCACGTTTCGGCTGTCGCCACGCCAGTAGGCGCCAGCGATACTACGCAGCTTGAATCCGGACTTTGGGAGCTCTGCCGTGTGCTTGACGTGGGGCCCCTCGCACATGTCGAGGAACGGACCGTTGCGGTAGAAGGTCAGGCTCTGCAGCCCACGGGACTCGATCAGCTCCCTGGCGTACTCCCTCTTGTAGGGCTCCCCCATCTCCTCGATCCGCGCCAGCGCGTCTGCTGCGGGCAGCTCTTCGCACTCAAAGGCCTGGCGCTGCTTGATGATGTGCTTCATCTTCTTCTCGATCAAGGGAAGATCGTCTTCGCTGATCGGCTCGGAGAAGATGAAGTCGTAGTAGAAGCCATCCTCGATGGGGGGGCCAAAGCCCAGGGTAGTCCCGGGGCGAAGCTCGAGGACAGCCTGGGCCAGCACGTGGGCCAGGCTATGACGAATGCGGAAGAGCCGAGGGTTCTCGGCCTCGCGGAGCTCGTTCATCATCAGCCTCCGGGGTTGGGGGTCAGCAGCGCCTCCCGCCGCTGACATCAGGGGGGGTATCTGCTCCCCGGGGGTGGGTCGACCCGCGATCTACCCGTCGTGCAGAGCCTCAGCCACGGGCTCCTCCGCCGGAGGGGGGGCGGGCACGTTGGCGGCCGGCGCGAGCTCCCCGAGGACCGAGGTGCTCTTTGCAGGGCCCGGCAGGTAGGGATCGAGGGCCCCGACGTACCAGCTGATCGCCCCCGCGATCACGAGCAGGCCTACGGCGTAGATCCCCCACGGCCGGCGCCGCTCAGCGAAGGGATCCACCAGATCCCGGGAGCTGCCGGGGGGCAGCACGGCCACCTGCGTCAGGGACTCGCCGAGGGGGACGTTGACCTTCGCCTGGGCGTTGACCGCCCAGCCGTTGGCGTCGAGCAGGGGCCCGAGGTTGCGCTGGCGCAGCTTCAGCCAGGCCACCGCCATCGAGGGGCCGGAGATCAGCCCGATCAGCCCGATCACCCCCAGGGGCATCCACAACCCCAGGCCAAAGAAGGCCTCGAGCAGCGCCCCCAGCGCCGCGGTGATGCCGCCCACCGCCACCCCCAGCGCCGCGATCATCCCGACATCCAGGGGCTTAGGGGGCTCTAACGCCTTGCCCGAGGCCGCCGCGTCGGTGGCCGCGATCGCTCCGGCCACCTCTGCGTCGACGCCGGCCTCAGCGGCTGCTGCGCGCTGCTCGATCAGCTGCTCCACCCCCCGGAGGAAGCGCTTGTAGGGGGTCCAGAACGCCTGACGGACGCTGATCGGGTTCTCGATGATCTTGGTGATCGTGGCGTCCCAGTCGCGGCCCGAGCGATCGTAGAACACACCGTTGCGGCCGACCATCAGGTTGTCCACGTCGCCGTTGGTCATCGCGGCCACGATGGTCTTCTTCTCACCGGCTGCGTTCCTGAGCTCGCAGTACAACAGGTAGGCGCTCGCCAGCGGCGCCATCGTGGTGTGCCTGGGCATCTGCTGGACCTCGATGCACAGATCGCAGGCCCGCTGATCGATGTACAGCCGCCCGGCCTGGAAGGTGGCCATCGAGCCCGGTGCGTAGAAGTCGCGGAACGCTACAAAGTTGTTCGCCAGCGGCATCAGGTCCCGGCTATAGCGGACCAGGCGCTCGACGGACTCGATGGCCTGGGCCATGGGCTGTGCGTCTGCGTCCTGCTGGATCAGGGCCTCGAGCGCTGCTCGCTGATCTCCATCGAGCAACGCCCGGATCCGATCAGCTCCCAGGGCCGCCACCGAGGCTCCAACCTCAGCGGCTCGCCAGGCCTCGTAGGCCGAGAACCGATCGCACAGCGCGAGCCAGGTCGCCTCGTCCAGGGTCTCGGGTGCGGCCTCGCCGATGAGGGGGGCCACGATCCGCTCGCGCAGGGCCGCGATCTCATCGGCCCAGGCCGGGTTCACCCCCTGGCTCAGGGGCATCACCGCGCCCGCCTCGACCCGGGCGATCGGGAAGTGGGCCACCTCGTCCGCGGTGATCTTCAGATCCTGGGCCGCGATGCTCAGGTAGGTCGCCTCTTCGCCGTTGATCGCGTCGAGGGCGCGCGGATCAAAGGCGGCGATCCTGCACCGGGCGAAGAAGTCGTCGACCTTGCCGCGCACAGCCTCCAGCGCCGCATACGCGGCCGCGGTCTGGTCCCCAAGGACCAGGATCTCCTCGCTGGTGCCGGCCTCGAGCCACCCCGAGCGGGCCTCCAGGGCGTCGAAGAAGCCCGCGACCATCGCAGCATCGACCCCGGGATCACCACAGCGATCGGTCTGCTGCACCCCGGCGGTGGCCAGGATCTCGCCCACCAGCCCACGCAGGCCCTCGTCGGAGACCGCAGAGGCGGGCAGGACGCCGTCCCCGTTGAAGGGCTGGCCGTCGAACCAGGCCACTGCGTTGTCGGTATCTGCGACGCTGATCGTGTCTCGCTCTCCCTGCTCCTGGCGCCGGAGGATCGCCTGGGCGGTCTCACGGATCAGCGCCCCCTCCTCAGTCCCTACCTGAATCGCAGCCAGCGCCAGCCCGTCGGCGGAGCAGGCCAAGGTCTCGACGTCCTTGAGCCGGGCAGCCGCCCACTGGATCGCCTCGATGAGCTCGGTGGCGCGCACCCGCTTGTCGTGGTCGGTGTCGATCAGCTCCAGCGTCCGGCGATCGAACTCGAGCCCCTCGACGGGACACGCGAGGGCGACCCACAGCTTCTGATCGAGCTCGCTGAGGGCGAGCAGATCAGACCCACGGGTCAGCTTGACCTGATCGAACCCTCCGGCCCGAAAGAACTGCCAACCATGTGCCATCCGCGTCCTCCATCCCCTCGAGGGGGGGCCTCCATACTCCGTCCCCCCCAGGCAAGCCCGGAGACTGTTTCCCCCCTGCAACCCAAGCCCACGCCCACAGCCCGGCGCGCCGGGCCCACAGGCCCACAAGCTGCAGCGGGGCTGCGCCGGCTCGTAGACCCCTCAGCGGAGGACGGGACAGGCCGACTCAGCGGAGGACGGGACAGGCCGACTCAGCGGAGGACGGGCCGACTCAGCGGAGGACGGGCCGACTCAGCGGAGGACGGGCCGACTCAGGGAGAGGGGGAGGCGGCCACGTCGGTGAAGAACAGCCGGAACTCACCGTCCTCGCTGACGTGCTCGGTGGCCACCGACAGCGGCCCGGCGGGCACATAGTCCGTGAAGGTGGTGATCATGGTGGGCTTGTCCTCCGCCCGCCGGCGGTAGATCCACGCCACGATCCGATCGTCCTGGACGAAGAGATCGTAGGCATCCCCGGGGGTGTAGCCTCCACCGTCGGCGGCGTACCGGACGGTGACCTTGTGTGCCTCTCCCTCTCCGATGGGCAATGGCGCGGTGCCTCGATCGGTCACCGTGGCGTCGGAGGCCCAGGAGAGGTGACACTGGGGCATCAGCCAGAACGAGTCGTTGATGAACTGGGCGTCAGCCTGAGTCTGCTCGTCGCCCTCGGGGGCTCCAAAGGTGAACGAGATCGAGTCGTCCTCGATCGTGCGCACGACCTCGCGGGTCTTGGGTCGATAGATCCAGGCCCTGGACACCTTCAGTGCGCCCGAGCTCTCGACGTTGAAGGTGAACCTCAGCTCGCCGAGCTGCTCGAGGGACTCGCAGCCCTGGGTAGAGAGGGGGAGATCGACGGCCAGCGCCGCCGCGGAGAGGAGCCATGGTTGCATGCGCTCACCATAGCGTGCTCCCCCGTGCTCGGGAGCCCCCCTGTGCTCAGGGCTCGCCCCGGAGCGGTCTCGACCCGGGGCGAGACCGACCCGGGGCGCGGGATCACCAGGGGCTCGCCAGAGCCACCCGGTGATCCCGGGATCCGCTAGGGCTGGCCAGGGGGCTGGTTGTAGTTCTCGATCGCCTCGAACAGGCTGTCGTCGCCCGAGCCGGCGAAGAAGGCCTGGAAGGTGAAGCTCTGGGTGCAATCCTGCGTGACCTCGATCTCGCAGTTCCCACCATCGCAGTCGTCTGCGAGGGGGCTGTTGAGCACCTGGTTGGGTGGACCGTCCTCGTGGACCAGGTAGAACGCGCTCGGGATCTGGGGGAGCACCCCGATGTCCTGAGCGTCCCACTCGTCGTCCTCGGTGAAGGTACGGACGCTCGTGAGGGTGGTGGTGCTGGTGCCGGACATCCCACCGATCTCGGGGTTCCTGGAGAACACCAGGGTGTCGGTCTCGTTGGAGTCCTCGACGTCGGTGTACTCGTACTCACCGTCGTACTCACCGGTGACGGTGCCGTTCCAGGTGTCCTCCCAGCTCACGGTGAGGATCCCGCCGGTGACGCCACCGGTGTAGACCTCGCCGCCCCAGTTGACGTAGTTCCTCCCGCTCTTGCCGCGGGTGATCAGAGCGTAGAAACCCGTCGGGCTCCCCTCACCCTCGCTCGTCACGATGTATCCCTCGGGCTCCGCCTCCTCGGGGACCTCACCGACATCGAAGTTGTGGCTGATCTCAGTGGTGCACTCGAGCGGATCCTGAGGAGAGAGTTCCACCCACCAGACGCCCTGGAAGGGGGTGAAGTCGACGCATCCCGCGAGGGGAATGGCGAAGAGCAACAAGCTCCAACGGTTCATTACAGTTCCTCCTGCTAGCTCTCTGTAGCCCAGGGGTTGACGTGTGTCCCGACTCCTGGGAAGATGCTCGTTTTAACCAAGTCCAGACTCGGCGAAAAACAAAAAACCTTGGAAGAAAGTGCTCTTTCTCACCTGGGGGCCCAGGCTGATCCAGCTCTGACGTCTACCCGCTCTGTTCATTCGAACAAAACTTCTGCGCAACCCCACTCCCCAGAGATCCCCGGCAAGCTCCGGGCATGGATCCGCTCCGCACCGGCTCGCAGGACAGGGGGCGAAGAACCGCTAGGCCACAGAGGCTGCAACGAACTATGGTGTCGAGGACCAGCTGTTCGCTCCTCGAGATCACCCTACCCCCCCTTCAGGATCGCCGATGAAGGTCGTCTGCGACAACTGCCACGCCGTCTACAAGGTACCCGACGCCAAGCTCGTCAAGGCGGTCAACAAGGCAACCTGCAGGAACTGTGGTCACCGCATGTTGATCCCACGCCCCAAGCCGGGCGCGGATCCCGATGAGCGAACCCTGGTCACCGCGGTCCCTCCAACCCCGGTGGGGGCACCCCCCCGTGCAGGCCGGGAGATCGACAGCCAGGCGCTGCCAGCCCGATCCCGGTCCCGCTCGCCCGCCCGCAGCCTGCCCCCCTCGGCGCTGGACTGGGAGGATGGCCCCGACACTGCGGTGGTCGACAGCCCGACCGTCCAGGATCCCTCCCGGCATACCCCCGCACCGGTGGGTCGCTCCAGCCCAAGGCACACCCCTGCGCCGGCTCCGTCCCCGGCGGCGATCTCGCCCTCAGCCTCAGCCGCGGGCCCAGACTCGATCCCCGGTGCACCCCCTCAGCGCACCCCCGCCCCGATCCCGAACCGTCCGATCACAGGTACCCGTGCAGCCTACAAAGCCGCCGCGATCCATGATCCCGCGGGGGACATGAACTGGGCCCTGGCGGGCACGATCCTCGCGCTGCTCGGGGCGGTCGTCCTCGCGCTGCTGTCGGTCTTCAACTACATCATCCTGATGTGGTTCGGCCTCGCCATGACCTTCGGCGGCGGGGTGATCACCTCCCTGGTGTTGATCACGGGTGGCCGGGGCCGTCGGCCGGCCAAGGCCCTGCTGTCGGTGGCGCTGGGCTTCGTGGTCGCGATCATGATGGCCTCCACCATGACCGGCGCCAAGTGGGGGGCCGAGAAGGTCCTAAGCGAGATCAACTTCTCCAACGCGAGCATGCAGGGGGCAGTCTCGGTGCCCACTCCCCCCGCGGCGCTGCCCGCGGGCTCCCCCGGGGTCGCGGTCCTCGAAGAAGACGGCCTGGTGCCGCTGTCCCCCGCCCCCGAGGCCCCGAGCGTCGCAGCTCCGCCCCCCGAGCGCCCGGCGGCCCCCACCC
>DRPG01000051.1 GCA_011376105.1 Deltaproteobacteria bacterium
GAGGCGGTCCTCACGGCCGACGAGCTCCACCGCACCTTCCTCCGCGACGTCGTCCGCACTGCCGATGCCCGCCTCTACGGGCCGTTCTTCGTCATCGACTACCTCGGTGAGGTACCGCCCGGGTCCAACCAGCAGCCGGTGAGACCGCCCGACGGAGGGGAGGCTCGGGTCACCTTCGGCGCGGCGGCCGACATGGCTCGCCGTCTCCGCCCCGAGACGGCCGTCGAGCTCGGGGGACCGCGGGTGCTGTTCGTCGACGATCGGGGTGTGTGGTGGTTCTGTCTGGATACCGGCTGGGGTCTTCCCGCCGACGCTTCGGTCGAGTTCGCCGGGGAGTTGGCCGCGGAGGTGTGTCGGCTCCCGCGTTGGGTACGCCCGGTGGGCTGAGCGACTCCCGTCCAGGGTGAGAGCGCGGCTCGGGGGTCGCCGAGACGGTGGGGTTCGACCGCATCGCATCGGTTCGGAGAGCCCGGTCGCCGGAGCACGACCCCCTATCCACCGGGGGGTTCGCCGCGTAGGGTGGTGGGCAGGATGCGGCGGTGGATCGTCTTCGTCGTGATAGCAGCCGGGTGTACCAGCACCCCGACCCCGGCGACGGCACCGCCCCTGCCGCCGACCACCGCGTCGTCGACCACGACGACGGTGACGACGACCACCGCCCCGCCACCGTCGACGACGACCACCACGGTGGATCGGCTGGCGGAGGTCGAGGCGATCCTCCTCGACCTGGAACGGCGTCGCCTCCAGGCCCTCTACGACGACGACCAGGAAGCCTTCGCCGAGCTCTTCGCCAACGACGCCTACCTCGAGCGAAGCCTGGGCGCTTTCGACGTCGTGGAGTTCACTGCGCCGCCTCTTGATCCCGACTTCCGGGTCCTGCGCGTCTTGGCCGACACCGGTGAATGTCTCGCTGCCGAGGTCATTGAGGACTATCGGGAGTTCACGCCCTATCCGGTGGTGACGCTCATCCTCGTCGTCGAACTCCGCCAGGACGGACGATGGGGCTTCTCCTACGCAGGAACGGGATGGCTATGCGACGGACCGCATCCGCTGGGCTCATAGCCCTGACCCTCCTGCTGGGAGTTCCCCCGCCGACAGGGAGCGCCGAGGAGGGCTGCGGATATGCCGGTGCCGGCACCTACACATGCCAGCTCGGCGGCACGATCCCTGGTGACCGGGGGCGTCGGGATCGGTTCCCGATCCGGTTTCTGTATACGACTCGCATGGAGGGAGTCGACTGTTTCTACTGGTCTCGTCGTCCCGGCGGGGTGGACGTGTGGGATCCTTCGAACGATCCGACCACGATCCGGATCACCACCACCTTGGTGGAATGTGTCTGGCCCGATGCCGAAGACCGCGCCTGGGAGATCTTCCGCAGCTTCCCCCTCCCAGTCCCAAGGGTGCGGCTACAACCCGAAGACGCAGGGATCGTCAACCTCCCCACCTATCTGTCCCTCCCCCAACCCCCAGAGGCCTTCCACCACCTCGAGGCGCTCCCCGACGGACGGATCCTAGAAGTCGTCGCCGAACCCATCGCCCTGGAAGTCGACTGGGGATGGCACCGTCTCGAGTCATCTCCCCGACCAGGCCCGCCCCTACCCCTACGGTGGAGTCACCCACCCCTATCGGACCCGCACCTGCCCCCACGACGAACGCGCCACCACCTCGGGAGGACCCTGTCATCCCACCGTGGAGGCCTACCAGATCGTCGCCACCTTGATATGGCAAGGACACTGGCGCACCAACCCCAACCAGCCCTACCAGCCCCTCGACACCATCGGACGCACCAGCAGCATCGACTACCCCATCGACGAAATCCAAGGCGTCCTCGTCAACCCCTGAACCCCCCGAGGCTCGACGTTGGGGAAACCACCTCGTCCTGGTCGACACCCTCTGCAGCCCCGGTGGCGCCCCCGGGTTGCCTCAGTCGCCGCGGAACCGGTCGATGAGATCACCGTGTTCTGTGGCGAAGCGCCGCTCCTAGTCGAAACGCAAGGTGCTCACCGACTCTGGGCGTCCGGCAGCTGCAAGGAGGCCCATTCGAGGACAAGCGGTGGTAGCACGCTCGTCGTGGCGGGGGCGGCTCTGGATGGGCACCCTCGACGGATGGCTCCGACCGAACGATGCTCGGAGCGCTCTCGGCCCCTTGAAGTACCTCCCGTCCAGCTAGAGGAGAGAAGTAGAATCCCCAGCGTGACGGACGCCGAGCTCCCCCAGCCTCGGGAACTGACCGTCCCGACCCTCCGCGCCGTCGAAGCGCTCGGAGGCACCGCCTCGACCGTCGAGATCAACGCCAAGGTCGTCGAACTCCTCGGGCTCACTGACGAGCAGCTCGCCATCGAGTATGGGGATGACGCGATCGCGCGCGGACCC
>DRPG01000052.1 GCA_011376105.1 Deltaproteobacteria bacterium
GGGACCAACACAGCCAGCCGATCACCGTCGAGCTTGGGCTCGAAGCCCAGGCGATCGAGCAGCCCACGGATCTGATCGTCGGGCAGATCTTCGCCGAGGCGCCTACGGATGTAGTCGAGGCCGACCGAGACCGAGACCGGCTGCGGTGGGGTGGGGAAGGCGTCGAGGTGAGCGGTGGCACGAGCTCCGGGACAGATCTGCGGCAGCAGCGCGAGCATCGCCCCCAGGGCGAGGTCTACCCGGGCGGTGTCGACACCCTTCTCGAACCGTGACGAGCTCTCGGTGCGCAGGCCGAACCGCCGGGCGGTGCGCCGCACCCCGACGGGCTCGAAGGAGGCCAGCTCCAGCAGCAGCGCGGTGGTGTCGTCGCGGACCCCCCGATCCCCGCCCATCACCCCGGCCAGCGCCACCGGGCGCTCGGCCTCGGCGATCACCAGGGTGTCGCCGGTGAGCGCATGCGACGAGGTATCTAGCAAGGTCAGCGACTCCCCGGCCCGGGCGTGGCGGACCACGATCCCGTGCTCGACGTCGCGGGCGTCGAACGCATGGCTGGGCTGGCCCAGCGCGACCATCACGTAGTTGGTCAGATCCACGAGGTTGTTGATCGGGCGGATCCCGATCCGGGCCAGGCGGCTGCGCATCCAGGGGGGGGACGGCGCCACCGACACCCCCTCGATCCGGGTGGCGGTGTAGCGGTAGCAGTGCTGCGGCGCCTCGATCTGCACCGACAGCGCCCCGGGCCCCTTTGGGGGGGGGACGGCGGGCACCTCGGCCAGGGGACGATCGTACAGCGCAGCCAGCTCCCGGGCGATCCCGTGGTGGCTCCACAGATCGGGCCGGTTGGTCAGGGACTTGTTGTCGATCTCCAGCACGACGTCGTCATACCCGAGGACCTCGGCGAGGGGCTGGCCCGGGCTGGCCTCCCAGCCCTGTAGATCGATGATGTGCTTGTCTGCAGCTGAGGGCAGCAGCTCGGACAGCCCCAGCTCCCCCGCCGAGCAGATCATGCCGGCGCTGGCCACCCCGCGGATCTCGGTGGGGGCTAGCGTCAGCGGCCGCCCGTCGCGGCCGGTGACCACCGCGCCGGGAAGGCCCAGCGCGACCATCATGCCTTCGGCCACGTTGGTGCCTCCACAGACCACCACCCGCTCCCCGGCGTCGCCGAGCTCACAGGTGACGATCTGAAGCTTCTCAGCGCCCGGGTGGGGGACACACGTGCGCACCCTCGCGGCGACGATCCCCCTCAGGGCGAGGCTGAGATCGTCGATCCGCTCGACCTCGACGGTGGACATGGTGAGATCGTGGGCGATCTGCTCCGGCGTCTCGCCCTCGGGCAGCTCGACGTAGTCACGGAGCCACTGGATGGAGATCTTCATCGGGGCTCCCTACGCGAACTGGTTGAGGAAGCGGAGGTCTCCGCTGTGGAACAGCCGGACGTCGTCGACGCCGTACCGCATCATCACCAGCCGATCGAGGCCGACGTTGATGTAGAAGCCCTCCCACGCGTCGGGATCGAGGCCCCCGGCGCGCAGCACCTCGGGGTGGGGCGGCCCGCCGGGCATGACCTCCAGCCAGCCGGTGCGCTTGCAGACGCTACAGCCCGAGCCGCTGCACACCAGGCACTGCATGTCGATCTCGAACCCAGGCTCGACGAACGGGAAGAAGCCTGCCCGCATGCGGATGGGCACCTCCCGCCCGAAGACCACCTCGAGGATCGTGTCGACCAGGAGTTTTCCCCCGGAGAACGGCAGGCGACGATCCATGATCAGGGCCTCGTACTGGCAGAAGGCTCGCTCGTGGGAGGCATCGGTGGTCTCGTTGCGGAACACCCGGCCGGGGTACACGAAGCGAAACGGTGGGGTGTGGGTCTGCATGTACCGGACACTGCCGCCGGTGAGGTGGGGCCGCAGGCAGAGGCGATCGGCGCCCGATCGACCCTCGCTGCCCCCCAGCCAGTAGGTGTCCATCGTCTCCCGGGCCGGGTGATCAGGCGGGAAGTTCAGGTGATCGAAGGCGTACAGCTCGCTGCTGATCTCGGGACCGTCGTAGATCTCGAAGCCCAGCGTCGCGAACGCGTCGTTCAGATCGTAGATCATCTGGGTGATCGGGTGCAGCCCACCCGCGGGGGGCGCGATCCCCGGGCGGGTTGGATCGAAGCCCTCAGGGAGCACCGCCGCTGCATCGAGCAGGGCCTCGCTCCGGGCGACGACCGCCTCGGAGAGGGCTCGCTTGAGCTGGTTCGCGGCCTGACCCGTCGCCCCCCGCTCAGCCGGCGGGAGGCTGGAGATCCCCTTGAGCACCGCGGTCAGCTTGCCCTTCTTACCCAGGTAACGGGTGCGGACGGCCTGCAGCTCAGCGTCGGAGCCCGCGGCTGTGATCTCCTGCTCCGCGGCCTGCCGAAGCGCCTCGAGTTCGTCGAGCACGGCTCTCTCCCTTGCGCATGGCCAGTTACCCGAAACCAGAGCCCACGCCAACCCGGGGCGGGCGAACGATCTTGTCGTGGCGGGGCATGCCTCCCCCCTCATCGGCGCTGTCGTAGCCATGGCCGTGGGGCTCGGCGTGCGCCGGGGCGCCGCCGGAGCGGCTGTGGGCGCACGGACAGCCGCCGGAGCGGCTGTGGGGCTCGGCGTGCGCCGGGGCGCCCTCAGCCACGCGGCAAAAGCCCCCCCGAGACCCCGGGTCGCGCCGGG
Source organism: Deltaproteobacteria bacterium (assembly GCA_011376105.1). Lineage (GTDB taxonomy): Bacteria > Myxococcota_A > UBA796 > UBA796 > DRPG01. The sequence goes on from DRPG01000052.1 coordinate 2,691, forward strand.
GCCAGCCGACAGTACGCCATCAGACGAACCCGCGCCAGTAGTCCCGATATACCGTGCCGCGATGGAGCCTGTAGCCGGGGGGGGCTGCGTTGCAGGCGAGCGTCTGTCCTGCCTCGAGGGAGCAACCGGGCGCGAGCATCGCCTCGATGGTGAACACGCGCTCTCTTCGTCCCTTCGTGGACACGAGACGCGACGAGGTGACTGTGGCGTGCTCCGCCAGGATGGACGCCAGACCGTTGTTGTCGTTGAAGAAGCCTTTGAAGTCGTCCGCGCCCAGATCGGAGGCCTCGAAGACGGGTCTCACCGCGAGCGTCGCCTGCGTCGAAGGGGGCATGTCGCAGAAGAGTTTCTCGGCGAGCGCCTTCTTGGTCGTGACGTAGAGCGGGCTCCCGAAGGCGCGCGCGCTCTTCGCGTCCAGCGCCTTCATGTCGGCCGTCGCTTCGGCGATCCGCGTCGCGAGCTCAAGGCGATCGAGCTTCGAGGGAGCCTTGATGCCGAGCGCCTTCTTGCCCATGTCGTTGAGGGCAGAGGAGCGCTCGCTCGCGATGCGCTGTGCCCGAGCTGTGACGGCGGAGACCTCCTCCACTGAGAGCACGTCGACCTCGAAGGTGGCGCCATCGGCACGCGTCGCCAAGGTCTCGGAGGGAGGCAGCAGCGACTCGAAGTCGACCTGGGCCTCGGGGGCGCCGTCGGCGTCTAAGGCGACCAACCGGCGCCGCATGTGGGGGCCCGCGTAGGTCGCGAGGAGGCCCTCCATGTAGGTCTCGAAGCTCACGGGCGCGCTCTTCCACGAGGCGCCGTGGTCGTCACCCACCAAGACCGGCGGCTCTCCGTTGCCTTCGTCCATCGAGAAGCCAGCAGGGAAGGTGCCACCGGCGCCGTACTCAAAGACGCGGATCGTCTTGTCGGGTGCGGCGTGACTGAAGTCCATGTAGCCCTGCTCCCGCGCGAGGGCCTGCTCGAGCGGGAGCAGCCAGGCAAAACCGTGGGCGCCGCCGTTGGGGAAGCGCTCCACCTCTCCAGCGACGGGTGCACGTTGAGTGGGGCGCCAACCGGGACGAGTCACGCAGATGCTGCTGAAGAGGAAGAGATCGCTCTCGGCCCATGCCTCGCGGTTGTAGCTGTCGTGGGTCGCCAGCCAATAGAACGTGAAGCCGTTCGATTGCAGATAGAGGTTCTTGATGGCGGGCGAGAGCTCGCACCTCCACGCGCGCTCGAGACGTGTGAGCGCTGCCTCGCTGATGGGGGCCTGACGCAGATATCCAACCTTGACGCGCGGATCCTCCGACAGCGCATCGACCCTCGCCTCAAGGCGTTCGAAGAAGTCGGCGAGTGGGCCTTCGATGGCCACCGGCGCGACGGCCCCGGCTCCCGCGAGCACAGCCGTGAGCCACGCCTCGTCGCGGAGCGTGAGCCCGAGCGACTCGGCCTCGGCGAGCTCGCCCCCCGCCTTCTCGCCGGCCACGAGGATGTCCACGTCCTTCGATACGCCGTTCACCACGATCGCGCCCATCGCCCGCAGCTCTTTGCCCGCGTCGACCCGATCCATGCTCGTGAGCTTGCCGATCAGCGCGATGCGTTTTCCTCGAATGTCGGTCATCCATCTCCTCTTGGCCCGGATGTTTCACGAGGCTCCGTCCCCCCGATAAGACGCTCGACGTTGGTGGTCTGTGACGTCGGTCTGAGCCGTGCCGGTGGCTGCCTGGAAGACAGGGTGCTCCGCAGGATCCTGGGCCGTCTCATAGAGCAGCCTCCACAC
>DRPG01000053.1 GCA_011376105.1 Deltaproteobacteria bacterium
CCGCAGCGCCCCGGGCGCCCCGCCCAGCCGCGCCCGAGGCACCCCGGGCGCCCCGCCGAGCCGTGCCCGCAGCGCCCGGGCGCCCCGCCGAGCCGAGCCCACAGCGCCCCGGGCACCCCGCTGAGCCGCGCCCGCAGCGTCCGTGGCTGCGGATAAAACATCGGATCTGCCCGGCTTTGACCGAAGGTTGTTCGGCTAGAGTCCGAGATGTGCGAACATTCTTCGGCCCGAGCCCGTTGCTCAGCCTGAGGTGTCCACAGCACCAGCGACGATCGCCTTGACCACAGAGGGATCTGCCAGGGTGCTGATGTCGCCAAGGTTCTCGGGCTGTCCCTCGGCGACCTTGCGCAGGATCCGGCGCATGACCTTGCCTGAGCGGGTCTTGGGCAAGCCAGGTACAATCTGGAGCGCGTCGATCCGGGCATGGGCGCCGATCCGCTCTCGGCAGAGTGCGTTGAGGCGGGACTGTAGCTCGTGGTCGTCGCTGCCCGGCTGCAGGACGATGTAGGCGTACACGCCCTGGCCCTTCACGTCGTGGGGGAACGGCACGACGGCAGCCTCGGACACCTCGTCGCTCGCGTTCAGCGCGCTCTCGAACTCAGCGGTGCCCATGCGGTGCCCGCTGATGTTCAGGACGTCGTCGACCCGGCCGGTGATCCAGTAGTAGCCGTCCGTGTCCCGCCTCGCGCCGTCGCCGGTGAAGTACAGGCTCCGGAAGTGGCCAAAGTAGGTCTGCACATAGCGCGCATGGTCGCCCCACACCGTGCGGGCCTGGCCCGGCCAGGGGTGGGCGATGCACAGCCGTCCCTCGCCTGGACCGAAGATCACCCGATCCTCGCTGTCGAGCAGCACCGGGAGGATCCCGGGCAGGGGTAGGGTGGCGGAGCCAGGCTTGGTGGCGGTGATCGGAGCGATCGGGGTGATCATGTGTCCCCCGGTCTCCGTCTGCCACCAGGTGTCGACGATGGTGCAGCGCCCCTCACCCACGACGTCGTGGTACCAGCGCCAGGCGTCTGCGTTGATCGGCTCGCCGACCGTGCCCAGCACCCTCAGGGTGGAGCGATCGTGGCGCTCGACCGGCTCGGATCCATGGGCGGCCAGGGCCCGGATCGCGGTCGGGGCGGTGTAGAACACGGTGATGTTGTGGCGCTCGACCATGTCCCAGTACCGACCTGCGTCGGGGTATAGGGGGGTGGACTCGAACATCAGGGTGGTGGCCCCGTTGGCGAGGGGTCCGTACACGATGTAGCTGTGGCCGGTGATCCACCCGATGTCGGCGACACAGGCGAACACATCGTCTTCCCGGAGATCGAACGTGGTCTCGCAGGTCCAGCTGGTCCACAGCAGGTAGCCTGCGGTGGTGTGGACCAGCCCCTTGGGCTTGCCGGTGGAGCCGGAAGTGTAGAGGATGAACAGCGGATCTTCGGCGTCCATCGGGACCGCACGGTGGGTGTCTCCGGCGTGGGGCACGACCTCGTGCCACCACACATCGCGCTCGGGATCGAAGCCGACCTCAGCGCCGGTGTGGCGGTACACCAGCACCTGATCGATCTCGAGCCCCTGCAGCGCCTCGTCGGTGGTGGCCTTCAGCGGGATGGGGCGCCCTCCCCGGCGCCCCTCGTCCTGGGTGATCACCACCCGAGCGCCACAGTCGAGCACCCGATCCCGCAGCGACTCGGCTGAGAAGCCACCGAAGACCACAGAGTGGATCGCGCCGAGGCGGGCACAGGCCAGCATCGCGATCGCGGCCTCGGGCACCATCCCCATATAGATCACGACCCGGTCTCCGCTGCCCACCCCCAGGTGCCGCAGCGCGTTCGCGGTGCGGCACACCTCGGTGTGCAGCTCGGCGTAGCTTAGGGTGCGCACGTCGCCGGGCTCGTCTCCCTCCCAGAGGATGGCCGTCTTGTTGCCCCGGGGGCCCAGGTGTCGATCGAGGCAGCTCTCGGTGACGTTGAGGACGCCGTCGGCGAACCAGGTGAACGGCTCGCCGGCGACGGTGTGGTAGCCGCCCTGCAGCCCCACTGTGGGTGGTGTGCGCCACGCGAGGCGCTCCCGGGCCTGCTGCAGCCAGTAGCCGCTTGGATCGGAGCCGGCGCGGTGGGCCGCCCGCAGGTAGGCGTCGAAGGTGCGCAGGGGCCCGGAGGCGCCTGCGGAGACAGCTTCGGGGACGGGGTAGAGGTCTGCCAAGGAATCCCTCCAGCGGTGACGGTGGGGGCGGATGCTAACCCGGAGATCGGCGACGGGCGGCCGGTCGCGCCCCGGGGACGGAGATCGTCTGACACCGCCGTGTACCCGGATCCCTGGGTGGTCCGCGCTACGGGCCGACGCGGGCGGCGTAGGATCTGCGAGGGACGCCTTGTCGGGAGGTCGATACGCTCGTCGGGGATCCTACAGGACAAGATCCGGGCGATCGGATCGGGCTGTGTCGAGCTGGGGGGAGCGTGGAGCTCGGACCCTTCGTGCTGGATGATGTCATCGGAGAGGGCACGACCGCACGGGTCTTCCGTGCCCGGCGCTCCGGGGACGGAGAGGTCGTCGCGATCAAGATGTTCCGCGAGGAGCTGTTGTCTCAGCGGGAGCTGCTGTCCCGGTTCGAGGCTGAGGTGACGCTGCTGACCCGCCTCGATCACCCCCACATCCTGCCGTGCCTGGCCCGGGGGGATCGCCAGGGTGTGCCCTGGTTTGCGACCAGCTACGCCCCCCGGGGCTCCCTCGCTGATCGGATCCTGGAGGAGGGTGCGGTGCCCATGTCACAGATGATCGACTACGGCATGGAGCTGCTGGACGCGCTGGTCTACCTCCACCATCTGGGGATCGTGCACCGGGATGTCAAGCCTGAGAACGTGCTGCTGGACGCGAGCGACGTCGCGATCCTCGCCGACTTTGGGATCGCCAAGGATCCCGACCACCGCTCGACCCAGATCGGCACGGTGATGGGCACCCCGTCGTTCATGGCGCCGGAGCAGTACGAGGATCCCCGGATCGCCACCCCCGCCTCCGATCTGTTCGCGCTAGGCACCACCTTGTTCGTGGGGTTGACCTGTCGATCGGGGATGATCCTGCTGGTGGAGCACCTCCGGGGGGAGGCGCTGGCTGCCCTGCCGCTCGACATCCGCCGGATCCTGGAGCGGGCCACGAGCCCCCGGGAGGGGGATCGATACCGCTGCGCCGAGGAGATGGCGGACGCCCTGGCCTGCCTCGCGTAGCCACAGACGGTACGATGGGGGGGAGAACCATGATCCGTCCTCCCCCCACCCCCCTGCTCATCTGGACCCTGGCCTCGGCGGTGCTGCTGCTAGGCTCGATCGATCTCGGGGCCTGGTGGCCCAGCCCCGCTCCGATCGCCCCTGAGATCCGAGACGGCGCGATCCTGGTCGTCGATCGACAGGCGCTGGCCGGCGTCGATCTGGCCCTGATCCATAAGGAGATCGTGTCCGACTGGGTCGTCGCGAAGGGCGGGATCAAGGAGCTGCACTGGGAGCACCTGCATCGGGAGGCGGGGCGGGATCCAAACCTCGGGGCGCTGCTCGATCGGATGGGGGTGCTGATCGACGCCGATCCAGTGCTCAACGCTGAGGAGCTGCTGGGGCTGATCCAGGCCTGGAACACCTACCTGGAGAAGGCGGGGGAGCCCTGGCGGTTATCAGGGGAGGTGGCGCTGGGTGCCGAGGGTGGCACCCTGCGGCTGAAGTCCTACCGGGTGCTGTCGGAGGACGGCGAGGTGCAGGTGGGGCAGATCTCCTTCCCCGCGAGCGTCCGGCGCAGGGTCGACAACACCACTCAGGTCGACGCCTGGCTGGGGCATGTCCACAGCCACGAGGAGGGCGTCGTCCTGCTGCTCGACCGGCTGAGCTCCTTCGCCCTGGATCGGGTGTGGCCGATGCTGGATCCAGCCCTCGGCGAGGTCCTCGACCCACTACAGCAGACCTTTGCTCCGGCGGTGCGGGCCGAGGTGGCCCGGGCCCTGACGCCGGAGCAGCTCGACGCCTTGGTGGCGACCGCAGAGGATCGGATGTGGCTGATCCGGGCCGCTGAGTCGGTGCACGCTCGCCATCGATGTGGGAGCCAGTTCCTGGTCTCCCGGGTCCCCTGGGACGGCCTGTCGCCCCGGGATCTAGCCACCCTGCAGCTGCACGCGGCCCGGGGGGACGACGAGCCCTGTCCCGACGTGACCCAGCGGGAGGCGCTGGTGTTCGCCACCCGTAGCCACCACCTCCGGCGCCAGCCCGGGGTGGCCGGGGCGCTGGAGCGCCTGATCTCCTGGGTGGCGCAGGCCGTCGCGATCCACGAGGCGCGCCACGCCGCCGACGTGGCCTCCGGAGCGCGGCGGGGCCTGTCCTGTCTGGGCTGCCCCGACGAGATCACACATGTGGGTGTCCTCGAAGGATCGGCCTACCTCGCGAGCTTTGCTCACCCTGACAGCGCGGCCCTGTCGCTGTTCCAGGCCTGCGGGCTGGACGGGTCCCTGGTGCCCGAGCGCGCTGCGATGGTCTCGTTCCTCGCGGAGCGCCTGGTCCCAGAAGGCTGCTCGGGGAGCCCCGATCTAGAGCTGGCCCAGCGGGCCCGGGCGCTGGAGCTCGAGATCTTCCGGCGCTCCGAGGAGATCCGGATCGTACGCTTCCCCGACGCCCTGCCGGTCACCCCGGAGCGCGACGCTCCCTGAGCGCGGGGCGGGCGCGATCTTCGTGGTCAGCCCGGCGCTTGTGTGCTCGTCACCACAGGGGATCGCCACAGGGCGACGCCAGCGGGATGCAGATCAGGGTCCCTCCAGGGAGATCCTGGATCGAGGCGGTGTCCAGCGTCGCCTCGGGGGGCAGGGGCACCTTCAGGGGGACCTCGGCCCCGGACACCACCATCAGCTGGCGGGACAGGACGATCATCAGCTCCCTCGGCTGGATGTCGGGGACAAAGACCTCGATCTGGTGCTGATCTCGGTGGATCTTGGCCCCTGACGCTGCCAGAGCGAGCATGTGCGCTACCTCCGTCCCCGCCATCGAGCGTGGGGCTCAGGGCTTGAGGACGATCTGGATCGAGCCTGCTACCCTCGTGGAGGGATCACCCCGGAGGGCGCGTGCGGACGGTGTGGGCGATCCTGTTGATCGGCGGCGGATGTACAGATCCAAACGAGGAACCCTCCGATGATGGGGGGCTGGACTGGCGGAGCTGTCCGCTCCTGGGGGAGGAGGCGCCTGGCCCGACGGGTCAGTGCGCGGTGGCCAGCCTGCCCCTGTGGAGCGGGATCCAGCCCGACGGACCGATGATCGAGGTCTTCGTCCAGCGGCGGCTGGGGGCCTCACCGGTGCGGGATCGGCAGCTGTGGCTGGTGCCGGATCTGGGCCAGGGGACCGCCTCGGTGGCTCCGCTGGCGGCCTCGCTGTCCCGGGAGCTGCCCGCCACCGATGTGTACCTCTTCGAGCATCGGGGCGTGGGGCGCTCCACCCGCCTGAGCTGCCCCGATCAAGAGGCCGACGACAGCAGGGGAGGCCCCGAGATCGTCGAGGCTGAGGCCAGGGGCTGTGTCGAGGCGCTACAGGACCGCTGGGGCGGGGAACTGGCTGCGTTCTCCACCACCGACGCGGCCCGCGATCTCGAGGCGCTGATCGGGTCCCTACGGGGCGAGCAGCAGGTCGTGTTGCTGGGCTCGGGCTACGGCGGGCGGGTGGTGTCGCGGCTGCTGGAGATCTCCGGGCTCGAGCCCGACGCGGTGGTGCTCGACGCCCCCCTGATCGAGCCCGACGCTGCGACCTATGACGCCGAGTTCGACGAGGTGGGTGCGCTGTTGATGCAGCGCTGCTCAGCGGAGGCGTCCTGTCGCGGGGCCCTGGGGCCCGATCCCCAGGCCAAGGCCCTGGACGTGCTGGGGCGGATGCAGGCAGGCGCCTGCCGCGAGGCCGCCTCGGCGGACGAGCTGAGGCTGCTCGCGGGCTCGTTCCTCGCGGATCCAGGGCGGGCGGGCTTCGCCCCGGCGCTGTTCCACCGCGCGGATCGCTGCAACGAGGCCGACGTCCTCGAGCTGAGCCAGCTGATCGAGGACGACGCCCCGCCGAGGCTGGACGGCCCGGTGTTGCGGTGGCACGTCGCGCTGTCCGAGCACTGGCGCGAGCCCTGGGTGCCCCCGACGACCCTGCAGCGCGCGGTCGATGCCTCGGCCTTCACCCAGGCGGTGGGCCCCCTGCAGCGCGAGCTCCTGCCGCTGTGGCCCCGGTACGAGCCCGAGGCGGGGATCCCGGCCCTCGAGCCATCCGAGCTGCGGTCGCCCCTGCTGGCGCTGCAGGGGGCCCTCGATCCGGTCCACCCGAGCTGGCGCCTCGAGGGCTGGCTGCAGCCGCTGGAGCCTGCGGATCACCACCTGGTGCGCTTCGCCGATGGGATCGGGCCCACGCTGCAGGATCCACGCACCGAGGCCTGTGCGCTGTCGAGCCTGCTCGACTTCCTGGACGCCCCCTCGCTGCCCCCCGAGGCTGACTGTCGCAGGGGCACCGAGCCGCTGCGGTTCGACGGGGAGCCCGCCGAGAGCCGGGCCCTGCTCGGGGATCCCGATCGCTATGGTGCTGGAGGCTGCAGCACCAGGGGGCCCGGAGCCCCGATCGGAGCCCCGATCGGAGCCCCGGGCTCGGGCCCCTGGGGGCTGGTGGGGCTCGGTGTGCTGCTGGCCCTGATCAGGGATCGACGAACTGCTTCGCGAGCTTGAGGCCCTGCATCTGGTAGCTGGAGCTCAGGTCGCCATACAGCACGTCGGGGCGGGCCTCGTTGCGCATGAACTCCACCCGGAACAGGGGCTGGCCGTGCTCGAGGAGGAAGGGCACGTCGTGGGTGCGGATCTCCAGCACCAGCTTCGCGCCGGGGCCCGATCGGGCGCCGTCGAGGCCGAAGCCCGAGTCGATGAAGCCTGCGTAGTGGGTGCGCAGCTCTCCCTTGGTGGCGTCGAACGCGACGAGCTCTGCACACAGATCGGCGGGGACCCGCAGCCGCTCCCGGGTAGCGAAGATGTAGAACTGCTCGGGCTCGAGCACATGACCCTCCCGGCCAGCGGCGGCCAGCGGCACCCAGTACCGATCGATGGGGAGATCGCGGCGTTGGAGATCGATCGGGGGCATGTGGCGCCGGGCGAGGTAGCCCACCGGACCGGCGCCGCGGTGCTCGAGCTCCACCGACAGGATCACGCTGGGGGGGAGATCGTCGATCGGGGCGGGGGTGTCGTCGGACCAGCGACACAGGGGATCAGTGGCCTGGCGATCGGCCAGCTCGGTGGCCTGGAGCCCCGCGCGGCCCCGGCCCAGCCGCAGCTGACCCAGGCAGTCTCCACGGCGCACCGCGACATGGAACGACTGCGGGGTGATCTCGAGGAACAGCCGCCCGCGGTAGCCCGGCTCGATCGTATCAAACGCGTAGCCCTGCTCGCACAGCAGACGGACGAAGACGTCGAGGCGGCCGGTGCTGCTCTTGGGGTTGCCCCGCCCCCAGACCTCGTCGGGCAGCTCCAGCACCTCCTCCAGCTCGGCGAGGTAGACCCCGCCCCGGTGCAGGACAAAGGGTTCGTCGCGATCGAGCCGCGTGCCGGCGGTGGCGAGGTGGCCGAGCTTGCGCTCGATCCCGTCGGGGCCGGGGAGGAACGAGCACTGTAGCTGCCACAGCCTCGCCCCCAGCCGCAGATCCAGGCTGGAGGGCTGGATTTGGTTGGGCTGGATCGGCAGCAGCGCCTGGACGGCGCGCTGCTCGAGGAGCGCTCGGAGGGACTGGCTGACCAAGATGCCTTCGGACATCGGCGCGGGGTAACGTCTTTGGTGTGGGCCGACCCGGCCGTGGCTCAGTAGCCCGGGGCGCCGCCCTGGGGCTCGTAGGCGCTGACCCAGACGGTCTGGACCTCGGCCAGCTTCTGCAGCTGGATGGGGGTGGCGGGCCGAGCGGCGCCGGGGACCACCAGCATCCGCCGCAGGACCCGGGCCCCTGCGGCCTCGAGCTCACCCTGCAGCGACGCGGTGGCGCCGTGGGCGAGGTACAGGCCGTCGACGTCATCGTGATCGGCTGCGTGGTGGAGCAGCTCGGCCAGCTCCCCGGTCAGCACGTTGATCACGCCTCCGGGGAAGTCGCTGGTGGCCAGCGCCTCGGCCAGCTCGGCGGCGGCGGTGGCGCTGCGGGCGTCGATCAGCAGCACGGTGGCGTTGCCCATCACCGCGTTGGCGGCCGCCGCCTCGACCAACCCCAGCAGCCCATCGGCTGGATCGGGGGCTGCACACACCACCCCGAGGGGCCGCATCCGGGCGTAGTTGACATAGGTGGTGGAGACGGGGTTCAGCGCAGACAGGACCGCTGCGATCTTGTCGGACCAGCCCGCGTGGTGCACCACGCGATCGATCGCGGCCTCAGCGCCGGGGCTCAGGGAGGGGAGCCTACCCTCGAGCATCTCGGCGAGCCGGTACAGGATCTGGCCCCGGTTGTACGCGGTGCGCCCGGCCCAGGGGCCGGTGGCGGCCCGGGCGATCCGGATCGCCTCACGGAGGTCCTTGCGGCTGCCCCGGGCGACGTTCACGGCTCGATGATCTTCATCCTCGATGGGCATGGTGCGTCCCGACTCGGAGCGGATGAACTTGCCGCCCACGTACAGCTTGAGCGTCTTGTCGATGGTCAGGCGTGCGCTCACTGGATCTCCAGGTAGGGCCAGAGGCCGGCGATGCCACCTTCCCGGCCGAAGCCCGAGTGCCGCATGCCCCCGAACGGGCTCGCGGGATCGAACAGGTTGGCGCCGTTGGCCCACACCACGCCGGAGTTGAGCGCGTGGGCGACCTCGAACAGCTTGCTAGCCTTCTCGGTCCACACGCTGGCGGCCAGGCCGTACTCGGTGTCGTTCGCCTTGCGGATCGCCTCGTCGGGGGTGCGGAAGGTGAGCACCGACAGGACCGGGCCGAAGATCTCCTCCCGGACGACGGTGTCGGTCTGCTGGACCCCGGTGAGCAGCGTCGGGGCGACGAAGTAGCCCTGCTCCGGCGTGGGACAGGCCGAGCCCTGCCACACCGCGGCGCCCTGCCGCCTGCCGATCTCGATGTAGCGCTGGACCCGCTGGAGCTGCTCGACGCTGTTGAGGGCTCCGACGTCGGTGTTCTTGTCGAGGGGATCGCCGATCCGCAGGGTCTCGATCCGGCGCTTGAGGCGATCGAGGAACGCAGCTGCGATCCCTTCCTCGATCAGCAGCCGCGAGCCTGCGCAGCAGACCTGGCCCTGGTTGAAGAAGATGCCGTCGATCACGCCCTCGACGGCTTGATCCAGGGCGGCGTCGGCGAACACGATGTTCGCGCCCTTGCCGCCCAGCTCCATGGTCAGCCGCTTGCCCGAGCCCGCGGTGGCCCGGGTGATGATCCGGCCCACCTCGGTGGAGCCGGTGAAGGCGATCTTGTCGACGCCGGGGTGATCCACCAGGGCCGCCCCCGTCGCACCGGCGCCGTTGACGATGTTGACCACCCCGGGAGGCAGCTCGGCCTCAGCGAGGATCTCGGCGAGCATCATCGCGGTCAGCGGCGTGGTCTCGGCGGGCTTGAGCACCACGGTGTTGCCCGTGGCCAGGGCCGGGGCCAGCTTCCAGGCGGCCATCAGCAGCGGGAAGTTCCACGGGATGATCTGGCCCGCGACCCCCACCGGGCGGACCCGCTGGCCGGGGATCGCGTAGTCGAGCTTGTCGGCCCAGCCTGCGTAGTAGAAGAAGTGGGCGGCGACCAGGGGTAGATCGACGTCCCGGGTCTCCCGGATGGGCTTGCCGTTGTCGCGGGACTCGAGCACCGCGAGCTCCCGGCTCCGCTCCTGGATCCTGCGGGCGATCCGGTACAGGTACTTGCCCCGCTCAGCGCCGGGCATCCCGCCCCAGACCCGATCGAAGGCGGATCGAGCGGCGGTGACGGCTCGGTCGACCTCCTCAGCGTCGGCGGCGGCGACCTGGCACAGGGGCTCACCGGTGGCGGGCTCGTAGGAGGTGAACAGCGACTCGTCGCGGCCGGGCACCACCTCGCCGCCGATGAAGTGACCCAGCCGCTCGGGCACCGGGGCCGGGCAGCGCTCGGGGGCCGGCGCCAGGGGCAGCGCGCCCCTGAGCTTCAGGGTTGGATCTGAGGGCTTCTGTTGGTTCATGGGCTTTGGATCCAGGCAGGGGATCTAGTCGACGGAGAACCGCCGGGGGGAGGCATAGTGGCCGTCGGTGCGCCGTGCGATCTGGTGCAGCAGGTCGCCGACCAGGGAGCTCGCGCCGAAGCGGAAGCGCTCGGGGGTCATCCAGTCTGATCCGAGCGTCTCGGCGACCAGGACCAGCCAGTGCAGCGCGGACTTGGCGGTGCGGATCCCGCCCGCGGGCTTCATCCCCACCGCCCGGCCGGTGGCCAGGAAGTGCTCTCGGATGGCCTCGAGCATCACCAGGCCCACCTCCATGGTCGCGGCGGGCTTGATCTTGCCGGTGGAGGTCTTGATGAAGTCTGCGCCGGCGGCGATGGCCAGCCGGCTCGCTGCGGCGACATGATCGAGGGTGCCGAGCTCGCCGGTCTCAAGGATCACCTTCAGCGTGGCTCCGCCGCACGCCTCCTTGATCGCGGCGATCTCCTCGAACACTCGCTGGTCGTCGCCGGAGAGGAACGCGCCCCGATCGATCACCATGTCGATCTCGTCGGCTCCGAGCCCGACGGTGCGCTGGACCTCCTCGAGCTTGATCGGCAGCGGGGTCAGGCCGCTGGGGAACCCGGTGGCGACCGAGGCGATCTTCACCGGGCTGTCTGCGCCGAGGGCCTGCCCCGCCCAGGGCACCATGGTCGGGTAGACGCAGACCGCTGCGACATGGGGCAGCTCGGGCATCTCCGCGAACGGCTGGACCGCCTTGCGACACAGGGCCCGGACCCGCCCTGGAGAGTCGGCTCCCTCGAGGGTGGTCAGATCGACCATCGACAGGGCAAGGCGCAGGAGTCGATCCTTAGCCTCGGTCTTGATGCTGCGGGCCCGGGCCCGGGCGACCCTGCGCGCGGTGGTCGCGTTGTCGACCCGGGCGCTGTGCCACTGTTGGGCGTCGGAGGGGCGGAATGTGGCGGTGGACAAGAGGCTTCCGGATCCAGGGTTCCGGCCCTCATATCATGGCGGCCCTCCGGCGTGCTCCGTCCGATCGCGCTATCCAGACCCCCATGGGAGGCCCCACGCCCAGGATCCCGCGAACCGACGACGTCGAGCAGACGCCGGTGGCGTCCGCTGTGTCCGGTGGTGTCCCCGGGCCCCTCCTCGGAGGGCGCTACCGGCTGGGTCCACTGCTGGGGATCGGCGGGGCGGGGCGGGTGTATCTCGCGGTCCAGGAGCCCCTGGGTCGATCCGTGGCGGTGAAGGTGCTGCGCAGCGACATCGATGCCTCCGCCCGGGAGGCGTTCGGCCAGCGCTTCCTGCGTGAGGCGGCCCTGGCCGGCCGGCTGCAGCACCCCAACGTGGTGACGGTCCATGACTTCGGGGCCGAAGACGATCTGCTGTATGTGGTGATGGAGCACCTCCAGGGGCGGACCCTGGCGGACGCGGTGCGGGGGGGGAGGGCGCTGTCGGCCCGCCTCGTCGCCCGGATCGGGATCGGGATCGCCCGGGGGCTGCGCCACGCTCACGCGGCGGGGCTGGTGCACCGCGACGTCAAGCCGGGCAACATCATGCTGGTGCCCGACGACGATGGTCTCGAGCAGCCCGTCCTGCTGGACTTTGGGCTGGTGATCTCGAGGTTGCCCGGAGACGATCTAGGGCTGACCCGGGCGGGCCAGTGCCTGGGCACCCCGATCTACACCGCGCCGGAGCAGAGCCGGGGCGGCGACGTCGACGGCCGCGCAGATGTGTATGCCCTGGGCGTGGTGCTGTACCGTGCCCTGGCCGGTTGTCCCCCCTTCGAAGGCCCCGACGCCCTGTCCCTGGCGATGCAACACCAGACCGCGCCGGTGCCCCGGATGGCTGAGCTCACGCCCCGGGTCGCGGTGCCTCCGGCCCTGGAGCTGGTGGTCCGGCGGGCCCTGCAGAAGGATCCAGCGGATCGCTGGCCCGACGCCGGCGCGCTGGCGGACGCGCTCGAGCGCTGGCTCAGCGAGGTGGACCGCCTCGACGGGGGCGGGGGCGGGCGCCGCCGGGCTTGGCCACGGGCCCCCTGGCAGCTGGCGGCCCTGGGGGGGCTGCTGTCGGTGGGTCTGGGGGGGCTGCTGCTCCTCGTGGGCCTGCTCGGGATAATCGTCGGAGCGGGGCTCGGGGCTGAGGCCACAGCGCCCCCGCCTGAGCTGTCTCCACCGGGGCCCCCCGTCGCCTCGTGGGCCCCCCCGGGCGTGGGTGCTCCGGGCCTCTCCTCCGGGGGGCCCCCCGCAGCGGGGGCGTCCGCAGCGGGGGCGTCGATCCAGCCCGCCCTGGCTCGTCCCGGGGGCTCAGCTGCACCGATCGAGCCCGCGCCGGTCGAGCCCATGTCTGCGCAGGCGTCGGAGCGCCCTGATCCCGTTGGGCCTGCACCAGCGCAGGCGGCGGGCGCTCCAGCGTCGGTCCGCCCTGCCCCGGTCCCCTCGTCCGGGGCTCCACCGTCCGCGCCGTCCGGGGCTCCACCGCCCACGCCGTCCGGGGCTCCACCGCCCGCGCCGTCCGGGTCGGTGGAGGCTGGGGTTCTCCGTCCCGCACCAGCACCGGCCGGGACAGACGCAGAGCTCGAGATCGATGGTGTGAGCTTCGATCCCCGGGCCGCTGAGCGCGCGGTGCGGTGGCTCAACAGCGCCAGCCGGGCGGAGCTCGAGGCGGCGGGGATCTACAGCCGGGGGGTCGCTCTGATCCTCGACGGACGCCCCTTTGCCTCGATCGAGGCGTTTGGCCAGACCCGGGGGGTGGGGGAGAAGACCATGGGCGCGGTCGCTGCGGCGATCCAGTAGGGAGGAGTCGTGCACATCGACGAGCTGCTGGTGGGGATGCGGAGCGGAGCGGAGCAGTCCGACGAGCGGATCGCTGCGTTCGTCGCGGGGGTGGTGGACGGCTCGATCTCCAGGCCTCAGGCGGCGGCCTGGCTCGCCTGGGCCTACAGCCGGGGGCTGACCGACGCTGAGACCGTGTCCCTGACCCGGGCGATGACCGACTCCGGGCAGATCCTGAGCTGGCCCGGGGGCTCCCCCCTGATCGACAAGCACTCCACCGGCGGGGTGGGGGACAAGGTGAGCCTGGTGCTTGCGCCGCTGTGGGCTGAGCTGGGGCATCGGGTGCCGATGGTGTCCGGGCGGGGCCTGGGGCACACCGGAGGCACCCTCGACAAGCTCGAGGCCATCCCTGGATACCGCACCGATCTGGAGGTGTCGTCCCTGGAGGTGATCCTGGCGGATGTCGGCTGCTTCATCACCGGGCAGACCGCGCAGCTCGCGCCTGCGGATCGCGTCCTGTACGCCCTGCGCAACGAGACCGCCACCGTGCCGTCGGTCCCGCTGATCGTGGGCTCGATCCTCTCGAAGAAGCTGGCGGCCGGCGTGGAAGCGCTGGTGCTGGACGTCAAGGCGGGCTCAGGGGCCTTCATGACCTCGGTGCCCGAGGCCCGGGGGCTGGCGGAGGCCCTGGTCCGGGTGGCCCGGGGGGCGGGCCTGGCGTGTCGGGCGCTGGTCACCGAGATGGGCCGGCCGCTCGGGCGGGCGGTGGGCAACGCGCTGGAGGTGTCGGAGGCCGTCGCGGCGCTGCAGGGCCAGGGGCCCGACGATCTGCGGGAGCTGGTGCTGGCGCTGGCCGACGATCCCCGCGCGGCGGAGGTGCTGAGCTCGGGGCGAGCCTACGTCCGGTTCGAGCGGATGGTCGAGGCGCAGGGGGGCGATCCCCGATCCCTGTCGGGGGGGCTGCTGGGGTCCGGGGCACAGATCGAGGTGTTCGGTGCCCCCCGGGGCGGGATCGTCGGGCAAGTGGACGCGCTGGGGATCGGTCGCGCCGCGTTTTTGCTCGGAGCGGGCCGCCGGCGGGCGGAGCAGGCGATCGATCCAGGCGTGGGCGTCGTCCTCGAGGTGGTCCCCGGCGATCGGGTGGCGCCCGGGGAGCCGCTGGCGCAGATCCACCACCGGGACGGTCACGGCCTCGACGAGGCTCGTGCCCTGCTGCAGCGTGCCCTGCAGGTCGTCGACGGCCCGGTGGAGGCCCCTGTCCTGGTCCACACGAGGATCGACGGATAGCTGCGCGGGTCGTTGTGGAGGTCTCTTGGCGATCTGGATCGGACTGGCGTCCGCCGCACATGCGCAGCAGGGCAACTTCTTGCCAGGGGAGGCTGGCATCTCCGGCCGGCTGACCTCCCTGGTGGGGTTGTTCCTGATCGCGGGCCTGGCCTGGCTGATGTCCGAGGATCGTCGGGCGGTGTCCTGGCGCCCGGTGATCTGGGGGATCGGGCTCCAGCTGGGGCTGGGGCTGCTGTTGCTGTCCGACAGCGTGTCGGGCTTCTTCTACACCGTGGTGGACGGTGGGGTGAAGCAACTACTGGCCTTCTCCGAGGAGGGCGCGACGTTCGTGTTCAGCTCGATCGAGGCGCACATGATCCTGATGCCCGGGGAGGAGGAGCCGACGTTCATCGTGGGTCGGGTCTCTCCTCCGGTGAAGACCTTTGCCTTCTGGATCCTGCCCACGATCGTCTTCTTCTCCTCGCTGATGAGCATGCTGTACCACCTCGGCGTGATGCAGGTGATCGTCTCCGGTCTGGCGCGGATCATGGTCTTCACCCTGGGCACCAGCGGGGCTGAGAGCCTGTCTGCGGCGGGCAACATCTTCGTGGGCCAGACCGAGGCGCCGCTGCTGATCAAGCCGTTCGTCCAGGGTATGACCCGCTCTGAGCTGATGGCGGTGATGACTGGAGGCTTCGCCACTGTCGCCGGAGGGGTCATGGGGGCGTATGTTGCCTTCCTCGCGGGCGTGCCCAACATCGCGGGCCACCTGGTGATGGCCTCGATCATGAGCGCCCCCGCGGCCCTGGCCTGCGCCAAGCTGATGGTGCCGGAGACCGAGGAGAGCGCCACCGCGGGCGAGCTGAAGGTCAGCTTCCCCAAGACCGCCACCAACGTGGTGGAGGCTGCAGCCAACGGTGCAGCCGACGGGCTGAAGCTGGCCCTGAACGTCGCGGCGATGCTGATCGCGATCGTGGGGTTGGTGGCGATGGCCGACTGGGTGATCGGCTGGGTGCCCCTGACTGAGTGCAGCGACGGCTTCTCTGCGGGCTACGGCTGTGCGGCGGGGGAGGGCGCGCCGCTGTCGTTGTCCCACATCCTGGGGGTGTTGTTTGCGCCTCTGGCCTTCCTCATGGGGGTGCCCCTCGCCGAGTGCTCCGAGGTGGGGCGGCTGCTGGGGGAGAAGATCGTGCTGACCGAGTTTGTCGCCTATATCCATCTCGGCGAGCTGATCAACGCCGAGGAGGCCGTGCTCTCTCAGCGCAGCGCGATCATCGCGAGCTATGCTCTGTGTGGCTTTGCCAACTTTGCCTCCATCGGGATCCAGCTTGGAGGGATCGGAGGGATCGCTCCGGATCGGATGGGGGATCTGGCGAGCCTCGGCTTCAAGGCGATGTGGGCGGGCATGCTGGCGGCCTGCATGACCGGCGCGGTGGCTGGCCTGATGTTGTAGCCCTCTCTCCTCCCTCCGGCGATCGCCGCCCCTGAGCGTCGGTGGAGATCTCTCGTCGTTTCCCGGCGCCCACAGCGGCACCCAGCGGGCACCTCAGCCGCTGGGGGCGGGCACCAAGGTCGGTGTGCTACCAGATGTCTCGCCCGTCATTGTGATCCTCGACCATCCGGGGGATGAAGATCAGATCGATGACTTGGCCGACACCACACAGGCCAAAGGTCAGCAGCCAGACCAGCCCGGAGATCCAGCGCCCGGAGTAGAACCGGTGGAGCCCGTTGACCCCGAGCAGGCAGGGCAGCCACAACAGGTAGGCCCACCCTACAGAACGTGGCTCGCGCTTGGTGAGCGCATACGACATGACCAGCCCTCCTCGGGGATGCGTAAACACCCGGGGAGTACGTGACAACGCAGGGGGCTATTCCAGGTTGATCTGCTCCCGGCGACGATCCAGCCAGCGGAGCACCAGCGGACCGGTGAGCCGGGCGAAGGTGGTCAGGGGGCTGCGGACCCAGCTGAGGCGGGGGTGGAACGCAAAGGCGGCGGCGAGGACGGCGGGACGCATAGACTCTCCGCTCAGGTGTTCGAGCAAGGACCGTGCCATCCTCCAGAGACGCTGAGACGCTGGAGATGGCGGGCAGGTGCGAGGTTGACTTCGCGGTCCGTGTCCCTGGGTGCGAACTCGAGTTCGCACCTGTTCCGGCTGGGTCCGGCCCCGAGCGATCGGTGGTGATGGGCGCCTGGGCGCCTGGGCGCGCCCGGGGCCCGGGCCCGGGCCTGGGTCCGGCTCTGCGCAGCTGGGCCTGGCCCGTCGCCTGCCCCCTGTGCGGATGTGATACCTGTGCATACGTCCGGACCAGACAGCCAGGGGGAGATGTGGAGCCGACCGGGGCGCACACGATCCAGGACATCGACACGACCCCCTCCGGGGGCTTCCTTGGTGATCCTGTCGTCGTCGGTGGGATCGGGGTGGTGCTGGCGCTGCTGCTGGTGGGGTTCGTGTCTGTGCGGCGGCGTGCTGCCGCGCTCCCGCCCCAGCAGATCCCGGTGGGCGATCGGGGCAGCGCGTCCCAGGGGCAGCCCACACCCCAGGGGCAGCCCACACCCCAGGGGCAGCCCACACCCCAGGACCCTCCCGACCAGGGGGAGCAGCTCCAGGGAGGGCAGCCTCAGGGGGAGCGTGCTCCACCCGGGGTGCTGGCCCGGATGCGGGAGGCGCTGGGTCGCTCGCGCACAGCGCTCCAGACCGGCCTCGAGCGGTTCCTCGGTCGCCCCCGGGACAGCGAGGCGCTCGAGGCGCTGGAGGAGGCGCTGATCCGAGCCGATGTGGGGGTTGCCACCGCCTCTCGGCTGGTCGAGGCCGTGTCTACAGCCGCGGCCGCCGATGCGGATCCCGGGAGGCTGCGCGCCGTCCTCCACGACGAGATGCTGTCGATCCTGACCCGGGTCCACGCTCCGCTCGCTCCGATCGAGGGCTCCCCCTTCGTCCTGTTGGTGGTCGGGGTCAACGGCAGCGGCAAGACCACCACCATTGGCAAGCTCGCCCACCGCTTCCACAAGCAGGGCAAGCGGGTGATGCTCGCAGCCGGCGACACCTTCCGGGCCGCCGCCGCTGAGCAGCTGGGGGTCTGGGCTGAGCGCACCGGCGCGGAGCTGGCCCGCCTGGAGGAGGGAGCCGATCCCGGCGCGGTGATCTACCAGGCCCTGGAGCGGGCTCAGGCTGGAGGCCACGATGTGGTCATCGTAGACACCGCCGGCCGGCTGCAGACCCGAAAACCCCTGATGGAGCAGCTGGCGAAGGTGCGCAGGGTGATCCAGAAGCGGGTGCCCGGCGGTCCTCACGAGACCCTGCTGGTGCTCGACGGGACCATGGGTCAAAACGGCATGTCTCAGGCCCGCCTGTTCCACGAGGCCACCCCTCTGACCGGGGTCGCGGTGACCAAGCTCGACGGGACCGCCAAGGGCGGGATGGTGCTGGCCATCGCAGCGGATCTCGGGCTCCCGGTGAAGCTCGTGGGGTTGGGGGAGCAGGCGGCGGACCTACGGGACTTCGATCCAGAGGCCTTCGTCGAGGCGCTGCTCTAGTGGCGGGCGCGGTGGGGAGGACCGGATGAAGGTGCAGATCACGATCGGCGGGCGCAGGTACACCCTGCGCAGCGACGAGGAGGAGGATCTGCGGAGCATCGCAGCGTACGTCGATCAGAAGATGGAGGCGCTCGGCTCGAGGGCTCCCCGGATCGACGAGCTGTCCCTCGCGGTGCTCACAGCGTTGAACATCGCGTCGGAGTTCGAGCGTTTCCGGAGAGAGATCCGGGAAGAGCTCACCGATCTAGAGCGGGACGTGGCGTCCACTGAGGTGCTGGTCGAGGCCGCGCTGCCCCAGCCCCAGGTGCGGGGGGGAGCGATCCAGGCCTCTCAGGTTCAGCCTGTGGATCTCGACATCTCCACGATCCAGGATCCGCTCGATGGGTTCGACGCGCCGGGGGTCCCGGTCGGGACCCGGGGGGAGGGGCTGTGAGGGTGCTGCTACAGATCTTCGACGGGCGCCATGATCTCTGGGTGCGCCTGGCCTCCCTCGGGGTGGCCAGCGGCATCGCGGCGGTGTTTGGGCTCGCGGCTCTGCTGGAGCCAGCGGCTGAGGGGCACGGCACCCACACTCAGCTCGGGCTTGGCAACTGCAGCTTCCTGAGCCTGACCGGTCGGCCCTGTCCGATGTGCGGAGCTACGACGAGCTTCGCCCTGATGGCCCACTTGCGACCGGTGGACGCGTTGATCAACCAACCCTTCGCGGTGTTGTTGTTCTTGATGGCCGCCTTGGGGTTTGGCATCGCGGTCTCTGAGGCCCTCGACCCGAGGGACCGTTGGGGGCGCCTGTCCCAGTGGCTCGAGCCGAGGGAGGGCTGGCTCGCCCTCGCCTTCCTCGCCCTGATGGGCCTCGGGTGGATCTACAAGGTGCTCCAGATGGCGGGGTGAGGGTGTCATCGGGAGCGCTGTGGTGCCGGCTGCCCCTGGGCGGCCGGCACTTTTTTGTGCCGATGATCTGCCTCCCTGCGAGACAGCCACAAAAATCTCAGAGATATCGTTGACGCCCTGGGGGGGGAGCCATAGATGGCAGGTGTTCCGAGGGCGTCAGCCACTCGGGGCCAACAAACGCTAATGAGCGTTTGACGGATCTCGGTGGACTTGATATCCATTCGGGGTCAGCGCGAAAGGGCAACGTTGTTTGTTGCGTCAACGCGCACGGGGTCGGAACCAACCGGCTCGGTCTTTGAAAGGCAAGTAGAAGGATGGATGGCGAACAGACCTCTCACAGGGTTTGTTCGAAACATGCGTCGTCGATTCCGTATCGAGTCTTTTGGGGCTTGGTACAAGAATAGAGAGAGTAGAGTCAATCGAACTGGAGAGTTTGATCCTGGCTCAGAGCGAACGCTAGCGGCGGGCCTAACAC
>DRPG01000054.1 GCA_011376105.1 Deltaproteobacteria bacterium
AGCGGCGACGTGCTGTATGTGCCCTATGCAGCCGACACCAGCGGCCCGGGGTGGATCCTCGATCCGAGGGGGGCCAGCTTTGGAGATCAGCACCTGGCCGTCGCGGTCGGTGGTCACCGCTACGATCCCCGCCCACCATCGAGGATCCACACCCACCCCGGCGACGTCGTCTCGCTGCGGCTGGTCCACGGGGGCGAGGCCACCTCTCCGGTCGCCTCGCCGATCAAGATCGCCTCGAAGTGGGGCCACACGGTCCGCTCCTCCGCTGAGGCCACGACCCTGCACCTGATCCCCGAGACGCTGGATGCTGGTGTGTTTGGGGTCCGGCTGAAGCTGGGGGCCGCGGGGGAGGAGCCGCAGATCGTCGAGCTGGGGATCGTGGTGGAGGCGACCGAGCCGGGCACACCCCCCGACACCTTCCGGATCGTCGATCTGTCCTGCGACGATCCCTCGCTGGTCGGGGCCCTCGATCCCGTCGGGCTGGCGGGGCTGACGATCGACGTCGTGAAGATCGACGAGGACGAGCAGACCGGCGCAGGCGTCGCCTGGGGCTGCTGCCGCGCGGTGGAGACGGGATCGGTGCAGCGCTGTGCGTTCACCACCCAGCGCGCCAACGGCACGCTGCTGCTCGAGGCCTCCCCCTTCCGGATGGAGCTGATGGGCACGGTGGTGTCGCTGCAGCACCTGCGGCTGGCGGTCCATGCCGACGACGGGGGCTACCGAGGCGGCACCCTGACGGTGGAGACCTCGGTCGTGCCCCAGCGACCCGATCTTAAGTCGGCGCTGCGCTTCCCCCGGGCGCTGCTCGAGCGCTCAGGCAAGCCGTTCCTCGCCGCCCGGGACGCGTGGACCCGGATCGCGGGCTGGCTGCCCGAGCGCCCCACCGCGGCACAGGTGGGTGGGTTCGGCCTGGCGCTGCCCCGGACCCTGTCGCTGCTGCCCCGGCTGTTCGACGCCTCGGTCTGGGGGGCCTGGGGCCTGCTGGATCGCAGCGGGCAGTTCTTCGGGGTGGGCCGGTTCGGGGTCGAGCCCTGTGCCCCCGAGCCCCGGGGGGTGGTGGTGGATCACGTCCGGGCCGACGCGGATCGTCGCACGATCACCGCTGAGGTGGGCGGAGGGCCCGAGGCTCTGCGAGGCGCGATCCTCGGGATCCTGCTGGTGGACGAGCGCAGCTGCACACCGCTGCGGCTCGACTACTCCCTCCGCACCCGGATCCGACGCACCGAGGCCGGGCTGCCCACCGAGGTCACGCTGGAGATCCCGCTGTCGACCGAGCTGGGGCGGCCGGTGGAGGCGCTGGTGCTCGCGGATCTCGAGATCATCTGGCGTGGGCCGCTCACCGTCGGTCCGGGTCGTCGCCCGACGCCTCCGGAGACGCCGGAGCCGGAGCCGGAGGAGCCTGCGATGGAGGAGACGGACGAGCCAGATCCGGGAGCCACGTGATCCTACCGACCACGTCCGCGCGGCCGCTGCGGGCCTTCCAGGCCACCGATCCATCAGGGGTGACCTCGGTGATCTCCCGCAGCCCGGCCCATGCGGTGAGCACGTTGCCACCGGGCAGCCGCCGGGCGTCCCCCATCGAGGGGGTGAACCGCCCGTCGGGGTGGGGGTAGGACCACACGATCTCAGCGGTCCGGGCGTCCTCGTCGAGCGCGATCTCCAGCACCCTCGACACCCGTTTGGTGCGGTGATCGCCGTTGTCGAACACCATCATGCCCCCGGACCATAGCTGGCTGATGTGCCCATGGCTCCACAGGTGCGCCTCACCCGGTGACTCCCAGGCCGGCGAGCCGTCGGGCAGGGTGAAGCCCCCGTCGAGGCCGTTGAGCTGCCACAGCACCTCGCCGGTGCCCGCGTCGATCTTCAACAGCCAGTCGGTGTATCGGGCGTTGAGGTAGTAAGCGTCTTCTTCGTCGAGGTACAACAGGGAGTTGCCGTGGGTCCACTCAGGCCCGATCGAGCCATAGGTGTTCTGGATCCTGGTCATGTGCGCGCAGGTGCTCACCGCAGGGTACGGGTAGTCCTCGAAGGTGTCGAAGACGGTCTGCGGCACGACGTCGTGCCCTGCGCCCCGGGGGACGAGATCGATCCGATCGGCGTGCACCGGGAGGGCGTCGGCCTGCCCCAGCTGCGCGGCGGAGCGCGACAGGTAGGCGATGGTGCCGTCGGCGTGCTCGACGAAGTCGTGGTGCCCCAGCGGCAGCCGGGTCTGCTCTCGAGCGCTGCCATCCAGCGAGACCCGGATCAGGGCGCTGCGATCGAGGGTGGACTGGCTGCGATCGAGATCGTACTCCCCCCACAGGATCGCGGTGCCGTCCCTCGACAGCTTGGGGGACAGGGGGATCCGGCCCTCCTCCGCCGGCACCCACCACACCCAGTCTCCGTCGCGATCGAGGATCCCCACCCAGCTCAGGGGAGCCTCGAGCTGGGCGACGCTGGTGAGCAGCCAGCCCCCCACCGAGGCCTCGGTGGAGCGGAGGACGGTGTAGCTGTCGAGCCCGCTGGGGGACGTCGGCGTGGTGTAGCGGGCGATCGGAGAGGTCAGCCGCTGCCCGTCGGGGGTGCGGGCCGCGGCCCGCCACAGGTAGGTGTGGCCGGCCTTCAGCCCGAGGACGGGCAGCTCGACCTCGGTCCCCTTGTGGGCGGGGGTCGCTGCGATCAGCTCGTCCTCGCTCGTCCCCAGCTCGATCCACAGGCTCGCGGGCCTCGGCGCGGTGACGGAGATGAGCAAGACCGAGGCCACATAGGGAGAGGTCGCAGCGGTGGCGACCAGGCGTTCGGTGGTCTCGGGCTGGGGCAGGGGAGGGGGCAGGCAGGCCGCAAGCAGGAGCCACAGCGGGGCCCAGCCCGGGCCCCGCCCCCCGGCGCGGGCGGCACCCGGCCTCATCAGGGCAGGGTGGCCAGCACGTCCGCCCAGGGTGGGACGTTGGGGTTGGGATCGGTGCTGCAGCCCAGCTCCTCAGTCAGCGTGTTGATGTCCGCCACCCGCTCTGCAGAGGCGGGGTGGGTGGAGAGGAACGCTGGGATCTCGACGGTGGACTCCTCGAGCAGCTTCTCGAAGAACGAGGCGGCCCCGTTGGCCGCATAGTCGGTCCCGCACAGGTAGATCACCGAGTGCTCGTCGGCGTCGGCCTCGTCGGTGCGGCTGAACGACAGCGACACCAGCCCCGCCGCCAGCTCGGGGATCAGCCCTGGGTCGCTGCCAAAGATCACCCCCAGCAGCACGCTCACACCGTAGACCTTGGACAGCTGCTGGGTCGAGTGACGCCGATCGGCGTGGGCGATCTCGTGGCCCAGGACCCCCACCAGATCGTCTTCGCGCTCGAGGTAGCGCATGATGCCCGAGTAGACCCAGATGTACCCCCCCGGACCGGCGAACGCGTTGAGGGTCTCGTCGTCGTCGATCAGGTAGATCTCCCAATCGAAGTCGTCGGCGTGGGTGACCTCGCCGCTGGCGAGGATCGCGTCGCGCATGCGGTACAGGTGATCGTAGGCGTCAGGAGCGTCGGCCTCGGGGACCACAGGGTAGGTCGCAGGATCACCGTTGATCTCGTCGCGCAGCTCCATCCCCAGCGAGATATCGTCCTCGATGGTGAACAGGTTGATCGGGGTCTCCCCGTCACACCCGGCGAGGGCGGCGCCGAGCGTGAGTGTGGTCGCGAGCCTGCGCATGGTTCCTCCTACATGGGATCTATACGATCAGGCCCCCCGAGACTTCGGACAACCTCAGGTTTGTCACCGGGGTGTTCCCCTGCGCAGCGGCTCGATCCGCTCAGCCCAGCCGGCCTCGGTCCGCAGGGCGGCGAGATCGGGCCGCACCGAGGCCATGTCGGCGATGATCTCGGGGGCAGGGCTGCTCTGCAGCGCTCGATCGAGGGCGGCGAGGGCCTCGGGGGCGGGGGCGCCGGTGCGGACCGCCAGGGCCGCCCGATCGAGGTGGACGCCCGCGATGGTCGGAGCCAGCGCCATGGCCCGGGCGCTGGGGAGCCGCCGGTGCAGGGCCAGGGCGCGCTCAAAGCTGGCCCCGGCCAGCTCCAGCCGATCGTCGGACAGCGCGGCGGCGCCACGGCGGGCGTTGAGCAGCACCAGGGTGGCGATCCGATCAAGCCGGTCGGTGTCGGCCTCGAGCAGGCCGTCGAGGTGGCTCAGCAGGACCGAGACCAGCTCGGGATCGGTGCTGTGGGCGTGCAGCGTGGTGTCCCAGGCCCGCGCGATCCACCAGGGCCAGTCCGGCCCCAGCAGGGGTCTCAGCTCGGCCCCCAGCGCGTCGATCCGGTGGTGCAGCAGGTGCAGCAGGGGCTTGTCCGCCCGGCCCTGCTCCACGAGGCGCTGCAACGCAGCCCGGAGCGCCTCTCCGTCGTCCCGCTCTGCGGCGATCGCAGCCTCCAGCAGTGGATCGTCGAGCAGCATGGACGACCTCCGGCCCGCCGCGGTCTTTGGATCGCCGTCGACCAAGGCCTGGCGGGCGTGATCCCGCCCTGGAGGGGGATCGGGGGCCAGGGTGGCCCCCTCAAGGGTGATCCGGTGCAGGATCACCACCCCTCCGGTGTCGGCGCCGCCGGTGGCGCGGATCACCAGATCCCAGTCCTCCTCGGGGGGATCGGGCAGCCGGGTGTCGGAGATCCCCCGCCAGTCGATCGAGGGCCCCTCAACCCCGCACGACAGCCCCTCGCGGTTGGCGAACAGCTGCAGGCGGACGACGAGGCGCTCCCCTCCGGGCAGGGGCTGCTCCAGCTTGTGCTCGCTGGCGACGCACACCAGGCGGGGCCAGACCACCTCGCCTCCACCCTGGCCCTCGATCGTGACGCTGTAGTCGGGGATCTCCCACCCCCGGGGGGCCAGGCCGATCTCCACGCCGCCGTCCCACTCGGTGCGCTCCAGCTCCAGCTCTAGCTCCAGCTCCAGGACCCCGACGCTCCAGCGGACGGGGACATGGGCCAGGGTGCCGTCGCCGAAGGCCTCGATCCGCAGTCCTTGATCGCGGAGGCGCTGCAGGGCGAGGGGATCGTCGATCCTCCAGTGGGGATCCAGGGGACGATCGAAGGTGAGTTCGGCCCGGGGTGGATCCGCGAGCTCCACCAGCACGGTGAGGCGCCGGGCCTCGTCGTCGTCCAGCGCGCCGGCGTCGCGCAGGCGCCGCAGGACCGCGAGCTCCTCCTCCAGGGCGTGCTCCTGGCGCCAGGCCTTCGCCGCGGCCCGCAGCGCACCGATCGCGGTCGGCTCGTCGACCTCGTCGACGGCGGAGAGGTACAGCGACGCGGCCTCGGCCCAGGCCCCCCGGGCGTGGTGGAGATCCGCGGCCCGCAGCACCGCCTCCCACCCCAGCGAGCGCCCCCACTGCAGCTCGGCCAGGGCCTCCAGCGCGTCCGCGGCCTGGTGGATCTGCCCGATGTAGACGAGATCCTCCGCCCTGCGCCAGGCGTCGGCGGAGGCTGGATCGGCGCCGGCGGGGGGAGGCTGGGCGCGGTGGTGGGTGGGCAGCAGGGTCGGCGGAGCCTCGGCCCCGACCCCCAGCACCCACACCGCCTCGTCCGCGTCGGGATCCGCCACCACCAGCTCCATCGCCGGGTCCGGATCGACGTCCACCATCGCCAGCAGCGTCAGCTGTTGGATCCACACGTCGCGGAGCTTGCCGTCGGAGGACTGCACCATCAGCAGCAGATCGTCTCCGCACTGAGCGGCGACGTCGTGCAGCCCGTCGCCGTCGAGATCCCCCACCGTCAGCCGATCGCAGCCCACCGACAGCACACGCCGTTGCTCGAGCGCTCCGTCCTGGAGGGACAGGCGCCACAGGCCGGGGGGCTGGCCGGTGGCGGCCTCGGGGGGGAACATCTGGAGGTTGGGGTAGCGGTCGACCTTGGCGGCCAGCACGGTGATCCGACCCTCGGGATCGGGCAGTGCAGCTAGATCCTCGACCACCCCGAGCTTGCTCCGGGCCCGGATCGACAGCACGTCGTCGTCCATCCCCAGGATCCTCACGTCGTAGGCGCCCCACTCCCCGGCGGCGACGATCAGCTCGTCGCGACCATCTTGATCGACGTCCGCCACCAGCAGATCGTTGATCGTGGAGCGCGAGGCGTTGGTGGGGGGGTGGGGCACGTCGCGGTACAGCGCGTTGTGCCCCTTGAGGCGGAGCAGCTCGCGGCCCAGGCCGAGGTAGTGCTCGACGCGCCCGTCGCCGTCGAGATCTCCGCTCGCGCTGCTCAGGAGGGGCCCTCCGCCCCAGCCCGCGATGTGCTGGAGCCGGCGCTGGGACTCCCGCAGCAGGGACACGCCGTGATCGGTGCCCACCACCAGCAACGCCCGATCGCCGCTTAGGGGCGCGATCCGCTGGGCCGGCAGCGGGATCCGCAGGCTGCGGATCCCCTCCAGCCCGGGGGTGGCCCCCACGAGCTGGAGCCGATCGGAGCCTCCGTGGCGGAGCAGCAGCGCGCCGTCGCTTCCGGGCCAGGGCAGCGCCTCGTCGGCGTGGTGTGGGGTGGGGGTGGCCTTGGCCAGCGCGTCCAGCACCCGCCCGATCGGCCCCTCACCCCCCACCGCTGCGGCCCGCTTCAGATCCCGCTGAGCCGCCAGCGCGTCGCGGTGCAGCCGCAGGACCTCGGGCCTGCGGGCCAGCTCAGGGGCCCGGCGCCGCAGGGTGTCGACCACCTCCTGCAGCCGATCGAGCCGGCGCTCCTCCCTCAGACCCCGGGCCAGCGCCAGCAGGGCGCGCTCCTGATCCCGGGAGCGCCCCGCCGCGGCGTAGGCCATGCCCAGGGCCGCCAGCCGCCCCTGGGCGTCGCCCGCCTTGTGCAGGTGATCGGCCCGGGCGAGCCAGCCGTCCACCAGGGCCAGGGTGCCCCGGTGCTGGGGATGGTGGACGAACGCCTGCCAGGCGCGCTCGGCCTCGTCGGGCTGGCCACCCGCCTCGAGCTGATCGATCCGGGCCAGCACCCCCCGCAGGTTGTCCAGGGCGGAGGCTTCCCTGGCCCGGGCCAGGGTGGAGGCCCGGGTGCGCAGAGCCACCGTGCTGCCCATGCCCACGGCCAGGGAGGCCAGCAGCGCGGCGGTGGCGATCCCCAGCGCGGTGCGGTTGCGCCGGGCGAACCAGCGCAGCCGGGCCCGGAGGCTGGGGGGGGCGGCCTGGATGGGCTCCCCCCGCAGGCAGCGCTGGAGATCTTCGGCCAGCCTCTCCGCGGTGGCGTACCGATCCGCAGGATCCGAGCGCATCGCCTTGAGGCAGGCGATCTCCACCGGCCTGGGGATGTCGGGGACGAGGTGCCGCGGCGGAGCGGGGTTGCCCTGGAGCACCGCACCGATGATCGCCAGCGGGGTGCTGCCCTCGAACGGCACCTTCCCGGTGAGCATCTCGTAGAGCACCACGCCCACCCCGTACACGTCGGTGTGGGGCCCGATCCGGCCCAGATCGCCCGAGGCAGCCTCGGGGCTCATGTACATCGGGGTGCCCAGCACCTGGCCGGTGCGGGTCAGGCGCGTGCCCTCCCCCTCGTCCTGGCGCAGGGCCAGCCCGAAGTCGGTCAGGCGGGGTCGGTTGCCGTCCTCCAGCAGCACGTTGTTGGGCTTGACGTCGCGGTGGACCAGGCCCTGCTCGTGGGCGTGCTGCAGGGCCCGGGCCAGCCTGGCCGCGATGTCCACCGCCTCGCGCCAGGGCAGCGCGCCCTGATGGCGGATCCGGCGCAGCAGGTTGGGCCCGTCGACGTACTCCATCGCGAACCAGGCGCCCCCACCCTCCCGATCGAACTCCAGGATCTTGACGATGTTGGGGTGATCGAGCCGGGCGACGGCGCGGGCCTCCCGCAGGAACCGCTCGATGTCCCTGGCCCGGGCGAAGCTGCCGGCGAGCAGCACCTTCAGCGCGACCCTGCGCCTCAGGCCAGGATCTTCGGCCTCG
>DRPG01000055.1 GCA_011376105.1 Deltaproteobacteria bacterium
CATTCTATCTACTGTGCGAGCGTCTCCAGGGTTTTGCGCGTCACTCCGACGCTCGCAGACGATGTCAACGATCCTCCTCGTCATATAATGCAGACCGTTCGCTCTGGCGCGTCAAGCGGCACGCCCATCGTCCAGCCTTGCCACCTGCTGCTCGAGTCAGCGCTTCCCAGCAGGATGAACAAGACGTGATCCCGCCGATGTTCGAGCCCCAACTGCAGCGCCTGCTCTAGCTTGGCCAGCTGTCTGTCGCTGAGCCCGCAGCGAGACACCGAGCGCTGCACATGTTCGCCGTAGGCCCGCAGGAGCCGGTACACCCGCCGCAGCCGCCGCTCGGCGCCTTCCCGAGGACTTCAACGCCACCTGCGTCTGGCTCCCACAAGGGTACACCCGCCACAGCCGCTCGACGCCTTCCCCGCAGATGTCGCAGCAGATCAGGCACAGCTTCCTCCGGAGCCTCATCAGCGTACCTTCAGCGGTGGGTAGGCCTCGAGCTCTCCCCCCGCCGGCACAGGCAGCTTGGCGCCTCGAGCCTCGGCGTACAGAGGCCGTCCCTCCAGGGGTGGAGCGAGGGGCCTCGCCTGCTGGGGCTCGCCGTTGAGCAGGTTGTGCTCGTCGGGCAGGCACGAGCCCCACCAGCGAGTGCCCCCAGCGCCCCGAGCGCTCGACGAGTGCCCTGGGCAGGGCGCCCGTGTCGATGAGCTCCCCGGCGCCCTCGATCGCCTCCGGGGTCGAGGTGATCCGCGTGTCGCTCAGTGATCAGCGTGTCGCTCAGTGCACGGCGACCCTACGGCGGCTGTCGGCGGAGCACGGCGTCCCCACGGCGATCGACGGTGAGGGCCGTGCCCTTGGCTCCGTCAGGCGAGCAGACGATCGCGTCAGCTCGGGGGGGAGAGGGGCAGGGCTTGCGAGGCTCCGGGCACCCTCACCCCCTCGATCTGCAGCAGCCGTCGCTTCAGCTCCAGCCCTCCAGCAAAGCCCGTCAGCGTGCCGTTCGCACCGATCACCCGGTGGCAGGGCACCACGATCGGCAGCGGGTTCTGACCGTTGGCTGCCCCCACCGCCCGGCACGCGGTGGGGCGACCGATCGCTCGTGCGATCTGGCCATAGGTCTGGGTGGTCCCGTAGGGGATCTGACGCAGCACACGCCACACCTGCTGCTGGAACGGGGTTCCTTGAGGGGCGAGCTGCAGATCGAAGCTGCGACCCTCGCCAGAGAGGTAGCGCTGCAGCTGTGCGATCGCGTCCGCGAGGGGGGCGACGTCTCTCACGGCGCCGGGGGACGGGCCGGGGGCGCCGGGGCCAGCCAGCAGGCTGATCCGGTGCAGACCCCCAGCGCTCCCCTCCACCAGGACCTCCCCCACCGGGCTGTCGAAGGTCGTGTACACGATCATGGATCCTCCTCGGAGGCTCGCCTCCACAGGGTCAGGGCAGCATAGGCGCGTCATGGACGCTAGGCCTCCGCCTTCTCGAGGCCCACGGACGCTAGGCCTCCGCCTTCTCGAGGCCATCGGGGCCAGGCGCCCGCCACACTAGAGCGCCAGCCGGGGCTGAGGCCGGCCGGGGCCAGAGCCCGCGGTGGGGCCGGAT
This sequence comes from Deltaproteobacteria bacterium, assembly GCA_011376105.1. Taxonomy (GTDB): domain Bacteria; phylum Myxococcota_A; class UBA796; order UBA796; genus DRPG01. The sequence continues at coordinate 1,588 of DRPG01000055.1, forward strand.
CGGCAGAGATCCGCTTGGCTGACCCATCGGTCAGGATTTGGGTTGACAGGGTGAAGCACAGGACATACCCAGGTCAGAGACCTATCTGACCGATTGGTCAGCGAGAGGGCTGGAGGATCGATGTGGGGCACCTGGCTGGGGAGCTTGATCGGGGGTGGGTGTGCAGCGCCTGTGGCGCAGCCCACCTGGCGTGGCGAGATCGAGCCGCTGATCGAGGCGCGCTGTGCTGGGTGTCACAGCGAGGGCAACCTCGCGCCGCTGTCCCTCGACAGCTACGAGGCGGTGGTCGAGGCCCTCGATCCGGTGGTGTACGCGATCGAGTCCCGCAGCATGCCGCCCTGGGGGGCCGCGCCGATCCGCAGCTACCGCTACGATCCCTCCCTGACCGACGATCAGATCGCTGCGGTGGTGGCATGGGCCGAGGCCGGCGCCCCGCGGGGGTCGGGGGAGGTCGCCGCAGAGGCGCCTGCGGCGGTGGAGCAGCCCAGCCTCGATCGGATCGACGTGTCGATCGGGATGAGCGATCCTTACACCCCCAACGGCTCTGAGCACAACGGCGACGACTACCGCTGTTTCTCGTTCCCCTGGCCGTCCGGGGAGCGCTACATCACCGGGTTCGAGGCGGTGCCGGGCAACCTCGCGTCCGCCCACCACGTCGCGGCCTACATCGTCCCACCGTTCCAGGCAGAGATCGTGGCCGCCTTCGAGGCGTCCCACCCCGAGGTGGCCGGCTACCCCTGCTACGGCACCGCGGCGATGGATGGCTGGGAGCCCGCGAGCGCGCTCGACGAGCTCCAGCAGGGGCTGGTCGGGGTGTGGGCCCCGGGGGTCGGGGCGGTCCGCACCCCCAGAGGCACGGGGCTCGAGGTCGAGCCCGGCAGCACCCTGGTGGTGCAGATGCACTACTACACCCTCGCCACCGACGATCCAACGGATCAGACCGCGGTGCACTTCCAGACCGCGACCGAGGTGGATCAGGTGGGCTACTCAGTGTTCTGGCTCGACCTGACCTGGGCCCTGAGCCCGACCTCGATGCAGATCCCCGCGGGGGCCGAGGGGGTGGGCTACGCCTACCGGGCCCCGCTGCAGGAGCTCCCGGGGCTGTCGTTGTTGGCCCCTGATCTCGATCTGACGGCCCCGGTGCGGATCCACAGCGTGATGCCTCACCAGCACCTCCTCGGCCGGAGCATCGAGCTGACGGCCCACCACCTCGACGGTGGCGCTGAGCCGGTGGTGGAGATCCCCGACTACGACTTCAGCTGGCAGCGGTTCTACGAGCCCACCGAGGCGGTGGTGATGGCGCCCGGCGACGAGCTCGAGGTCAGCTGTGTGTGGGACAACACCGCCGCGAGCCGGGCCGAGGCAGGCGCGGTCCCGATCGAGCCGGTGGATGTGACCTGGGGGGAGGGCACGACCGATGAGATGTGCATCGCGGTGCTCTACGCCACGAACTGACTGAGGCGCCCGGCGCCCACGGCCCTCGGCGCTGTTGGCCCGGGGCCCTCGGCGCTGTTGGCCCGGGGCCCTCGGCGCTGTTGGCCCGGGGCCCTCGGCGCTGTTGGCCCGGGGCCCTCGGCGCTGTTGGCCCGGCGCCCTCGGCGCTCGGCGCTCGGCGCTCGGCGCTCGGCGCTGTTGGCCCGGCGCCCGGGGCTACGTCCTGGCCCTGCGTCGCACCAGGGCGCTGAGGATCCCCAGGGCGCTGAGGATCCCCAGCCCCGGGGCGGAGGCGCCGGTGGCGCTGCAGGCCAGCCCCAGCCCGCCCCCCAGCCGGGTCTGTAGATCGGTGCCGTCGCAGTCTTGATCGACGCCGTCGTCGCGCACCTCGGGGGCTCCGGGGAAGGTGGATGGCTCGTCGTCGTCGCAGTCCAGCCCCACCTGGGGGATCGCCTCGCAGGTCAGCGGCCCGCTCGGGCTGGTGAACCCGTCTCCGTCGAGATCGACCAGCTGGTGGCTACCCTCGACGGGATCCTCATCGATCGCTCCGTCGCAGTCGTCGTCGCGTCTGTTGCAGCGCTCTCCGGCGGTGGGGAACACGGACGGATCCGTGTCGTCGCAGTCGATGTCGCAGCCTGCTCCGTCTCCGTCGAGATCGGCGGTGGCCTCGGGGGTGAGCGGATCACAGTCGTTGTCGCGCCCGTCGCAGGGGAGCTCGGGGGCGCCGGGGAACACCGTTGGATCCGTGTCGTCGCAGTCATCGGGGCCGGCGTGGCCGTCGCCGTCCTCGTCGAGGGGGCCCTCGCTGGTGGGGAAGGGATCGGGACCAGCGAACGCTCCATATCCGATGGTGTCGAGGAGGCTCCCGGGGGGCGGGATCACATACCAGGGATCACAGGAGCCCTCCGGGGGACGAGGGAAGCCCGGATCTCCGGCGCTGGTGTTGATCAGGCTGACGGAGCCGCTGGTGTCGCTGGGCACGATCTGGTGGAACAGCGTGTCGCGGAGGGTGGTGCCGCTGGACACGCCCCACACCGCCCCCTCGGTGGCGTTGTCCTGCCAGCCGATGAAGCTCCGAACGATCGACAGGGTGCCGCCCCCGAGGTGGACCGCGGTCGAGCCTCCCTCCGGCGCTGAGCCCGAGACGAAGTGGCTGTGCTGGACGTCGACCCGCCCCCCCAGGGCCACGACACCGTGCTGCAGAGGGCTCGTGTTCATCACGATGTTGTTCCGCAGCAGGGCCACGCTGTCGGTGAGGACGAGGGTCTGGGCGTGGCCTCCCCCACAGAGCAGGGTCTGCGCCACCTCCACCGGGGCCGAGCTGAGGACGGAGAGCAGATCTCCGTCCACCTCGTTGCCTGTGAACGCGCTGCCAAGCACGCTGACGCCGCTGCTGCTGTCGATCGATAGCAGGCTCGAGGTCGTGTGGTTGTCTTCGAAGCGGGTGTCGTCGATCCAGACCAGGGTGCGCAGCGCCGTGACCAGCCCCTCGCCCGAGGTCGCGTCCTGGAGGGTGGCCCCCTCGAGGGTCAGCGCTCCGTCCTCGATCGAGATCGACGCAGCGCCGCTGGCCGACGCCCCCTCGAGGGTGGTCCCGGCGATCACCACCGTGCTCAGCTCAGCCCGGAGATCGCCTCCGTCCACCGCCTCGTTGGACGACAGGGTGCCCCCGGTGAGGGTGACGCTGGCGTCTCTTGCGTACAGCGCGCCCCCGTCCGCTTGAGCGTTCGTCGAGCGTATGGAGACGTCGGTGGCCACCAGGGCAGCGTCCTGGAGATGGATCCCCTGGTGCAGGCCGTCGCCATCGAGCTGGAGCTCCGAGAGGGTGACGCTCGCGCCGCCCGAGATCCAGAGCACCGAGCCCCGGGGACCCGTGCGGTGGACCTCGACACCCGGGGCCCCCTCGAGCGTCAGGATCATCCCGTCCACCACGATGTTCGACTCGTAGTAGGTGCCTGGATCGATCAGGATCCGATCGCCGCTGTCGGCCGCTGAGACGGCCTGGGCGATGGTGGGGTAGTCCATCCCGCCGACGTGTAGATCGGCGGCGCTGGATCCGGCGGGGATCCACAGGGAGGACGCGAGGAGCGGCAGAGGGACCATCGCCGAGCAGGGTAGCAGAGCCGCGCCCCACCCTGTAGGGTCGGGTCCATGCACGCCCCCGCCAAGTCCACGCGCAGCCCCGCCCAGGAGGCCTGGCGACGCTTCCGCAACGATCGGGGCGCGATCATGTTCCTCGCCCTGTCCCTCGCGTTCGCCGCCGCCGCGGCGTGTGCGCAGCTGATCGAGCTGATCGACGGGCCCCCCTTCGTCTACGAGCTGACCCTCGCCGAGCAGGGGCTGCCGTTCGAGGAGCACGCGAGCCCCCCCAGCACCTCGCACTGGCTGGCCTGGGCGGGCACCACCTCCCAGGGCAAGTCCGTGCTCCTGCGTGCCTTCCACGGCACCAAGGTGGCGTTCGTGGTGGGGCTGTGCGGGGCGGGCCTGGCGGTGCTGATCGGCACCACCCTGGGCCTGCTCGCCGGCTTCTTCGGGCGGTGGGTCGACGAGGTCATCGTCTACATCTACTCGACCGTCGCGTCGATCCCCTACCTGCTGCTGATGCTCGCCCTGGCGTTCATCGTGCGCCAGGGGCCGGTCGCTGGTCTGTACCGACAGCTCCCCTTCTCCGACTACCTGTCGATCGGGCTGTTCAACATCGTGCTCGTCGTGGGGGCCACCTCCTGGGTCACCCTGTGTCGGCTGATCCGGGCCGAGGTCAAGAAGGTCCGCAACCTCGACTATGTGCTCGCAGCCCAGGCGCTGGGGGCCTCCCGGACGCGGGTCTTGATCCGTCACGTGCTGCCCAACGTGACCCACCTGGTGCTGATCAACTTCAGCCTCACCTTCGTCACCGCGATCAAGTCGGAGGTGATCCTCACCTTCCTCGGGGTCGGCGTCGATCGAGAGCCCAGCTGGGGGCAGATGATCGCGGATGCCAAGAGCGAGCTGATGCAGGGGATCTGGTGGCCCCTGCTGGTGAGCGGTGGCCTGCTGTTCCTGCTGACCTTGTCGGTCAACATCGTGGCCGACGCGCTGCGCGATGCCCTCGATCCCCGCCTGCGTCACTGACCGGTGGCGATCCGGTCCGGCGGGCATAGGAGGGAGCGCTTGGAGGACAGGAAGGGGATGGACCACGACGAGCTTGAGAAGACGATCGAGACCTTCACCGAGGCGCGCGACACGTTCGCGATCGGCATCGAGTACCTGGCCGCGGGCGTGAGCTCGGTCCAGCTGTTCATCCAGCACGTACAGCGGGGCACCCTCGAGGGCCCCCGGCACCTGCCGCTGCTCGAGCGGGCTGCAGACATGCTCGAGCGGGGGCTGCCCAAGCTTGAGGCCCAACCCGAGGTCGCAGCGATCGCCGAGGGCTACATCGCGCTGGTGACGCAGCTCACGGAGCTGGTGGGCGCGGAGCCCTCCCCCGAGGCGTGAGCCCTGGCCAAGCTGAGCCGCTCACTTTCCGGGGGGCGGGGCGGGGTTGCCCAGCACAGGGCCGAGATCGACTCTGTCCTCGGTGACCACGGGCCAGCGCTCCTCGCTGCAGTGGAGCGGGACCGTCGCGGTGTCGGTGTAGATCGGCCCCTGCCCCGGCAGGTGGGCCTCGAAGCGGACGGTGTGGGCCCCGGGACGCAGGGCTGTGCTCCAGCCACAGGTCGCGAACACGCGATCCTGGCCCCGACCGGTCCAGCTCCCACCGGTCACCGGCTGGGTGCACAGGGAGGTGCGCGGGCTCCAGGGCTGCTCGTCGACCAAGGTGTTGTAGACGAACAGCTCGCGCCAGGGGGCTGCCTCGGACGTGTGGTGGACCACGACGATCCGCTGCAGGGCGTCGAGGGTGCCGGAGCAGGAGCGCAGGGTCTTGATCTGCAGCGGGCCCTCGACGAGGGGGCCGACGACCACCGTCCCCAGCGTGCGGGGCAGGGGAGCCGGGGGGCCGGTGTGGAACGTGGTCTCCCAAGCCTCCCCGTCGGGGCGGACCGGGCGGATCCGGTAGGTTCGGCCTGGCTGGAGCGGATCTCCGGGCACCAGCTCGTGCCACTCGAGGTGGGCGCTGGGGGTTGGGCCCCGTGGGGCGCGCAGCTCGGCGGGCAGGCGCCGGCCACGTGCATCCATCAGGATCCAGCCCTCGGTGTTGTCTCCGGCCCCCACCCACAGCGCGGGCAGGTTCGCCGGCACCGTCGCGCCATGGCCGGGGAGCACGGTGGGGGTGACCACCACGGCGCAGGAGCAGGCATGGGCCACAGCGCTCGCGAGCATCGAGATCAACATGATCGCGTCTTACCCCTGTGGATCTGTCCCCTAACGCCCAGTGCAGGATCGAGCCGCCCGGCTGTCTTAGGGGCCGGCGAGGTGTGGGGAGGGCAGCACGGAGTCGGGGCGGTGTGGGCTCGATCGTGGGGTGGGGTGGGGCGCGCAGCGCTGCGCAGCGGTTGGACCCGAAGCTCCCGAGCCGTTGGGCCGTCCCTGAGGCAGCTCCTGAGCGGCTCCCGAGCCGTTGGGCCGTCCCTGAGGCAGCTCCTGGGCGGCTCCTGGGCGGCTCCTGGGCGGCTCCTGGGCGGCTCCTGGGCGGCTCCTGGGCGGCTCCTGAGCTGTCGGGCTGCTCTTGGGTGCTGAGTGGATCCAGGGGGCAGATGGATTGGGTACCCCAATCCATTCGAGACAGCTGTCATGCATCTATGGCCAAATCTGTGACCACGATCTGTGCGAGCCCGTGGTGGGCTCACTCGTCCTGAGGGCTGCGCCCCGATCGGTGCGCTGAGAGCTCGATCACCTCGCCCCGGGGTAGGCGCTCCAGCGCATCGATCGCCGCTCGGCGCTCGTCGAGGCCGACTTGGCGGTAGACCGAGAGCATGACGGCGGGGGAGTGGCCCAGCACCGCGGCGGCGGTGCCCACGTCCACCCCCGCCCTCGCCAGCCGATCCACCGCCAGCCTCCGCAGGGCGTGGGGGGTGAACCGCTGCACACCGGCTCGATCGCAGGCTGCGCCGAGGTGGCCACGGATGTTGCGGCAGGTCGCCGGGGCGACCCCCAGCACCCAGGCCGAGTGCCTCGGCAGCGTGCCCAGCAGGGCCACCAGCTCCGCCCGCAGGGGCACGGTCCGGGGGCCGGTCTTGCCCACCAGCTCCACCAGCCCCGCCTCCAGATCCACCCGCTCCCACACGAGCGTGGCGATCTCTCCGATCCGGGCCCCGGTGGCGGTGGCCAGCTGCACCGCCACCGAGGTCCAGAGAGGAGCGCTCGCCTCGAGCTCGCGGACCACCGCGGCGACCTCGGGCAGGGTGGGGGTGTACCGGGGGCGCTTGTGCCTGGTCCGGATCCGGGGCAGCGCTAGATCGTAGGGGGGGGCGGCCCCCACCGCCTGGCCCCAGCGCCAGATCCGACCCAGGATCTGTAGATCGGACTGGATCGACAGCGTCGCGTTGCCCCGGCGACGGCGGGCCCCGACCCACTCCTCCAGCACGGCCCCGCCGAGCCGATCGAGGCGCACCGCCCCCAGGCCTGCGCTGATCCGCTGGCCGGCCTGTCGGGTCGAGCGCAGCGTGTAGGGGGACAGATCGGTGCGCCCCTCGAGGGTGGTCCGGTGCCAGGCCTCGCACAGCTCGCGGACCGTGCGCACGTCGGAGAGCTGCGAAGGGCGCCGCCTGGGGAGCTCGACGAGGATCCGGGCGAGGGCCATGCTGGCCTCGTCCCGGGTGGCCCAGCCTCGCCACACCATCTCCCGGGCCTGCTCGCCCCGCCAGTACCACCGCCCGTCGTGGGGGCCCCGGACGCCCCGGGGGCGCACCGCCCGGGCCCTGAGCGGCCCCACCTCGATCGGACTGGGTCGGTCCACGCGCGCCTCCAGCTCCCCTGCCCACAGGTGTACCTCAGGCCCCCCTTAGGATCACCGGATCGTCGCCCCTCCGGCTCCGGACCAGGGACGAGACATCGCTGGGTGGCCTGTGACCCACCCGTGACCCGTGACCCGTGACCCGTGACCCGTGACCATCGAGCTGGGGTCACCGGCGGGGTTCGAGCCCCACCAGAGCCCAGCTCTCTCCGATAGCAGCGTTTTCAGACCGAAAACACTTCCTGCCTCCGCGTCGCCCTGGGACCCGGGCTGCGCAATACCATGGAGACCTGACCGGAGGGCGCATGCGTACGATCTTGATCCTGGGGCTGGCCTCGAGCACCACAGGCTGCCTGGAGTACGATCTGTTTGGTGGCTCCGGCTCCGGCGCCGTCGATCCCGAGGGCGAGGGTCCAGACACGCTCCAGGACAGCCCCGACGATCCCGGCGCGCTGCCTGGGGCTCCGGCTCCCCCCGACGGCTGGGAGGAGTGGGATCGCTCCTGCGGTGGCGGCCCCGGCGGCCCCGGCGGCCCCGGCGGCCCCGGCGGCCTCGGCGGCCCCGGCGGCCTCGGCGGGGGCGGGGGGGCTGTGATCGACGAGCACACGATCGACGAGCCGGTGGACGCGCTGTCGCTGATGCTGACCGTGGGGGACGTGGAGATCGTGCCCACCGACGGGCCACTGCGGGTCGAGGTGGTGGGGATCGCGGGGGGCAGCGGGGGCGGCCCTTCGCTGGAGGACGGGGTGCTGGTGCTCGACTACACGGGCTACTCGGTCGGCACGGTGAAGGTGTCCGTGCCCCCGGGGGTGGTCGCAGCCGACGTCCGGATGTGTGTCGGGGCCCTGCGGCTGCGCGGGCTCTCAGGGGAGCTCACGGTCGAGGTCCGGACCGGCGACATCGAGGCCGACGATCTGGTCACCGAGGCGGTGTGGATCGACAACCGGGTGGGCAGCGCCGCGCTCTGGTTCGAGGCTGCGCCCGAGGAGGTGTGGATGCTGGGCGAGCTGGGCGACACGGAGGTGTGGCTGCCCAGCGACGCGTGTGACTGCGACGTCGCCGTGACCGGGCCCGGGGTGGCGTTGCTCGATGGGGTGCACGCCGATCCAGAGTCCTCGGTCTACGTCTGGGCCCGCCGGAGCTTGGGCCTGATCGCAGTGCACGGTCGGTGAGGATCCAACGGAGAGACCCCGGACAGCTAACCTGTGCCCGGGGTCAGGGGACCGCGATTGCCGTCACCCACGACGTTGAATTCGACAGTTTTTGCTGACTACCGGCGCTCTACGGCTGAGCTATTCTCGCCCAGGGATGCGAGAAGCGGGACTTGAACCCGCGGCCTCCGGTATGAACCTGGCGAAGCTTGAGAGGGTGACCACGGCGAGACTAAGCCTCGGAGGGTTCGCCTGAGCCTGTGTACCCAACACCGGGTTGTCCGGCGCGTCTACCCTTCCGCCACCCCCACCCAGGAAGGTCGATGAGACATGGGGGGCAGGACTCGAACCTGCACGTTGGGTCGTTCAGTCTGAGTGTGAGTCTTAGCTTGGCCTCCGTTGAGGGACACCACGGTGGGTGTCAGGAGAAGAGATAACCCAACAACACCTCTCCGATCTCACGTCGACGTACCTCGGTGTCGTTCGCCCGGCTGCGGGCTCGCTTCACGGCGTCGCGCAGCTCGTCGATCCGATCGAGGATCTCTTCCTTGCGGGGCACCGGCAGCGCACCTGAGCGGTAGGTCGTCTCCCAGTGGCCGATGGTGACGTCCTCGCTGATCAGCTGGGTCTGAGCCGGGTGGTGCTCGGTCGCGTCGTACAGCACCACGGGGCGCTGGACCTTCTTGGTCTTGTGGGTCCGCGCTGGATCGGTGCGGTACAGCTTAGAGTTTGGATCCTTGGTCCAGGTCTTCGCCTCGTCCAGCACCGGCATCGCCGAGACGAAGCTGTGCAGGTCGTTGAGCTCCTTCTCAAGGAAGATCAGCAGGGTGGCCGGCACGTCCCGCAGCAGGACCTGCCCTCCGATCACCACGTCGGCTTGGGCCTCGCGGTTGCCCCACTCCTGGGTGGCCTCGATGTCGAGGAAGCGGGTGCGTAGCCGCTGCACCTTCTTCAGCACGTCCTCCGCCACCAGCTGGACCGACTTCGACTCACCGGGGAAGGTCTCCCCATCGTCGTCCAGCGGGGTGAACTCGCGGGACAGGCCGCTGTACAGATCCTCTCTCTGGACCCGCTTGAACAGCTCGGTCAGCTCGCTGTAGGTGCGGGACTTCACGCCCTTGCGTATGGCCACGACCTCGTGAAGCTTCAGGGTCTCGTGGGTCTCGTCGGACATCTAGCTGCTCCTTTGTGACGCCGCTCCCCGGATCAAGACCTCCCTCCGGTCGCTCTGGCCCGGGGCACCGCTCTGTCGCGGTCGTTCCTTCAAGATCGCTAGGGGCTCGACCTGGTGACGATCTTGGCCTCGAAGATCAGGGGCTCTGCCCGATCGGCATGGATCGCTATGGCGCCGTGACGTCCCGGGCAAGGAGCGAGTCAGCGGATACAGGGAGCGGGAGGACGGGGGCGGTGGTGTATCGCGTGTTGGTGTTGGATCTCGACGGCACGACCCTCAACGCAGAGGGAGGGCTCGAGGAGCGGGACGCCGCCGCGGCGACGGCGCTGCGGAGGGCCGGGGTGCAGATCACCATCGCGACCGGCCGGCTGTTCACCGGCACCCGCTGGGTCGCTCAGGCGCTGGGGGTGCAGGGCTCGGTCGCGGTGATGAACGGCTCCGAGCTGATCGACGTCGACAGCGGCGTGGTCCGCCACGGGCGGTACGTCGAGCCCGCCCACCGCACCACCGCGCGCGAGATCCTGGGAGATCACGGCCTGGGCACGGCGTTTCTGTTTGGCTCCCGTCGGATCCACCTCGCGCTGCGTGATGGCCGCTTCGGGCCCTATCTCAAGACCTGGACCCGATCCCTGACCCACCACGAGGACGTGTTCTCTGCCCCCGCCTGGGGGATCGCAGACGACATCGTGGCGATCGGGGTAGTGGGCCAGGGCGAGGCGATCTCCAGCGCCCGGGACGAGCTACACCGGCAGCTGCCCGAGGAGATGGGCAGCGTGGTGTTCCACACCCACGAGGGCGACAGCTTCCTGATGCTGCGCCACGCCGGAGAAGACAAGGGCACCGCCCTCGATCGCCTCGCCGCCGAGCGGGGCTGCACCGCTGAGGCCTGCGTGGCCGTCGGCGACTGGCTCAACGATCTGCCGATGCTGCGACGAGCCGGGCTCTCCCTGGCCATGGCCCAGAGCGATCCAGCCGTTGGAGATGCCGCCGACGAGATCCTCGACACCCCACGCCACGGCGCAGGGGCCGTGGCGGAGGTGGCCCGCCGGGTGTGGGGCCTGAGCGTGTAGTCCGCCGTGGCCCTGAGCCTGTCGCTTTGGGGTGGCCACATGGGGCCACGCCGGGCCGTGGGGCCACGCCGGGCTGTGGGCCACGCTGTGGGCCCCGATGAGCCGTAGAGCGCTACCCTGGGCCGATCAGCCCGGGCCACAGCCGAGACACCGCTCGTCCCAGGAGCCCTCGGGGGGGCTGTGATCGGTCTCGATGTGGGTATGGATCGGGTGCACCGTTGGATCGCTCAGCTCAGGGATCATCAACCCCGGAGGATCCTTGGCCTTGGTGGAGGGGGCGGGCCGGGCCGGAGCGTCGGCGCCGTCGCAGTCCTGATCGATGCCGTCCCCTGGGATCTCGAGGGCCCCGGGGTGCTGCCGGGGCGACGCGTCGTCGCAGTCTCCGTCCACCAGGACGTAGCCCTCGGGCACGATGCTGTCGGCGTGGGGCTCGCTCCCAAAGCCGTCGCCGTCTGAGTCGCGGAAGGAGACCACCAGCTCGATCGGCCCTGCCGGGATCGTCACGTCGGGGGAGGGGCGGATCGCGAGCTGCGGCCCAGGTCCGGGCTCAGGTCCGGGCTCAGGTCCGGGCTCAGGTCCGGGCTCAGGTCCGGGCTCAGGTCCGGGTCCGGGCTCAGGGGCCAGCAGCTGGCTGGTGACCACGAGGGTAGGGGCGAGCAGCGCTGCCCCCGCCGCCACCGCACAGAGCCCGAGGGTGAGGTGCCACCGTTGCATCTTGCCTCCTGCAGGCGGATCCAACGGAGGACTCCAGCCGGGCTTACACCGCCGTGGGCTCCGGACGATGGCGTGCGTCACCTCCGCTGCCCCATGGTGGGCCGCAGCCGGGCTCCCTCGGGGGGCTGCGCGTCCCCGGAGGTCGGGGTGCTTTTGCGCGAGTTGGGGCCACAGCCCGATCAGACCGCCGCCGCGGCCTCGACGCCACGGGCCGGCCGCAGGGGCTCGGCGACGTGGTGCACTGGCTCGGCCCGGAGCAGGGCGAACCAGGTGGGGGTGTGCACCCCCGAGCCTAGGGCCAGGACGCTGACCCCGAGCAGCAGGCTGGGATCGTCGGGGCGCAGCGCCACCAGGGGATCCCGCAGCAGGCCCATTGGATCGAGGGGGCCGGCGAACACGCTGTAGTCAAGGAGCAGGCCCGGAGGCCCATAGCGCGCCGGGAGCGGTGGATCCGCGGGCCGGATCGCGAAGTGGCCGTAGGTCACCAGCTCTCCCCCACGGACCCTGGGCTCCCAGTCGAGCCCGTCGCTGGCCTGGTGGGTCGCGACGTTCCAGCCCCTCGGGCCGTGTCGATCCTGGTGGAAGACCTTGCAGAAGGTCTTCCAGGTGCAGCGCTCCACCCAGCGTGGCAGCCCGAGGCTGATCCCGTGGTAGACGTGGCCGATCACCGCCCGTGCCTCGACGGGGTGCCCTTGGGCCATGCGCTCGGACAGTGCGCGACGATCGAGGGCCAGCAGTCGATCCAGATCGTCGCTCAAGGAAGCACCTCCCCCCGGGCTGGTCGCCACAACGCCCGCAGGGAGGCCTGAGCGGTGGGGGGCTGCCGGGCACACCAACCCAAGAAGGCGCGCAGGGTGACGTCGGGATCGTCGGAGCTCAGGTCGGGGGGCTCCCCGGCGGCCCAGGCCTGCACCGTGGCCAGCAGGGCCTCGTGGTAGCCCTGGTACACACACAGATCCCGCAGGAACTCAGCGTCCGGGGCCTCCCCCGACACGATCCCCCGCAGGCGCTGCGCCAGCTGGGACAGCGCGCCTGGCTCAGTGGCGAGGATCTCGAGATCGTAGACGTAGTCCTGCCGATCGTGGTGAGCGCCGATCAGGTGGCGCACCAGGTGGGCGCTGGAGCTGCCCAGACCCGTGTGATCGAGGGGGTTGACCCGACGGCCGGCGAACAGCAGTGGCCCCCGCAGGAGCCGGTTGCGCAGCAGCCGGGCCCGGAGGGTGGTGCGCACCGGGGCGCTGGACAGCCCGATGGTCTGGGGCCGGA
>DRPG01000056.1 GCA_011376105.1 Deltaproteobacteria bacterium
CCCCTCCTTGCGCGCGACCGCACCGGTGAACGCGCCCTTCTCGTAGCCAAACAGCTCGCTCTCGAGCAGGTTCTCCGGGATCGCCGCACAGTTGAGGGTGACCAGACGCCCGTCGCGGCGGCGGCTCATCTGGTGTAGCAGGCGGGCGAGTCGGCTCTTGCCGGTGCCGCTCTCGCCGGTCAGCAGCACCGTGGCGTCGGACGGAGCGATCTGCTCGACCTCGTCGAGCAGCGTGCGCATCGCGTCGGAGCGGCCGATGATATCGCCCTCCCCCGCAGCCGCGAGCTTCTCCCGGAGCTGGCGGTTCTCCAGCTGCAGCAGCCGCTTCTCCAGCGCCTTGCGCAGGGCCGTGACCAGCTCCATCCTCCTCAGGGGCTTGCTGACGAAGTCGTAGGCCCCCTCCTTCATCGCCTCCACCGCGGTCTCCACCGTCCCGTAGGCGGTCATCACCACCACCTCGAGATCTGGATCGATCTTGCGGGCCGCCTTGAGCAGATCGATCCCGCTCATGCCGGGCATCTTCAGATCGGTGAGGATCAGGTCTACCCGCTCGGTGCGCAGCAGCTGCATCGCCTCCCGGCCGCTCTGAGCGTGCACCACCCGGTAGCGCTCCCGCTTGAGGATGCGCTCCATGGTGACCCGGTTGGCCTCGTCGTCGTCCACGACCAGGATGGTGCTGTTGGGCTCGCGCAAGGCCTCGGTCATCGTGCCTCCGTCGGCAGCGTAGCCTGACATCCTGTCGTGGTCCCGTGACAGGATGTCTTGGTTCGTGGATGACCTCAGGGAGCGGGCCGCACAGGGAGCACCAGGGTCAGGTGGGTGCCCTCGCCCGGCCTGGAGACCACCTGGATGGTGCCGCCGTGATCTTCTAGGATCTGGCGGGTGATCGCCAGGCCTAGCCCGGTGCCGCTGGCCTTGGTGGAGAAGAAGGGATCGAACGCGCGCTCGACCTCCTCGTCGCTCATGCCCGGCCCGTCGTCGTGCAGGGTGATGTGCAGCTCGTCGTCGGAGGAGGCCAGCTGCAGCTGCAGCTGCAGCTGGTGGGCCCCGGCCTCGACCGCGTTGCGGACCACGTTGAGTAGGGCCTGACGCAGCTGGTTGCCGTCGACGAGCTGGGGGACGAGCTCGGCACAGGTCAGCTCGAGGGTGACCCCCTGCTGATCCAGCTCAGCCTGGAGCAGCCGGGCCACGTCACGTAGGAGAGCTGGCAGATCCTCGCGGATCATCCGGGTGGGGGGACGGCGGGCCAGCTGTAGGTAGTGGGCGGTGACCTCGGTGAGGCGCTCGATCTCTCCGCTGACGGTCGCCAGCAGGTCCCAGGCCTCGGTGCTGTGCGCTGGATCGAGCTGATCGAGCTCGTCGGACAGCATCTCTGCGTTGAGGGACATGGCGTTGAGGGGGTTTCGCACCTCGTGGGTGATCTGGGCCAGCATCTGACCCACCAGGGCCAGGCGCTCTGAGCGGGCGAGCCCCTCCAGCGCCCTGCGCTGCTCGGTCACGTCGGCGGTGAGCACGATCACGCCGCTCTCTCCAAAGGGCATGACCCGGATCTCGAACTCGAGGCGCCCGGCGCGGTGCTCGTGCAGCCCCGGGGCCTCGATCCAGGAGCGGACCAGCTCGTTGGGCGCTGCGTCCTGGCGGATCTCCCACAGGCGCTCGGCGGCGGGGTTCGCCAGGGTGACCACGCCCCCCTCGACGACGAACAGGCCACCTTCGAGGTTGTTCAGCACGCTGGCGAGGTACCGTGACAGCCGGTTGAGCTGCTCGGCGCGCTGTACGAGGGTGCGATCCCGGTGCTGCAGCGCTCGGACCATCCGGTTGAACTCCCCCGCGAGCAGCGCGATCTCATCCCCCCCGCGCACCTGGACGTGGCCCGAGTAGTCGCCCTCAGCCAAGCGCTGGACCTGGGCGGTCAGGCTACCGATGGGCTGCAGCGCGTGCAGCACCGCCCCGATCAGGCCCAGGGACAGCACCAGGGACAGCACCGTCAGGGAGAACGCGATCCCGTTGGCCGCGCGGCGCTTGCGATCGGTGGCCTCGGTGACGGTCTGGATGCTGCGGCCCAGCAGCTTCGAGAGCTTGTCGATCTCCTCCCCCAGGGCCCGGCCGTCCTGGTGTAGCGGCTCGACCATCGCCGCTGCGCCCTCGAGGTTGCCCGCCTCGGACAGCAGCACGAACTGCTGGGCGCGGCTCTGCCAGTCGCGGGACAGCGCCTCGATGCGCTCTAGGTGGGTCTGGGCCTTGTTGAGGACCGCCACCTCGACGGGGTTGGTGGTCAGCTGCTTGGCCCTGCGGGCGTGGATCTGGGTCTGCTGCAGGGTCTCCAGCAGCCGCTCGGAGTAGATCGTGGCCGGCGAGGTCGAGCCGGTGGTGGGCCTCCGATCCCCGCGCAGCAGGCGCTCGATGTCGGTCTCGATCCGCTCCTGATCGGCTGAGATCTGATCGACCCGGATGTCGAGGGGCAGGTAGCCCTCGGTGATCATGGCCTGAGAGCGGCTCACCCCCTGGTACTGCACCATCAGCAGGACCACCGCGGAGAGCATCGTGGTCATCGCGGCGAGGAAGGCTGCGACGATGCGGAAGCGGATGGAGCCGAAGGGTCTCACCCGCCGGAAGCGTGGAACCGGCCAGAGCCCGACAGCTCGGGCAGGCGACCCTCGGCGATCTGGACGATGAGGTGCTGGCCCACCCCGACCTCCAGCGTGCCCCGGGCCCAGACGATGGTGCCGTCGCGGCTGCGGACCGACAGGGGGTGATCGCCGGGCGCCAGCGACAGCGTCGTGCGCTCCCCGCTGGCCAGCACCAGGCGCTGCTCGTCGATGCGGATCTGAGCGTCGATGCCCAGGATCCGGAGCTCGACCTGGACCACCTGATCCGGAGCGCTCTCCGGCGTCGCCAGGGGATCGAGGGTGATGCCGGTGCGGCCCACGACCACCCGCGAGGTCTCCCCGGAGTGGATCCGCAGCTCGTGATCGGCGGGGGCGCCGTTGGTGTAGATCCGCAGGAGGTGCGGGCCGGTGCTGATCTCGAAGCTCACCCGGCCCGGGAACCACAGCTCGGCGAGCTTGGCACCATCGACGAGGATCTCCGACGGGATCTTGGCGTCGATGTGCAGCGTGCCCGGGGGGGGAGCGGGCTCGGCGGCGAACGCGGACAGCAGGAAACACACCATGCAGCGGCCTAACCCAAACCACAACGCCGGGCCGTGGTGGCTTGCCCGGGGTCAGGGCCTGGGATACCGCCAAGCCCGCGGAGGACCCATGCTCAGCTTCCTGGCTCTGTCGCTGTTCGCGTGCGAGAACACACCGGCCAGCACCGCCCTCGAGCCCGGGGAGCCCCCGAGCCGAGCCCCCGACGGCGCGATCATCGCCAAGGTGGGGCAGGGCTTCGTCACCGATCAAGACTTCGCCGAGGCCGCCAGCCGCCAGCCCAAGGCCGCCGAGGGCATGGACCTCGATGCCCGGAAAGACGTGCTCGAGCAGCTGATCACCGACGAGATCCTCTTCCAGGAGGCCACCGAGCGCGGCCTGTATCGAGATCCAAAGGTTCGCAAGATCATGGTGAGCCTGCTGATCCGCGAGGAGGTCTACGATCGGATCCGCGAAGAGGAGATCCCGGAGGACGATCTCCGGGCGTTCTACGAGCTCCACAAGGAGGACTTCGTCGTCCCCGAGAAGGTTCAGGTCCGCCGGATCTTCGTCCGGATCGGGGAGGAGCGCACCGCAGAGGAGGCGGCCGCGTTGATGAAGGATCTGCGCGATCAGATCCGCAAGGAGCCCGCTCGGTTCGGGGAGCTGGCCGAGCGCTACAGCGAGGATCCCTACAAGCGCCGGGGCGGCGATCTGGGCCTGGTGACCCGCGAGGGAAAGCCCGGCGTCCCCGACGAGGTGTTCGACACGGCGTTCTCCCTGCGGGCGGGCCAGCTGTCGTCGGTGTTCGAGGCCGGTGGAGGGCTCAACCTCGTGCTGACGGTCTCGCGTCGCGATCGCCTCGAGCGCTCCTTCGAGCAGCTCAAGGGCTCGGTCATGCGCAAGATGCGCAACGATCGCTTCCAGGAGATGACTCAGGCCTACATCGAGGAGGTCAGAGGTCGGTACGAGGTGACGATCGACGAGCAGACCCTGGCCAACACAGCGGTCCAGGTCCAGGCCGCGCCGCCCAACGTCGATCCCCGGGAGCTGCTCGACGTGACCGCCCCCCGCAAGGGCGACGGGCCCGGGCTCCCCGAGCGCTCCGGGGTGCGCCCCGGGCCCACGGGGAGCGCACCGTGAGCCTCTGGCTCGTGGGGCTGTCCCTCGCCGCGATGGTGGATCGGATCGCGGCGGTGGTCAACGACGAGGTGATCGCGCTGTCCGAGGTCTACGAGCTCGGTGGCGAGTTCTTCGCCGAGCGCTGTCCCCAGGGTGGCGACAGCTGCCTGCTCGATCTGGAGCTGGAGATCCTCGACGTCCAGATCCGACGGACCCTGATCCGCCAGGAGCTCGATCGGCTCGATCTGCAGGTGACCGCCTCCGATGTCGATCAGGCGATCGACGACACCATCCGGCAGTACCCCCAGATCAGCGATCGGGCCGGCCTGCGGGCCGAGGTCGAGGCCCAGGGCCAGCGCTGGGATCAGTACCGGGAGGAGCTGTTCGAGTTCCTGCGGACCCAGCGGTTCCAGGGGCGGCTGCTCGCCCCCAGGATCAGCCTCAACGACGACGAGGTCCGGGACCGGTTCAAGCGCGAGAGCCGCAAGATGACCAAGCCCACCGCGACGGTCTCGGGCTTTGGCATCGTGGTCCCACAGGACGCCGATCAAGATCAGATCGTGCAGATCACCACCGACGCCGTCGCCCTGGTCGCGGCGCTGAACGCGGGCGAGCTCGCGTGGGAGGACGCGGTGGAGGAGCACGATCTGGCCGATGTGTCCTCCATGTTCGGCCGAGAGGTCGTCCAGGGGGAGCTGGTCGAGGGCCTCGACGCGGTGATCTTCTCGGCGGAGGTGGGGGTGGTCCAGCCCCCCCTGCGGCTCGGCACGATGCTGTTCATCGTCCGGGTCGACGCCCGGGGGGAGCGAGCCCTGACCCTGCCCTTCGAGGAGGTCGAGGAGCAGATCCGGAACCAGATGTTCCAGGAGAAGCTCACCGAGGCCGAGGAAGAGTGGTACCAGCGCGCCCGCCGCGAGGCGACGATCGAGGTCAAGCTCCGGTAGATGACGGCACGCCGCCCCCTGCTGCTGACCCCGGGGGATCCCTTGGGGATCGGACCCGAGATCACCTGCTCGGCCCTGGTGGCGAGCCGCGATCCCGTCGTGGTGATCGGAGATCACGGGGCGCTGGTGCCCTGGGCGCGCAGGTCCGGGCTCAGGCTGGTCGCGGTGGATCGGATCGAGGCGGTGCCCGGCGCGGGGGCGGTCCTCGATCCGGGTGATCACGACGAGCCGGGGAGGTCGCCTCGCTGCGGCGGGCGGTGGCGGCGTGCCGGGGGGGGATCGCGGCGGCGGTGGTGACCGGGCCGATCCACAAGGCTCGCCTGGCCCACAGGGGCTTTCCCCACCCCGGCCACACCGAGTTCCTCGCTGAGCTCTGTGGGGTCACCGAGCCAGTGATGGCCTTTGTCGGAGGCCGGATCCGGGTGGCGCTGGTCACCGTGCATCTGCCCCTGAGCCAGGTGCCCGCGGTGCTGACCTCCAGGCAGGTGCTGCACACCGTCCGGGCCGCGGACCGAGCCCTGCGGGGGCCGCTAAACCTGCCCGAGCCTCGGATCGTCGTGTGTGGGCTGAACCCCCACGCGGGCGACGAGGGCCTGCTGGGCCACGAGGACGCCTCGGTGATCGCGCCGGCGGTGGCCGCGGCCATCGAGGAGGGGATCGTCGCGTCTGGGCCGGTGAGCGTCGAGGCCGCGTTCCGGGCCATGGTCCTCGGTCGAGCCGAGCTGGTGGTGGCGATGTACCACGATCAGGGGCTCGCACCGCTGAAGGCCCTCGAGGTCGCGCTGCCGGGCTCCCCCCGCGCCGTGAACTGGACCCTGGGGCTGCCCATCGTGCGCTGTGGGGTCGACCATGGCACCGCCGACGACATCGCCGGAGAGGGGATCGCCGATCCCGCCTCGATGGCCGCGGCCCTGGCGCTGGCCGCGAGGCTGGCGCCGATCTAATAGTTGAAGAAGTCTTCACGTGTTACTGCGGGTGGGAGGGGGGCGCCATGGGCCATGATCACCACCACCACATCCCCAAAGCCGGCGCCGATCCCCGGCGGGCCCTGGCCTGGGCCCTGGCGCTCAACGGGATCTTCCTCGGGATCGAGGCCAGCGTGGGCTGGTGGTCGGGGTCGCTGGCCCTGCTGTCGGACGCGGCCCACATGCTGTCGGACGTGGGCGCGTTGGTGCTGGCGCTGGCCGCAGCTCAGCTCGCCCGGCGTGGCGCCTCGGCCCGGATGACCTTCGGGCTGGCCCGGGCTGAGATCCTGGGGGCCTTCCTCAACGGCCTGGGGCTGCTGGTGGCCTGTGGCTTCATCGTCTACGAGGCGACTTATCGGCTGGCCCAGGGGAGCCCCGAGATCCCAGGGGTGCCTGTGCTGGTGGTCGGGGGGCTGGGGCTGGCGATCAACCTCGGCTCTGTGGTGGCCCTCGCGCGCTCGGATCGCAGCAACCTCAACGTCAGGGCTGCGCTGGCCCACATGCTGGCCGACGCCCTGGGCTCGCTGGGGGCGATGATCGCTGCTGTGCTGTTGCTGCTCGGGCTCTCCGCCGCCGACGCGGTGGTGTCGGTCCTGGTGGCGGCCCTGGTGGCGTGGGGCTCGGTGCGGCTGCTGCGCGACGCGACCCGGGTGCTGCTGCAGCTCCCTCCCCGGGAGCTCGACGTGGCTGGGCTCCGTGACGCCCTGGCCTCGGTGCCGGGGGTCAGCGGCGTGCACGATCTGCACGCCTGGTCGCTGGACGGGCAGCACGCCATCGTCAGCGCCCACCTGGTGATCGCGGCGTCCGCACCCCTCGAGGGCGTGTGCGAGGCCGCCCGTCGGGTGCTGCACGACGACTTTGGCGTCGAGCACACCACGCTGCAGCCCGAGCGTGCGCCGGGGTGTGACTCCCGGTGTGGGGTGCGCTCCCGCGTCGCGTGAGCTGGGGTGAGCTGGCGGAGGCCCACCACGGGGGTCATGGGGGATCGGCGAACAGCTCGGTGGGCCACCGGACGCCGTACGCCGGCGCCAGCGGAGCGGCCTCCCGCACCGCCGGCTCCAGCTCGGCCCACAGCTGTAGCGCGATGGGATCGGGATCGAGGGGATCGTAGAGGTTCGACTGCTCCTGCGGATCGACGCTGAGATCGTACAGCCGGACGCCCCCGCTCCAGGCAAAGGTGAGCTTCCAGTCCCCTTGGGTGATGGACTGCAGCGAGCCCAGCCGGGCCACTGCCCAGGCCAGGCGGCTCCGATCCGGAGGGGCCTGGCCGATCGGGGTGCCCGTCATCTCGGGCGGGATCGGCAGCCCCTGCAGCGACAGCAGGGTGGGGGCCAGATCGATCGAGCTCGCGGGCCCATCGTAGGACGCCTCGACGATGTTCTTTGCCCAGAAGAAGCCGATCGAGCGGTTCTCTTCGGGGTGCAGGGTGTAGGCGTGGGTCTGGAAGCTGTGCTCCCAGAACGCCTCGCCATGATCGGTCCACACCACGATCATGGCGTCGTCGAGTAGATCGTCGGCCTCGAGATCCTGGTAGATGGTGAAGATCTGATCATCGAGCCAGCGCAGCTCGGCACGATACCTCGCCTGGAGGTGGGACCTGAGCAGATCCTGCTCCTCGGGGGTCATCGAGGGCCAGTTAGAGCGCTGATCGTAGTGGACCTCCTGATCTGAGAGATCCCAGGGCACGGGGGGCAGCCCGGCCAGCTCCCCGAGGTAGCTGTCGGGGGGCGCATAGGGCGCGTGGGGCTCCACCATGTGGACGTGCAGCAGCCAGCGATCTGCGCCGTTGGCCAGCGCCTCGTCCAGCGACGCCCTCGCCTCGCGGTAGGCGCCCAGGGCGGTGCCGTCGTGGGGGTGGAACGCCTCGGTGTAGCCCTGGGTGTTGCCCCACTCGGGGGACAGCCACCCGTTGGTGCTCGACAGCACCGAGAAGTAGCCCGCCTCGGCGAGGTGGGTGGCCAAGA
Organism: Deltaproteobacteria bacterium; assembly: GCA_011376105.1. Lineage (GTDB taxonomy): Bacteria > Myxococcota_A > UBA796 > UBA796 > DRPG01. The sequence goes on from DRPG01000056.1 coordinate 8,124, forward strand.
ACGGGGTGCCCTCAGGCCAGGCCTCCCGGCCCAGCTCCTGGAGTTGGGCCGCCAGGCCCGCCTCGAAGTTGTAGCGCCCCGCCAGGGTGCAGCTGGTCGAGGCGTAGGTCCAGTTGGAGCACTGGATGAGGTCGTCCAGCGCGACGCCTCGAGCGGCGAGGGTCGACAGGAAGGGGGTCACCCCCGGCTCTCCGTAGCGATCGAGGTGGTCCCTGCGGAAGGTGTCGATGGAGATCATCACGATGTTACGGGGCACCCGGCCGAGGAAGCTGGGGAAGGTGTCGGTGGGGGTGTCGCCGTACTTTGGTGGGGGGGGACGCTCCGGCCAGGAGGTACACCCCACCGAGGACAGCACGGACACGAGAGCAAGCATGTCTGCAGCTTAGTCCCTGGGTCGTGGGGCCGCAGCCCCGGCGCTGTGGGTCGGGATCGTGGCCGGCTCGGTGGGCCCTGGGTCCGGGCGTGGGCGCGGGCGTGGCGGGGCGAGCCGGGGCGGGCCGGTGTGGGTTGTTGCCCTGAGTCCCTGTTCGGGAGGATACCCTGCGCTACCTTGGTGAAGGAGGAGTCGTGAACCGCATCGTGGTGGTGGGCCTGGGGGTCTTGTCGGGCTGTGGAGGGGGGGGCGCGGATCTAGAGGTGTCGGACGGCGCCGTGCCCGGTGTGGCCGAGGTCCACTTTACCTCGAAGAAGGAGGGGATCGCCCGGGTGTACTACAGCGTCAGCGGTGGCCCCGAGCAGCAGACCCCCCCCAGCGCCTCCGGCACTGAGCACGACGTGACGCTGCTGGGGCTGAAGGCGGGTATGACCTACACCGTCCGGGTCGAGGTCGAAGGAGCCAACGGCAAGATCACCAGCTCAGATGAGATCGAGTTCACCGCTGGACCTCCGTCCCAGGGGATGCCGATCTTCAGCCTGGAGGAGAGCGAGCCCGAGTTGATGTGCGATCCAGGCGGGTACTTCCTGTTTGGCTTCATCGGAGACGCGGCCAGCGGGGTGGGGATCCTCGATCGCGACTCCCAGTACGTGTGGACCGTGCCCAACGAGGAGCCCGGCGCCCAGGTGGGTCGGCCCCGTCCCGGGCGGGATGGCAAGTCTATCTTGTGGAACTACGCTGATAGTGAGCGGATCGAAGACCTGGCTGCGGTGGTGAGGCTGTCGATGGACGGCAAGACCCGAACGGTGACCCGCACCCTCAACGGCCACCACGACTTCGTCGAGCTGCCCGACGGAAAGATCGCCTGGCTGGGCTATGCGTTCGACGAGGCCCACGAGTTCGAGCTGGACGGGATGATGGTGACCGCGCCGGTGGCGGTGGACACCATCCACGAGGTGGAGGAGGGCACGTCGGACGCCGCCGCGGCCTCCACCGTGTTCAACATGTTCGAGGACTACCCCCACCCCGTCTACAACACCGGCAACAACTTCCGCGAGAGCGGCTTCTTGCCCGGCTACCGCGAGTTCAGCCACGGCAACTCGATAGCCTACCTAGAGCACGACGACTCGTACCTGATCATGCTCCGGTGGATCAGCGCCCTGGTGAAGGTGGATCGGGCCACCGGTGCGTTCGTGTGGCAGATGGGGGGGGTGCAGAACGAGTTCGACGACACCGACAACCCGGGCTCCGACGAGAACCTATTCTTCGAGCCCCACTTCTCCGACGCCTGGTCTGATCAGCTCTTCGTGTTCAACAACGGCCCCAAGCCCACCCCGAACAACCCCAGCACCTCCCGCCTGATGCGCTACACCCTCGACGAGGACGGCCGCACCTTCACCAACACCTGGTCCTACGACACCGGCGACTACGAGAACATCCTCGGCGACGTACGGCGGATGGGGATCGAGGGCTGTGACAACGTGTTGGTCAGCTTCTCTGGCCAGGGGCGGATCGCCGAGCTCACCCCCGACGGGCGGGTGGCCTGGTCGACGGCGGGCTCCCTGGGCTACGTCACCACCCGGGTGTACTACCTGCCGGATCTGTACGACTTCACGGGCGCAGGCTACCCACAGTAGCTCGGGCCCTGCCCCCGGCGCTCGTCAGCGGGCCCACCGGGGACGGGTCCGTGCCACCGCACCGGCCTCGGCGGGGACGCCTGGCCCCCGGTGATGATCTCCGGGGCCCGCAGGATCCAAGACAGGGCACAGCCCCTAGGCTCCCCCGGGGGGCGGCCACCGCGGGCCAGACCAGTTGAGGGCGCGACCGCTCAAGCGATCCAGGATCAGATCCAGCGGGCCGAGAGGGAGATCCGCTTGCGCTGGAGATCCACCCCCAGGACCCGCACCTGGATCGCCTGGCCCGGAGACACCACGTCGTGGGGAGAGGGGACGAACCGGTCCGCGAGCTCTGAGATGTGGATCAGGCCGTCTTGGTGGACCCCGAGATCCACGAAGGCCCCGAAGGCGGTGACGTTGGTGACGATCCCCTCGAGCACCATCCCCTCGGCTAGATCCTCGATGCTGTGGACGTCGTCGCGGAACGCAGGGGGCTCGAAGGCGTCCCGGGGATCGCGCCCGGGGCGGGCCAACTCCCTGGCGATGTCGTCGAGGGTGGCTCGCCCGGTGGCCTCGTCCAGGTAGCGGGATGGCTCCAGGCGCTCCACCGCCTCGGCGTTGCCCACTAGCTGCTCGACGGTCAGGCCCAGATCGGCGGCCATCCGCGCCACCAGGGCGCTGCGCTCGGGGTGGACCCCCGAGGCATCCAGGGGGTCGGCGCCGTCGTAGACCCGGACGAACCCGGCGCACTGCTCGAAGGTCTTCGGGCCGAGGCCACGGACCCTGGACAGGGCCCGGCGGGAGTCGAACCGACCATGAGCCTCGCGGTGGGCCACGATCGTGGCCGCCAGCTTCGGTCCGATCCCTGCGACGTAGCCCAGCAGCTGGGCGCTCGCGGTGTTCAGATCGACGCCCACCCGGTTCACACAGCTCTCCACGACCTGGTGCAGCCTGCGCTGCAGCGCGGCTGGCTCGACGTCGTGCTGGTACTGACCCACCCCGATGGAGGCGGGGGGGACCTTGACCAGCTCCGAGAGGGGATCCTGGAGCCTCCGGGCCAGGTGGACCGCGCTGCGCAGCGTCAGATCGAGGCTCGGCAGCTCGACGCGGGCGACCTCGCTGGCGCTGTACACGCTGGCGCCGGACTCGGAGATCGCGATCACCGGTGTGTCTGATCCTGTGGCCCGGACCGCCCCGCGCACCACCGCCAGAGCTTCGCGCCCTCCTGTGCCGTTGCCCACCGCGATCGCCTCGGGCTGGTCGCTGCGGAGCCACTGGATCAGCGCGTCGCGCTCGGGCTCCCGGCGCCCGGCGAGGGCCAGCACCCGGTGGGAGAGCACCGCGCCGGTGGAGGCGATCAGGGCGCACTTGCACCCGGTGCGCAGGCCAGGATCGATCCCCAGCACCGAGCGGGGCCCGAGGGGGGCCGCCAGCAGCAGCGCCTCTAGGTTGGCGGCGAACACCTCGATGGCTTCCGCGTCTGCGTGTTCCTTTCGGGCGGATCGTACCGCGCGCTCGGCGGCGGGCAACATCAGGCGCTTCAGGGCGTCGGCGGCGGCGAGCTTCAGCTGCTCGGCGAAGGGGGTGCGCCCGATCCGCAGCTGGGACAGCAGACGCTGCAGGGTGCGCTCTGGATCGGGCCGCACGCTCACCGTCAGCGCCCCCGCGGCCTCTCCCCGGCACACCGCCAGGTAGCGGTGGGACGGCACCCGCCCGATCGGCTCCTGGTAGTCGGCGTAGTCCTGAAAGCGATCGGCGTCGTCGGCGTCGGGCCTGAGGCGGGCGGACAGCACGCCCCGCTGGCGGACGATCTGCCGGATCATGGGGCTGTGATCGGTCGAGATCCGCTCGGCGATCAGATCCCGGGCCCCGGCCAGGGCCGCGGCGACGTCGGGGACCCCCCGCTCGGGATCGACGAACGCCCGGGCTGCGACCCCGGGCTCGACGGGGCGATCCTGGTTCCAGATCTGTGCCGCGAGGGGATCGAGCCCGCGCTCCCGGGCGACGTCGGCCCGGGTCTTGCGGCGACGCTTGAACGGCGCGTACAACGCCTCGAGCTCGCTGCGGGTCTCAGCCGTGGCCAGGGCGGCGCTGCGCTCGGGGGTCAGCTGGCCCTGGCGGCGCATTGTCTCCACGATGGCCGAGCGGCGCGCGTCGATCTCCAGCAGGCTCCGCTGTTGCTCGGCGATGGCGCGCAGCTGGACCTCGTCCAGCCCTCCGGTGCGCTCCCGGCGGTAGCGGGCGACGAACAAGACGGTGGCTCCGTCCCCGAGCAGCTCGAGCGCCGCCTCCACCTGTCGGGGGGACACGTCGGTGCGGCGCGCGATGCGTACGGACAGATCAGCAGACATCCCGGGAGCATATGCGACCCCGGCCCCGGGCCCCTGCGCACCCCCCTCTGAGGGCGCGATCACCCCCTGAGGCCGCCTCCGGCGTGGTTGCAGCGATCGGCGATCCACTGGATCACCGGGACACCGGCTCGAGGCGCCACAGACCAAAGGGGTTGTACCCGCGCGAGCCGGGATCGGTGCGATCGGGCATGCGCTCTACCCGAAACGGTGGGCTGTGGGGGGAGGCGTGCACCACCTCCCCGGAGGTGGGGGCCCGGGCCGCGAGCGTGCGCAGGCACAGCGACTCCATCGCATCCAGCGCGTTGGGCTCAGCCACCGATCCCACGACCACCGCGTCGGGTGCCTCCAGCAGGGCCATGCCCCGGGTGCGGGGGCTCGCCCCGTCGCGGACCAGGGGCATCACATAGGCCAGATACAGCGACTCGCCGAGCAGGGCGCGATCGTCACCGGCTGCCCCGGCCATGCGCTCGAGCGTGCTGAGGCGATCGCCGGCATGAGCCAGCCCGCTCTGGAGGCAGCGCACCGCCAGCGCGCCGGAGTCGACCAGGGCGGAGCCGCAGCGGAGCACGGTCCGCGCGGCCTCCCAGCCACGGAGATCGGGGGACGCGGACACGGTCAGGATCGAGTGGTGGCCCGCGATCCCCTCCATGACCTCGTCGCTTAGAGAGGGCCGGACGGGGCACTCTCCGGCCCGGAACACCTCGATCATCGAGGCGTCCCGGGGACGCATCTGCAGCTCACAGGTCTCGCCGGTGTCTCGATGGGTCAGGCCGGCGGCTGACAGCTCCCAGGGGCTGTCGATCACCACCAGCAGCCGCACCAGCAGCCGGGCGCTCGTCCAGTCGCCCACCAGCTCCAGGGTGGGGCTTAGGTCTTCGGGATCGTCCACGGTAAGCGTCTAGCCCGTCGGCCCCGGGCTGGCCCCGGTGGATCGCCTCAGAAGTAGGCACGCAGCTGCAGGTAGGCCGCCGGGGGGTAGGTCCCGAACTCGGAGCGCAGCGGATCGAGGGCGGTGAGGTCAGGGCGCTCGCCCAGCCCGGCGAACATCCCCACCGCCAGCGACGCGTTGCCCGCCACCGACCAGCTCACCCCCGGAGCGAGCAGCGCCGAGGGATCGCCGAGATTGGCGATCAGCGCGACGCTGGCGGACACCAGCGGGGTGAGCTCCTGGGCGACGGACAGGCTGGTGTAGTAGCGCCCGACCTGCCAGACCTCGCCGCGGGCCACCCGATCCCCGAGGAGGATCTCGAGGTACCCCCCTGGATCCGCGGCGCCAAAGCCCTGGTAGTAGGCCTCGCTCGACAGGGTGGTGGTGGTGGTGGGACGCCAGTCCGCGCCGATCACCGCCCGGGCGAAGGGAGCCTCCTCCCGGGCGTCGGGGTGGGGCAGGGTCAGGGTCGCGTCGCCGTGCAGGCCCACCGGGCCGATGCTGCTCGAGGCCCCCACGCCGAACACCGGCTCAGCCCGGATCGAGCCCACCAGCAGCTGGACGTCGGTGACCCCGAGGGTGGCCTGGCCGTTGACCGCGAGGATCACCTCTTGCAGGCTCACCGCAGCACAGACCCGTGGATCGTCCGCAGGATCGGCGGGCATCGGGGGGACCCCCTCAGAGGCGACCCGATCGCACCCGGGCTTGTGGATCGGCGCACCGGACCAGGCCGCCACCCCGGTGATCCGGCCGGACATGCCGAGGTAGCCGTCGAGGCGCAGCGCGTCGACGCCGGGCTTGTACTCGGTGTCGATCGTGGCGGCGTTGAAGGGGTTGACCACGTCCATCGGGGTGAAAGCCAGGCCAGCGCCGAAGGTGATCGGCTGTCGGCCGAGGGTGACGTCGAGGCCCGGCACCGACAAGCGCACCGTGGCCCGATCGGTGCGGGTCCGCAGCACCAGCTGGGGCTCGGTGCCCTCGGGTGCGGCGGCGGGGACGGTGTCGAACGTGTGGGTCAGGTTGATCAGCTGGGGAGCGAGCAAGCCGACGCCGGCGCCGGCACCGGCGAGGCCCGCTCCCGGACGCAGGTTGAAGGTGGTCAGGGTCTGGTGCCCGGTGAACCGCCACGTCTTGCCGGAGCGGACCTCGAGCTTCAGGCGCAGATCTGCGGTGCCCTGGCCCGAAGCCGCCTCGTTGGTGGGGAAGCTCGCCACCATGAAGGTCTTGACGTCCCCGTGCAGGGTGGCCTCGGCCACGGGCTCGGCGGGGCTCGCCGGCTCGGCGGGGCTCGCCGGCTCGGCGGGGCTCGCCGGCTCGGCGGCGAGGGCGAGGGCGAGGGCGACGGAGCACAGCAACAGCGGGGAGATCACTTCCGGGTGTCCCTGGCGATCTTGCCGTCCTCGAGCTCGACCACCCGCCTGGCGGCCTCCATCACCTTGGGATCGTGGGTGGCGAAGACGAAGGTGACCTTGTGCTGCTCGTTGAGCCCCTTCATCAGCGCGATCAGCTCGTGGCCGGTGGTGCTGTCGAGGTTGGCGGTGGGCTCGTCGGCCAGGATCAGCGCCGGGCGACCTGCGATGGCCCGGGCCACGGCGACCCGCTGCTGCTGGCCTCCGGACAGCTCGCTGGGCCTGCGGTGCTCCATCCCGGTCAGCCCCACGTCGGCGAGGGTCTCCATCACCCGGCGGCGTCGCTCGGCGGCGTCGGTGCCGCGCAGCATCAACACGAACTCGGCGTTCTCGAAGGCGGACAGCACCGGGATCAGGTTGTAGCTCTGGAAGATGAAGCCCAGACGCTGCAGCCGCAGATCGGAGAGCTGTGCAGAGGACAGGGTGGTGAGATCCTTGCCGTCGATCACGACCGTGCCGCTGGTGGGCTCGTCCAGCGCACCGATCTGGTTGAGCAGGGTGGTCTTGCCCGAGCCGCTGGGGCCCATCAGGGCGGTGAACTCCCCCTCCTCGATCTCGAGATCGACGCCGTTGAGGGCCTTGACGGTCACGGCCCCCTGTTGGTACTCGCGGGTCAGCCCGCGGACGGTGACGATGGGCATGAGCCCCCCTCCTACACGTGTTTCATGGCGTCGACCGGCCGGAGCCTGGCGACATGGATCGCGGGGTACAGGGCGGCGAGCGTGGTGAACACGACGGCCCCCAGGGTGTAGATCCCCATCCGCAGGGGGTTGATCCTGGCGAAGAAGATGGTGGAGACCACCACCCCGCCGCTGTCGACGCTCTCCCCCCCGAGGTACTCGGAGTAGTCGATGCCCCAGGCGATCGCGGGCCAGGTCAGCAGTAGCCCAGCTCCGATCCCCAGGAGCGAGCCGAGGATCCCCAGCACCATGCCCTCGAGCAGGATCACCCGCGCCAGCTGGAGCGGCTTCATGCCGATCGCCATCATCACCCCGAACTCCCGGGTGCGCTCTAGCGCGCTCATCAGCACTGTGTTGAGGACCCCCATGGAGACGATGATCCCGAGGATGATCAGCACCACGTCGCCGCTGGCCCGATCGAGCTGGATCATCGCGGTGATCTCGGGCAGCGCCTGGCGCCAGGAGAGGATCTCGATCCCCGGGGTGTCCGCCAGGGCGGTCCTGGCGAGCTCGAGGGCTGCTGCTGTGCCGCTCGCCTCGGGGAGGTGGACTGTCACCATGTGGGCGATGTCTCCGGCCCCGAACAGGCTCCGTGCGGCCTCGAGGTTGCTGAAGGCGGCGAACCCGTCCAGCTCAGCGCTGCCGGTGCGGAAGATCCCCCGGACCCGGAACAGCTGGCTGGTCATCTCGGTGGCGTCGCCGTGCTGGCCCATGTACACCAGCTTGTCGCCGAGGCCCACCGACAGCGACTCAGCCATCTTCTCTCCGATCACGATCCCGTGGACGTCGTCGTCGAGCCAGCGGCCCTCACGGATCTTGTCGACGATGTCCTGGACCTTGGCCTCAGCCTCGGGATCGAGGCCCGTCAGGGCGACCCCCACTGAGCTGGTCGGGCTGTTGAGCAGCCCCCCGAGGAAGATCCGAGGGGCGATGATCGCGTCGGGCAGCGCGGTGGCCAGGGCCTCAGCCACGGCGTCCGCGCCGGTGAGCACCCGATCGGGATCGGGATCGTCTCGGTAGCCCGCGGCGGAGACCACCACATGACCCGCCAGGGTGCTGATCCCCTTGGTGATCATCTCGTGGTATTGGCCGGTCTGCAGGTTGATGGTGAAGTGGATCATCGCCAGGCCGAAGGTGATGGCCATCAGCGTGATGAGGGTCCTCCGTGTGTTGCGGAACAGGTTCCGCGCGGCGAGCATGAGGATCTTCACGACGTTACTCCGAGCGGATGGCTTCGACGGGGCGCAGGCGCGCAGCGCGCAGCGCGGGCCACAGCGAGGACAGGACGCTGACCACGAACACGGCCACCACGATGTAGGCGATGGAGATCGGGCGCACCACGCCGTAGATGATCGGATCCAGCACGATGCCCGAGAAGCTGAAGCCGTCTTCGCCTGCGCTCGAGAAGTCGAGGCCGTGGACGACGATGTACCAGTCGAGGACGCCACCGATCATCAGGCCGATCACAGCCGACAGCCCCGCCAGGAAGAAGCTCTCGATCAAGATCAGCCACACCAGGCGGCCCGGCCGGATCCCCAGGGCCCGCAGCACACCCAGCTCCCTGGTGCGCTCGAACACCGACATCATCATGGTGTTGAGCACACCGAAGGCCGCCGCACCGAACACGATGCCGAGGATGAGCAGCGCGCTGAAGTCGCGCATCCCCATCATCTGCGAGGTCTGGGGGCTCGCCTCCCACCAGGGCTGGACCTGCACCGTGTCCGAGCCGATGGCCTGGCTCAGCTCCTCAGCGTAGGCCTCGATCGCGCCGGGATCGCGCGTGAGCACCGTGATCTGGTGGACCTGATCGGGCAGCACCAGCAGATCCTGTAGATCCTGCAGGGGCAGGTAGGCACCGCTCCGATCCATCTGGGCGTTGCCGCTGCGGAAGGTGCCGACCACGTCGAACAAGGCGTTGCCCAGGGAGCCATCGCTCGCCTGGGTCACCACGACCACCGCCTCCCCAAGCGCCGCGTCGAGATCCTCGAACAGCTTGTGGCCGAGCAGGATCTCGCCGGACGCACCCGGCCGCAGGAAGCGACCCTCCTCGAGGCGCTCGTGCAGTGGTGAGGCCCGGATCGAGCGAGCGGCGTCGATCCCCATCAACATGGCCCCTGACGACTTGGTCTCGCCCCCCACCAGGGCGAAGCCGTTGAGCTGGGGGCTGGCCACCTCGGTGCCGGGCAGGGCGTCGATCCGGGCTAGGATCGTGCTGGCGTCTTCGACGCTGTCGTGCAGCAGGCGCTTGCTCGGGTAGTCGGGGTGGTGCACCTGCACGTGACCGAGCTGTTGCTCGACCATCACCTCGAACATCGACTCGAACATGCCATCGGTCAGCGCCAGCGTCGCCATGCACATGCCGACCCCGAAGGCCATGGCCACGGCGGTGATCAGCGAGCGACGGCGGTGGCGCCAGAGGTTGCGCCAGGCCATGGTGCCGAGAAAGCGCATGATTACTGCTTCTTCAGCGCTTGGAGGTTGAACATCTCGTCGGGGATGTCCGCGCCGAGCTGTAGCTCCTCAAACGTCATCCGGGTGTACTCACCGGGCTTGTCGTGGGGTGTGAGCTGGAAGATCCTCGGAGAGAGCTGGCCGTTGACCTCACGGACGTCGTCGTAGGACATGGTGCGGACCAAGGTGCCGTCATCGTCGTAGTAGTCGACCTTGACCGGCACCTTGTCGGGGCGGATCTCAGCGACCACCTTGCCCCAGACCACCGGCGCGTCGGGCTTGGGTACACAGGAGACGATGTAGTTGTCGCCCCCCTCGCCGGGGCGCTGGGTCAGCTCGTAGGTGAAGTCCTCGGACAGTCGGCTGTCGCGCACCAGATCGTCGTTGGTGAAGTGGCTGCCCATCCACGAGCCCCCCATCAGCCCCGACGGGATCTTCATCGTGCGGTCGACCTTGGGCAGGTAGTTCCAGAGGTTATCTCCAACCCTTAGGGTGGTCAGCCCCGCGTCCTTGGCGGGCTCCAGGATCTTGATCAGGGAGCGCTCGGTGCCCTTGGACCAGGCCTTCATCTTCATCGAGCGCTCGTAGCGGGAGGTCTTGATCTCCATCCGGATCACCGCGATGCTGGACTCGCCCCGCGAGGCATCGTCGGTGGCGTTGAGCAGCTCCTCGATCGTGGGCTCGGGGGGCGCCTGCCCCCAGGCGGGGGCGCCGCCGAGCAACGCAGCCAGGATCCACATCATGTCGCCTCCTCGGGGTCTCGTGCGCCCCAACGGTCGATGATCGGTTGAAATTCCCGCTCGAGGTAGTCGTAGAAGGCCTTGAAGTGCTCGAGGCGCTTCCTCCGCTCAGGGGGAGCGCCCTCGAGGATCGACAGCCCCCGATCCGCGACGCCCTGCAGGATCTTGAGGTAGGCGATGCGCGCCTGCACCATGTCGGACCAGCCGGTGTCCTCCATCCGAAAGTAGGTGGCCCGGCTGCCGGGCATCGGGACCTTCTGCAGCAGCCCCACCTGCAGCAGCTGTCGCGTGAGGGTGCTGATCGTGCCCCGGCTCGCGCCGAGGTACTCGGCGAGCTGCTGAGACGACTGGTGGGGGGGATCACAGATCAACATCATGCCGACGATCCTCCCCATCATCCTGGATCCCCCAAGCTCTTCGTAGAGCAGCCCAAACTCCTCGACGAAGTGTCGCTCCTGGATCTCCTGCTCGTTGGGAGACATCTGACTCCAAGGCTCCAAATGTTCAGAATGTTCTGAACTTTCAGTGCGACGAGCACGTATCCAGTCCCCTCCCGCGCCGTCAAGACTAGATTCTGGGCGACAGGGTGCGTGGGTCTGATAGAGTTCCGCCGCTCGGAGGAGAGCATGGGTGTGCTCGTAGGCATCGATCTGCGCACGGGCGGGCACGAGTGGCTCGTGGCTCGAGCGGGCGCCTACGCCCTGC
>DRPG01000057.1 GCA_011376105.1 Deltaproteobacteria bacterium
AGGCGCTGGAGGGCCCGGGGGAGGCGCTGAAGGGCCCACGGGAGGCGCTGAAGGGCCCGGGGGAGGCGCCGGAGGGCCCACGGGAGGCGCCGGAGGGCCCACGGGAGGCGCCGGAGGGCCCGGGGGCCCCAGGGGCGCTGCCAGGGCGCGCTGCGGGTGCTGGGGGGCCCACCGTCGGCGCTGAGATCTACTCCCTGCACCCCGAAGATCCCGAGTAGGGACCCGGCGATCGCCCGCTCCGGGCACGGTCGCGGGCTGAGCGGGGCCTAAGCGGGGCCCGGGGCGTGGGCCGGGGCCTTCGGATCAGTCCCGGATCAGCGCGTCGATCACAGCGTCGTGGGCGGTGGACGACCACAGCAAGCCGTTGTGGCCCTGGCCTGAGAGCACCACCTCGTCTGCGTCGGGCAGGGAGGCCCGCACCGGAGGCACCACGTGGTGATCATAGCGGGAGCGGACCACGGTGGTGGGCACCGGCTCGGGTCCCCCGGCGAGGCGGTGGACCCAGGGGCCGTCGGGGTCCAGCACATCCCACAGGTTGGGGGGGGTGAGGCGGAACAGGGCGGTGCCTGCGTGGGGGCCCCCGAGGGAGACAAAGCGTCGGACGTGCTCGGCGCCTCCAAAGCACCGCAGGTAGGCCCGGCTGGCCACCGCCCCCAGGGAGTGCCCGATCAGATCGACGGGGCCGTCGGTGTCTAGGGCCTGGACCACCGATCCAATCCGGACCACGATCTCGTCGAGGGTCCAGCGGGTGGAGGGGTAGCCCACACAGTGGGTGGGGCCCAGGCCCGCCCGGCGGAGCCTGCGGATCAGGGGGCGAAACATCGCGGGGTGGCCCAGGTAACCGTGGACCAGCACGATCGGGCGCTGAGGGGGGGGCTCGGGGGGCAGCGGGCGCAGCCGAGCCAGCGGCCAGGCCGCACACCGCACCGTGGCCACCAGCTCAGCGACGATCACCTGTGGCAGCGCCCGCAGGTGGTCGCCCGGGCCTGCGCTCAGGGGAAGACGGAGGCGGCGCATCGGTACCAGTGGGGGGATCTGATGAGGGAGGTGTCGGTGTTGTTCGCGATCTGCAGCGGCCTGGTGGCGCCGTTTGGAGGTTCCTTGGTGGGCTTGGTCCGGGGGAGGGCTGGATCCTCCCCCGGGCGCCCGGGCCGGACAGGCGCACACGCAAGCGCGGCGGACCATCGCGTTATCATGGAACCACCCCCGGGTGGACAGGCCTGTGGGGCCGTTCCTGGTGTTTGTCCATCGGGCCGTGTACAACGACCCGGATCTCCTTAACCTTAGTCGTGCGCCGCGAGGGTTGACCAACAGACCATGGCCAAGCCATTTTCGTTCCTTTCCTCAGATCGCAGATCCGAGCGACTGACGGCAGACGAGGAGAAGGACATCGCCCGCGCCATCCACGCCGCCGAAGAGGCCGCAAGGGATGCGATCGAGGCCCACAACGACGCTCAGTCGATCCTCCAGCAGACCCCCGATCGTGCTGAGCGCACCCGTGCGGGCTCAGTGGATCGTCTGGAGGCCGCTGTCGAGGCGGTCTGGAAGGCCGGCAAAGATGATCCAAAGCTCCGCCAGCAGGCCCGAAAGGCCAAGGGGGCGTGGGCCCAGGCCGAGTCCCTGCGCTGGCGCCTGGCGATGAGCGGTCGTCGGATCGCCCACGGCGAGGCTCGCAAGCTGGCGGGCCCGTTCATGGACGAGGAGGATCTGGTCCAGGAGGGGTACATCGGGCTGCTCCGGGCCGCCAAGCGCTTCGATCCAGATCGAGGGATCCGGTTCTCGACGTACGCGCGGTGGTGGGTCCGGGCTCAGATGACCCGCGCCATCGATCACACCGGCCGGCCCGTCCGGCTGCCCGGCTGCGCCGTCGAGCAGACGAGGAACCTCCGCAAGGCGATGAAGCGGTTCGAGGCCGCGGGCATGCCCTATGGCATCGCAGAGCTGGCCAACGAGGTCGGGATCGACAAGGAGCGGGCTGAGCTGCTGCTGTCCCAGGGCAACACGATCTCGCTGGAGCAGCCGATCGACGACGGGCCCCGGCCGAGGCCCCTGGAGCGGTTCCTGTCCGATGACGAGGCGACCCAGCCCGACGTCGACGCGATCCAGGCCCAGGAGCTCGCCCGGATGCATGAGGCCTTCGAGCTGGTGCTGTCGGAGCGGCAGCGCTTCGTGCTCACCCGCCGCTATGGGCTCGAGGACGGCGAGTTTCGCACCCTGTCCGAGGTGGGCAAGGAGATGGGCTTGTCCCGGGAGCGGGTCCGGCAGATCGAGCGCGAGGCCCTGATCCGCCTCCGGGAGCAGTCCAACATCCGGGACGCGACCCGGCGCCCCCTGCGGTAGCGCCGGAGCCCCGGGGCTCCGATCTCGGCTGCATCACAGCGGAGCTCAGCCCAGGGTCCGGCGTAGCCAGTCGACGCCGTCGTGGTGTCGCACCAGGGGGGGGCGCTGCATCTGGCCCGGTGCACAGCAGCGGACCCCCGGCAGCGCCAGCGCTGGATCGTCGGTGCCGATGGTGGACAGCCCGAGCCGGTGGGGAGCGAGGAGCGCCTCGAAGGTCGCGCGATCGGCGACTTGGTGCACCGCGAGGACCCGGGGCAGGGCGACGGGGACGAAGCACGCCACCGGGAGCTCGAGGAGCGCCCAGGCCTCGCCCTCGGTCACCGTGCCCACCGCCAGGGCCAGGGCACGCCGGAGGCGGATCGTCGCCCCGGTGGCCGGGGCCAGCTCTCCCCGGGGGATCGAGCGCTGGGCGTCGATCATCGCGGCCGCCAGCGGGGTGACGATCTGGGCGGGGGGCAAGGGGGTGAACAAGGCCACCGGGCTCATGCAGCCCGCCCCGTCGTGCAGGGCTGCGTCCTGGGCGACGGCGGCCACCGAGCCCGCGCGGGTGATCCAGGCGACGGAGAAGCGGTGGCCAAAGCCGAGGTGTCGAGCGTGCTCCGGCAGGGCTTCGTCGACGGAGGCCACGGTCGCGTCGCTGCCCATGGTGATGCACAGCGCTGCGTCGGACAGCACGTCGCGGCGATCGGTGTGGCTGAGCGGGAGCCCCAGGGCCTGAGCCTCCCTCGTCAGGATCGGGGTGATCCCCGGCTGGCCCGTCGGGTGCTTGAGGATCAGGGGGGTGCCCCGGCCGAGCAGCACGGCGCACCACTCCAGGGGGGCGGTGAACACGGTGCGGGCACACACCATCACCGCTGCACCAGGGGGCTCACCCTCGATCGCCGCGACCTGGTCTAGGGCCTCATCGCTCAGGGCATCGAGGGCCGCATCCCAGGCGGCCCGGGCCCCCTGGGGGGACAGGTGGGGCACGCTCGGCGCTGGATCGTGGGCGCGGAGCCGATCCCGCCACCGACGGACAGCGGTCCAGCTCATGTTGGATCACCCCCTGGGCCGGCCTTGACCCAGGCCTCCTCGACGGTCAGGGAGCAGCCCCTCGCCGGTGCACCCGGCAGCCGACCCAGCAGCTGCACCGCACCGTCGGAGCGGATCCTCCCCTGATCCATCGTCTCGATCCCCAGGGTGCTGTCGAGGTTGCACAGATCGTACAGCCGCAGCTGGCCCTCCTGCCCCTCGGGCAGCGGTGATCCGCTCCGGGGATCGATCGCGACGACCCGCAGCCACGGCGGGGGCAGGTAGGGCAGCCCCGGGGCCCCCCACAGCTGGCTCGACAGCTCGGTCATCCCGTACTCAGTGACCAGCCGGGCGGGGCGGAGACGATCGTGGGTGGCTCGGTACAGGGCGTCGCCCTCGAGGCGGTGGACCCGGCCCTTGAAGCCACCGGTGACCATCACGACCGAGCCCCGGGGCAGGGCCGCGGGGGCCGCCTCCAGCCACTGCGCCAGGGCGAAGGCGGTGCTGGCGAGGAGCACCGGCGCGCCCTCGCCGTCGAGGCGGGACCGCAGGCCCTCCAGATCGAGCTGGCCCCCGGGGGCGTGCCAGCTGACGTCGCCGAACCGGGCGACCATGTGGGACAGGGAGGCGTCCGGAGCTGTGGCCGGATCCTCGAGCAGGGCGACGATCCGCGACGGCATCCCCGGGACGCAGCGCCTTGCCCAGGCGGTGGCCCCCAGATCGTACAGGGCCGAGCTCCGGATCCGGTGGCTGCCCCGGCCGCCCCCCGTGGTGCCGGAGGTGCGGAAGATCACCGCGGGCTCGTCGCGACCCACGGTCCCGATCGGGAGATCCTTGAACAGGGCCACCGGCACCGCCGGGATCTGATCCCACCGCCGCACCGGGGCCTCGATCAGCGACGCGAGCACAGGATCGTGGGCGGCCTGCCAGCGGTGGATCGCCAGGGCCAGCGCCTCGAAGGGCTCCGGTGCGGCGCCACCGAGGCTGCCGCGGACGAACGCAGCGATCCGATCCGCCAGGGAGGCCGCGGCTCCGGTCCAGGGCCTCACGGGATCTCCCGGAGGGCCTGCGCCAGCGCTCCGAGCTGAGGATCCGTCAGGCAGACCGGGGGGACGATCTGGAGCGAGGTGGGCCCCGCGGGCAGCACCAGGAAGCCTCGCTGCAGCAGGGCCCGGCTCGCGGCCAGGGCGTCGATCCCCTCGCCGAGCTCCAGCGCCCGCATCAGCCCCCGGCCCCGCAGCGGACCGAGGTGGGCCTCCAGCGCCCCCGCCCGCTCCTGGACCTGCTCGAGCAGCCCCCCCTCGAGCAGATCCAGCACCGCGAGGGCTGCGGCACAGCCGATCGGGTGGCCGAGGAAGGTCTGGGTGTGGATCGCCTCACCGGTGGAGGCCCCCCAGGCCTCCATCGCCCGGGGTGTGCCCAGGCAGGCGGACAGGGGGAAGCCACCGGCCAGCGCCTTGCCAACGCACACCAGATCGGGCACCACCCCCTCGGATCCACCGGCGAGGGGGACCCCGGTGCGGCCCATCCCGGTCTGGATCTCGTCGAGGGCGAACAGCGCTCCCGACGCCCGGGTGAGCTGGGCGAGCCGGGCGAGCCAGCCCGGCGGCGCCGGGCGGATCCCGCCCCTGCCCTGGATCGGCTCCACCAGCACCAGGCCGATGGTGCCCTCAGCCAGCACGGCCGCGACCACGTCCGGGGGGCAACCCCAGGGGAGCTTGGTGATCGCGGGGTGGGTGACGTCGGCGAAGGGCTCGCTGAACGCTGGCCTGGCGCTCTGGAGCCCGAGGACGCCGAGGGCTAGGCCGTGGTAGGCCCCCTCAAAGACCAGGATCCCTCGGCGATCGGTGGCCAGGCGGGCGGTCTTGATCGCGGCATCCACCGCATCAGATCCTGACAAACCCAGGATCGCGACCGAGAGCTCGGGGGGGGCAAAGGCCGCCAGGCGACCCAGCAGCTCGATCCGCGAGGCGTCGGGCCAGGCGTCCCCCATGGCGTGGATCAGGCGACCCAGCTGGCGCTCCACCGCGGCCACCACCGCTGGGTGGCGATGCCCCACCAGGGCGACGCCGAAGCCTGAGGTGAGATCGACGTAGCGGTTGCCGTCGACGTCCCACACGTTGGCGCCCACCGCCCGATCCCACACGATGGGATCGTCGCTCGCCGTGCCCAGGGCCGCAGCCCGACGGGCACGGCGCTGGATGATGGCGGGGCACTCGTGGGTGGCGAGGATGTCGATCGCGGCGCGTGCCCTGGGCCCGGGGACGGGCCCTCGCATCGCCGGCAGCTCCAAACCGTCCATGGAGGGGACCTAACGGGCTATGGGTGAGGTGGTGTCTGCACTCATCGAACCAACCCCGACCCTCGAGTCGTGCCGGGCCCTGCTCCTGGACAAGGCGTTCCAGCCCCTGCGGGCGATCGGTTGGCGCAGGGCGGTGTGTCTCGATCTCTCAGAGCGGGTCGAGGTGTTGGAGTACTATGCGCGCGTGGTCCACACACCGGGTGCTTCGTTCCCCATCCCGGCGGTGATCCGGGCTCCGGGCTGGCTCCATCGCATGCCCCGGGTGATCCCGCCCACGCGCCGCAACGTCTTGTTGCGCGATGGCTTCCGGTGCTGCTACTGCGGCCGGGAGGGGAGCTCGGCACAGCTGACGATCGATCACGTGATGCCTCGCTCCAGGGGTGGGCGTACCTCCTGGGAGAACGTCGTCACGGCCTGTGCGCCCTGCAACCGGCGCAAGGGGGATCGAACCCCGGAGGAGGCCGAGATGCCCCTCGAGCCGCCCCCGAGCGTGCCAAACGCGCTGCAGCTGGGTCGGAGGGGCATGGTCATGGGCGACGCCCCCGCTGAGTGGCGCCCCTACCTCCGGTTCTGAGGGGCCGGGAGGGGCCGGGAGGGGCCGGGGCCGGCTCCAGCGCGGGCCAGAGGCCAGCTCTCGAGTCCAGCGCAGGCTCGGGCTGCTCCGGGCGGCCTAGGGCTCGTGGAGCCCGGGATTGGGGCCGGCGCCGACCCCGGGCGCGCCCCCGATCTTCGGCCCCCGATCACCGGATCGGGCTCACGATCCGTTCGAGCGCAACATTCGGGCTGTCCCATGCGTACCCAGAGCAGGGCCGCGCGTTCAGCGGTACGGTGCCTGTGGAGGTCGAGCGGGTGCTGGATCCCGGTGTACAGATCGGAAGCTACGAGATCGTGTCGTTCCTGGGTTCCGGGGGGATGGCCTCGGTCTATCAGGCCCGCCACACGGCGCTGGGCTCCCGGCACGCGATCAAGATCCTCGATCCGAACCTCGCCAAGCGTGACGCCCTGCGGGCCCGCTTCATCCACGAGGGGCAGGTGCTGGCTCAGGTCCGCCACCCGGCCCTGGTCCGGGTGACCGATGTGGTCGATGAGCCAGGGATCGCGGGCCTGGTGATGGACTTCCTCGAGGGGGAGGATCTCGAGGAGCGCCTGAGATCTGGGCCGATGCCTCCCCCCGTCGCGGCTTCGATCCTGCTGCAGGCCCTCTCAGCGGTGGGGCACGCACACGAGGCGGGGGTGATCCACCGGGATCTCAAGCCTGCGAACCTGTTCCTGATCGATCGACCGGGGCGGCTGCCCCTGGTGAAGGTGCTCGACTTCGGGATCGCCAAGCTCCGGGGCTCGAACCTCACCAAGGGCTCGGGCACCATGGGTACCATCGCGTACATGAGCCCCGAGCAGATCGAGCACCCCAACCAGGTCGACGCTCGCTCGGATCTGTTCGCCCTCGGGGTGGTGCTGTTCGAGATGGTTGCGGGAGAACCACCGTTCTCTGGTTCGACCGACTTTGCGATCATGCAGCGGATCGTGCAGGGGGATCGCGATCCCCTGCCGGAGACCGCCGGCGTGCTCGCCCCGGTGGTCCGCAGGGCGCTGGAGCCCGAGCCCGGTGAGCGCTTCCAGAGCACCGATGCGTTCGCGGCTGCCCTCGGCCACCTGGTCCCCCCCGACGTGGCCGCGATGGTCTCCGAGTGGGAAGGGGAGGGTGGGATCGAGGTCACCGAGCCCCTGCCCCGGCCGGTCGCGAACGCCCACGAGGCGGGTCAGACCGTCGCGCTCCTGCCCCCCACCGCACCTGAGGGCGCCGGGGCCGCGGTGGCCGATCCCCTCGATGACGCCCAGGTGATCCGGATCGCCGGGACGATGCAGCTCCTGTCGGGCCTGTTCAACGTCTTCATCATGTCGGCGGTGCAGTGCTTCGGGCTGGGCTGGCTGGGGGGGCTGCCGGCCTGCTTCGGGATGTGGCTGCTCATCGTGGGCTGCGCCGAGGTGATGACCGGGCTGGCCACCCTGAGCACGGGCCGCGCCCGGTGGGTGCGCAACACCGCCTGGCTGGAGGTGCTCTCGCTGGCGGGGGCTGGGGTGGTGTCGGGGGCCGTGGGGTTGTTTGTGCTGGCTGTCCGAAAGCGCTACCCCCAGGCGATCCCCTGATCGAGGTCTGGGATCCAGTCTTGATCGAGGCCTGAGCCGGGCCCGTGGTCCTGGCCTGTGTTGGACGCTAGATCCTCCTGGGCTTGGCTGGGATCAGGGGCTGGAGGTGCCTGCCTCGAGCAGCTCGAGCAGGCGCTGGTGCAGGCCCCCGAAGCCTCCGTTGCTCAAGATCGCGATCACGTCTCCGGGCCTCGCCCGGGCCGCGACGGTCTGGGCGATGGCGTCCGCGTCGTCGAGCACCAGCGCGTCTACCCCGCGAGCCGCCAGATCCTGCACCAGCTGCTCGGACGAGAAGCGCTCGCCCTCCGGGATGCTGCTCTGATCGTACGGCCTCGCGATCACCACCCGATCGGCAGCGCCAAAGGCGTCGGCGTAGTCGTGCTGGAACACGCTGCGGCGCGAGGTCGCGGAGCGGGGCTCCCAGACCGCCCACAGGCGCCGCCCCCCGAAGCGCTCCCGCAGGGCGTGGAGGGTGACCCGGACCGCGGTGGGGTGGTGGGCGAAGTCATCGATCACCGTCACCGAGCCGGGCTCTCCGATGACCTCCTGGCGGCGGCGGATGCCCGCGAAGGTGTCGAACCCTGCCCCCAGGGCCTCCGGATCCACGCCGTAGGCCGCGGCCGCGGCGCAGGCCGCCACCTGGTTGTACAGGTTGTGCTCCCCCACCAGGGCGCTGGTGAAGGTGCCCAGGGCGGAGCCGTCCCGCAGCACGGTGAAGCGCATCGTGCCGGTGTCGGTGTCGACGGACTCGACGCGGCCATCCCACAGCTGGCCCGCGCCATAGGTCCAGACCCGGCACCGGGCCCCGGTGGCGACGTCGCGGGCCCCCGGATCATCGCCCCGGACGATCAGGGTGCCGTCGTGGGGCAGGATCGCCACCAGCCTACGGAAGCTCTCCTTGACGTGATCGAGGTCGCGGTAGATGTCCGCGTGATCGAACTCCACCGAGGTGAGGATGCAGGTCTTTGGCCGGTAGTGGAGGAACTTAGGCCCCTTGTCGAAGAACGCGGTGTCGTACTCGTCGCCCTCGATCACGAACACCTGGCCCGAGCCAGCCCGGGCGGTCCGATCGAAGTTCTTGGCGATGCCCCCCACCAGGAACCCCGGCTCCTTGCCGGCGGCCTCGAGCAGCCAGGCGGTGAGGCTGGTGGTGGTGGTCTTGCCGTGGGTGCCCGCGATCACGATGCTGTGTGCATCCCGGAGGAAGAGCGCTCCGAAGGCTTCGGGGAAGCTGCAGTACGGTAGATCTCGCTCAAGCAGGACCTGAGCCTCCTCGTAGATCGCGCGGATGACGTTGCCCACGATGACGAGATCGGGGCTGTGGTCCAGGTTGCTGCCGACATAGCCCTGCATGACCTGGATCCCGAGGGACTCGAGGTAGGTCGACATCGGCGGGTACACGGCCTTGTCGGAGCCCGTCACGGCATAGCCAGCGTCCTTGAGCATCCCGGCGAGGGCGGCCATGGCGGTGCCTGCGACCCCCATGATGTGGACGGTCCGGATCTGATCGGCGGGGGGGATGAGGTGGGGCAAGATCAGCACTCCCTGGTGTCGACGACAGCCTACCGGTAGCGGGCCACTGCGTACACGATCTTCACCCCCGCCCGGGCGGCACCACGGAGGCTCCCGCTGATCTTGGAGCGCCCCTTCGTCCGCGCGCGGTATGGCAGGGGGAGCTCCAGCACACGCAGGCCGGCACGGATCGCCTTGAGCTGCATCTCCACGTTCCAGCCCCAGGTGGGATCCTCCAGCTGCAGCTGCAGCAGCGAGGACCAGCGGATGGCCCGGAACGGCCCCATGTCGCGGTAGCGGTGGCCGCTGACGAGCTGGATCAGCCGGGTGGCCAGGCCGTTGCCGAAGCGCTGGACGAAGGTCAGCGCGTCGGGCTCAGCCGTGGTAGTTCGATCCGACAGCACCAGATCGGCGACATCCTCGGCGATGGGCTGGACCAGCAGCCCCAGCGCCTCGGGGGGATCGGCGTGATCCGCGTCGAGGATCACCAAGACCTCGGGGGGATCGCCCCAAAGGTGGTTGATGCCCGCCTGGACCGCCGTGCCGTAGCCTCTGCGGGGGGCGCACACCACCTCAGCGCCGAGGCGGGCCGCGACCTGGGTCGTCTCGTCGATCGAGCCGTTGTCGACGACGACCACCCGCTCGACCTCCGGGAGATCCCCGAGGACCGCGGGCAGGCTCTCGGCCTCGTTCAGGGCGGGGATGACGACGGCGGTTCGCATGGCCGCTCCTTACCTTGCTGGGAGGGCCCTGGCTCGATAGCGGCCGGCGTGCCCTCCACCCCCTCCACCCCCTCCGGGACCCTGGTCCGCGCCTTCCTCGACGAGGGAGCGGTTCGGCTGATCCTGGTGGAGGCCGCTGCCCTCGCCGAGCACACCCGGATCGTCCATGGCCTGGGGCCCGACGCCGCGCGGCTCGGGGCCGAGGCCCTGGTG
The DNA here is from genome assembly GCA_011376105.1 of Deltaproteobacteria bacterium. Taxonomy (GTDB): domain Bacteria; phylum Myxococcota_A; class UBA796; order UBA796; genus DRPG01. The sequence goes on from DRPG01000057.1 coordinate 10,249, forward strand.
GCTGCAGCGCTCAACGCAGCCCACATCAAGGGAGAGGAGAAGATCACGCTGCAGCTGCAGGGCGAGCACCCCCGGTGCTCGGTCTACGCCGACGTGTCCACCGAGGGCTCCCTCCGCGCCCGGATCACCCCCGCGGATCTTCGGCTGGAGGCGGGTCGACTGCGGGGTGTGCTGGTCGCGGTCAAGAGCCTGGGATCCCGCGAGCTGTACCGGGGGATCACATCGGTCGCCGACGCCACCATCGAGGAAGCGCTGTCTCTGCACCTCGAGACCTCGAGCCAGGTCGACGACGTGCTGCGGATCGGGGTCCGCCAGGCGGAGGGCGGTCGGGTGGTGCAGGCCGGGGGGCTGCTGCTGGAGCGTCTGCCCGAAGAGCCCGATCATCCCTCCCTGGATCGGGACATCTTCGACGCACGCTATGGCTGGGTGCGCGGGGCTGAGATCTCGCAGCTGCTGACTCAGCTGGCGTTCGGGTCCCTGGGGGATCATCCGATCCACCTGCTCGAGCACCGCGCGCTGAGCTGGCAGTGTGGCTGCTCCCGGGAGCGCCTTGAGGCCACCCTGATCGGTCTGGGGGCGGAGGCGCTGCGCGAGATGGGCTCCGAGGATCACGGCGCCGAGGTCCAGTGCAACTTCTGCAATCAGATCTACCGGTTCGACGAGGCGGAGCTCCTCTCCCTCGCTGAGGCCTGCCGCTGAGCCCACAGCGGGTAGACTCCACCCCAGGCCCTGTGGAGGTTGCTGTGGTGTGTTCCTGGTCCAGGATCGTGTGTGTGTGTGCCTCATTCGGGTTGATCGGGTGTGGCGGAGATGTGGAGGAGACCGCGACGAACGCGGGGTGCGAGACCATCACCCTCATGGCCACGGTGGTCGACACCTTCGACGCGCCGATCGAGGGCGCGACCGTCGAGTGGAACAACGAGGAGTGCTCGAGCACCGGGCCCAACACGTTCGACTGCCTCCTGCCGGGCCCCGGCGACTACAACATCTACGCCTTCTACACCACCGAGTACGAGCAGTGGGGCATGCGCATCACCGCCGACTGCGCGGTCAACCCCATGACCCTCGAGATCCGGATGAACGACGAGAACGGCGGCATGTAGCGCTGTGGGTCCGGGGGGGCCTGCTGGAGCCTGAGGATCCAGCTCGCCCGGCCTGAGCTGGGACCACCCGAGGCCATCGGGTGGTGTCTGGGTGGGGCCCGGATCGTGTGGGTGTAGCCCGACCATCCGAGGCCACCCGGCGTGACCCAAGGCCATCGGGGGGGGCCCGGGTTGATCTCGATCTCTGGGATCGCCGGTGGGGCCCGGGTTGATCTCGATCTCCGAGCGGGCCCGGAGGTCTCGAGATCGCCCAGCGCGGCTCGATCTCACCCGGTGCGGTCCTGGGGGCGTGCTCCGGAGGGATCGAGGTGGCTACAGCGTGCCTGCGAGGTAGACCTCCGCGGGCTGAGCGGCACCGAGGAGCAGGGAGCGCTCGAGATCGATCCATGCGCCCCACTCCTGGCCAGCCAGCGAGATCCGGGCGGCCACGATCTGGCTCGGGCCCAGTCGATCGAGGGCCTCGAGGAGCGACGCGGCGGTCGCGATGATCCGGACGTCCTGCTCGGCCTGGCCCCGGGCCAGGTGGGCGCGCCACAGGGCCCGGAACACGTCAGCGTTGGCCACCGTCGCCTGCTGGATCACGGCTGCACCGGGGACCATGGTCTGGATCAGCTGATCGATGCCGCCGGTGGCAGCCGGGTGGGCCGCTGCCTGGGGTGGGGGTTGCCTGGGCGGGCTCGGCTGGGCCGCAGGCGGTGCAGGCGACGCAGGCTGGGTCGCGGCCGGTGGGGGCTGGG
>DRPG01000058.1 GCA_011376105.1 Deltaproteobacteria bacterium
CCCCCGCGATCCACCGCGCGCCCCCCAAGCCCCCTCCTCGGCCGCTGGTGGTCGGGCTCTCCCTCGGAGAGAAGACCACCTGCCTCGAGCTGAAGGACGGGCGGTTCCGCTGCTGGGGAGCGCTGTCGGTGGCCGGCGCGGTCCGTGGAGCGCTGCAGGTCTTCGATCGGGAGGTCTGCACCCGGGACGGCGCTGAGGAGCGCTGCTACCGGCCCAACGATCGGATCCGCGTCCGCCGATCCCCCTTCGTCGAGATCGAGACCGGCGCCAGCCTGTGCGCGAGGGACACCGAGGGGGGCGTCTGGTGCTGGATGTCGCGGGAGCCCGACGAGAACACTCAGCTGACCCCGATCCCCTTGGAGGGGGCGGCCACGGCCCTGGCGGTGACCGGCCTCGACACCTGCGCTCTGACCGAGTCGGGCACAGTCGCCTGCTTCGATCCAGTGATGCATGTGTTGGGCTTCCACCACAGCGCCCAGATCGCGGGGACGGGGGTGGATCACCTCGACGGCAGCTACCTGCAGCAGTGCTTCGGCGGTGAGCGGGGGATCCGCTGCCGGGGATCGGGGGGCTGGCGCCCGATCCGGGGGGTGGGCGCGCCCCGGCTGCTCACCGTGGGCAAGCTCCATGCCTGTGCCGTGGACGACGAGCGGGTCTACTGCTGGGGAGACAACCGTCATGACCAGCGCAACGTGCCGCTGCTCGATGCCTCCCTGGTGATCGATCTCGACGCCGGCGACGATCACACCTGTGCCCTGCTGTTTGGAGGCTCGGTGCGCTGCTGGGGCAGCGACACCGAGGGGCAGGTCTCAGCCCCCTGTGAGGCGGGCCTGTGTGACTGATCGGGGCCGGTGACCCCACAGGGCCGGGCGCCATACTCTGGGCATGCTCCTGTCCTGTGTCCTCCTCTCCCTGATCCACGCCTTCGGGGCCTTTGGCGCCCCTGCAACATCCCCCGGCGCCCCCCCCGGCGCCCCCCCCGCGGCCACAGCACCCGGGGAGTTGTGTGCCTCGGACTTCCTCGCCCTGCTCCAGCCTAACCCGAGGCGCCGCAGGGCGGCCCTGCGGCGGATCACCGCAGACTTCGAGCCCTCCCGGGTCCCGATGGCGCTTGAGATCCTGCGCTTCCAGACCCAGCAGGAGGTGGTGGATCAGCTCTGGCGCTGGCTTGTCGCCGGTACCGGGGTCGAGCTGGCCGATCGGGAGGCGGCCTACGAGTGGCTGATGGGCCGGGACGGGGCGCTGCCCCGGGTGCCCGCGCACCGGGCGTTCTGGTTTGGCTGGCACGCGGCCTGGCCCGAGACCCGCCTGGCGCGCTGAGGACCGACCTGGCGCGTTGACGCGCTGAGGACCGACCTGGCGCGTTGACGCGCTGAGGACCGACCTGGCGCGCTGACGCGCTTGGCCCGCCCGGTGAGGCTGGGCACAGCGCGCTGGGCAGCACCACAGAGACCGCGCCGGGGCTCCGGCTACAGCGCGCTGGGCAGCACCACATAGACCGCGCCGGGGTGGTCGTCGCCCTGGCCCCACGACAGGGCCCCCACCGCCAGATCGGGCCAGGTGTCGCCGTCGAGATCGCCGACGTTGGCCACCGCGCCGGCCATGTCGCTCGTGCCCTCTCCAAAGAACACCGCGTCTGAGTCCGCCAGCGCGATCTGGCCTTGCAGGGGCCCGTACAGCAGGTGGACCGCACCCGCGTCGAGGCCGTTGTGGGTGTGTCGGGGGGCTCCGACGGCCAGATCGTCGAACCCGTCGCCGTCGAGATCACCGAGCCAGGCGAGGCTGTCGCCCGCCCAGCTCTCGGTCTCTCCGATCAGGGACGCGATCGCATACACCTCGATGTCGAGGCCGGTGCCCTGAGGATCCCGGACGATCCATGCCCGCCCGTCGCGGACGTAGGAGATGTAGGCCTGGGCGACGAGCATGTCGTCCTTGCCGTCGCCGTCGCCGTCGCCGCCGCCCCCCACCGAGAGCACCGCGCCGGTGAAGGAGGGCTGTACATCACCGAGATCGGGGACCACCAACGAGCTGGTGGCGTCGTCCAGGGACAGATCCCCTGACAGCGGTCCCGACAGGGTGTAGGCGAGGTTCTGCCACGAGCTGAGGATCAGATCATCGACCCCGTCGCCGTCGAGATCGCCGCCGCCGGCGAGGCGCGAGCCGAGGTAGGCGGTGCCTTGATCGATCACCCGGGCCACGGCCGAGGTGTCGAGATCGACGTCGCCCACGGGCGCATCTCCGATGATCCACACCGTGCTCGAGACCGGATCGGCGGGGGGCAGGAAGTACTGGGCGTCGGAGATCACCAGATCGGCGTTGTTGTCGCCGGTCAGATCCAGATCCCCCACCACCCGACCCGCGCCGCCGCCTGAGGGGCCGAGCAAGACCGCGTCGGCCTGATCGAGGGGTCGATCGTCGGTGAGGGGGCCATAGATCACGCCGACGAAGCCCGAGAGCTCCGACACGCTGGAGGGGGCGCCGACCACGATGTCGTGCAGTCCGTCGCCGTCGAGATCGCCGGCGCCATCGAGGAACCAGCCGACCGCCTGCTGGGGCTCGGTCCCGCTCAGGGAGCCGGACGCGACATCGAGCAGCGCGTGCTCTCCTGGATCGAGGCCCCCGGGCACCAGCCAGGCCCGGCCCGAGCCCGAGCCCCCCAGGGCGTCGCACCTCGCTCCGATCAGCAGATCATCGATCCCGTCGCCGTCGGTGTCGCCGGCACCGGCGATGTTGGCCCCCACACAGCGGGTGGTCGCGTCTCCACGCAGCCGCACCGTCGCATCGGACAGCTCCTGGGGACCCAGGATCCGCGCAGGTGCAGCCGGACGTGGTGGGGTGGTGGTGGTGGGGACCGGGGCCGGAGCCGTGGTTGTGGGGGGAGGCTTGCTGGGAGGATCACCTCCACAGCCCAGCGCGAGGATCAGCAAGGTCATGGGGGAACGTAGACCAACCCCGGCGCCGGGGCTCGGGCCACGGGGCCCCAGCAGGTCAAAAACCTGTCAGGCACCCTGGGACGATACGAGCCGTCCCAACCAGGAGCCGGGAGCGAACATGTCAGGACAAGAGCGACCGCTGTGTGTGGTGATCGGGGTCGGCCCAGGCCTCGGTGAGGCGCTGGCCCGTACCTTCGCGGCACAGGGCTGGCGGATCGTGCTGATGGCACGCACCGCGGCGCTGATCGGCCCCCTCGCCGA
>DRPG01000059.1 GCA_011376105.1 Deltaproteobacteria bacterium
CCGAGCGCTCCTGCTGCCGAGGGGGCAGCCACCCCGGCCCCAGCTACCCCAGCCCCGGTCTCGGCCCCAGCGCCCACCCCCGCCGGCGATCTGCGTGAGGTCCGGTTGCTGTCGACGCCGTTCGGCGCCGAGATCCTGCTCGACAACGAGCCGGTGGGTCGCACCCCAAAGAAGCTGGCGCTCCAGCCCGGCCGCTACCCGGTGCGCATGACCAGCGATGGGCAGGAGGTCTGGTTTGTGATCAACCTCGACGCCCAGGGCCCCGACACCTGGTGCTACAAGTTCACCGAGCGGCAGCCCTACATCGGGACCTGCCCGTAGCGAGCCCCGGCCGGTACAGCAGGATCCCGGCTGGCCCGTCGGTCCCTCGGTGAGATCGCTGTTTGGGGCTTGGTTTGTTCGGTGAGATCGCTGTTTGGGGCTTGGTTTGTTCGGTGAGATCGCTGTTTGGGGCTTGGTTTGTTCGACGGCCGGCGTCCTTGGCGTCCGAGGTGTCCCGGGGGCGCTGGGTCGGGCGCCCCGAGCTCAGCGGTTGAGCCCGGAGGGCGAGCGCTGGTGCTCGCCCGGGTGGAGTGAGTGTTGGTGCTCGCCCGGGTGGAGCGAGCGCGCCAGCCGGAAGCCCAGCTGGACCTCGCGGTTGCGCTCGTCCGAGGGGGCCCGGCTGGCACAGCGGGCCATCCGGGTGCCGCCGTACCACTGACCACCACGCAGGACCCGGGGCTCTCCACAGGGGGCCAGCGCCTCGGGGGGGGCTGGATCGGAGGGGAGGGGGGCGAAGCGATCGAGGCACCAGTCCAGCACGTTACCGCCCATGCCCCGGACGTCGTACGGCCCCACGTCCGTAGGACAGCCCTCGACCACGGTGGGGTAGGGGGACTCGCTGTGATCCCGGATGTTGAGCCACGAGGGATCGGCGAAGTCTCCCCAGGGAAACAGGCGGCCGTCGACGCCGCGGGCGGCCTTCTCCCACTCCAACTCCCAGGGCAGCCGCCACGGCAGCCCGGTGCGCTCGGCCTCCCACGCTGCGTAGGCACAGGCTCCGGCGAAGTCGATCAGCACCACGGGGAACCTGGGGTGCCACTCGTGCCCCTCGGCGTCGGGGCGGAGCACGAAGCGGCCCTCTCGATCCCGACCATACACCGGCTCGCTCGCCCCGGGCATTCGCGGAGCGTGTGCCAGCGCCTCGTCCTCGCGTCCCTGGAGCACCAGATCGTCGAGGAAGCGGATGTATTCGGCGTTGGTCACCGGATCCCGCCGGATCACGAAGCTGTCGAGCCACACCGTGTGGCCTGGTCTCGGGAAGTTGGCCTCGGGATCGTTGCCCGCGAGGAATGGCCCCCCGGGCACGTACCGATCGGCGTCCCCCAGCGCCCCGGGGGCGGGCAGGAGCAGGGGCGAGGCGTCGGAGGCGCCGGGGGGGATCGAGTCCCAGTGCTGGCAGCGCTGGATGTAGATCGGGATCCGGACCTTGGCTCGATCCGGGTGACGGAGCACGAAGCGGTAGCTGCCCATCGGCAGGGGCTCGTCGATCAGCGGGGTGGTGCCCATGCGGCTCCAGGGCATGGCCACCAGGCGACGATCCCGGCTCTCGTAGCGGAACACCACCACCTCGGCCCCGGGGGGCTCGGTGTGCAGGGTGATCGTGCCCCGTCCCGAGAGGTAGGTGGCGAACGCACCGCGATCGTGGGTCGAGAGCAGGATCTCCAGGGCCGCCGCCTGGCTGGTGCGGCCCGCCGCCTCGGCCTCGGCGTGCTTCGCCTGGTAGTGGGCGGCGAGGCGCTGGTGGGCCTCGGGTAGATCGGGGACCGCGCGCAGGGCCCCCTCGAGGGTCTGGACGTACCGGGTGTCGAGGAGCTCTGCGCGGCGGAGCTGGTCCGCGGCCTGATCCTGCATGCGCCAGCCCGCTCGCTTCCGCGCGTCGGGGGCGTGGGGCGGGACCCCCTCGAGGGCTGAGGCGGCCCGGGCTGTCAGCGTCTGGGCCCGATCCCGGAGCCGGTGGATCTCGGCGCTGATGCGATCCGCTGCGTCGACCTCGGCCAGGGCCCGCTGCCTGAGGCGGGAGCCCTCGAGCCACTCGGCGAGGATCTTTGCGACGGCGGAGGCATCGGGCGGGCGAGCGCTGGGATCCTTGCGGAGGCAGGCCATCGCCAGCGCCTCGAGCTCCTCGGGGATCGGCCCGGGTGCGTCCGACGGAGGCGGCGCTGGCTCGCGGATCACGGCGGCGAGGGCGTCGAAGCGAGCGCCCCGGAAGGGCGGGTGACCGGTCAGCACCTCGTACAGGGTGGCGCCCAGCGCGTGCACGTCGGCCCGTGCGTCGATCCGCTCCCCCCGGGCCTGCTGGGGGCCGAGGTAGCCGGGCGTGCCCACCACGGTCCCGTCCAGGGTGCCGAGGGTGGTCTGCTGGGTGCGCTCGGTCTGGATCGCCCCCGAGGTCGACTCTGGATCGTCGGGCACGTCTGGCTCGGGGGCCCCGATGACCCGGGCCAGCCCCCAGTCCAGCACCAGGGTGATGCCGAAGTCTCCGATCATCACGTTGTTCGGCTTGAGATCCCGGTGGACCACCCCTACCTTGTGGGCGTAGGCCACCGCCTCACACACCGCGAGGAGGTGGCCGATCAACCTCCGGAAGGTGACGCCCCGGGGGGAGGCCCGCCACTGTGTGGGGCCCGAGGCCCGGTGGACCTCCCCGATCAGCTCGCCCAGGGTGCGACCCCGGATCACCGGCATCGTGTAGTAGGGCTCTCCGCTGGGGAGGTGGCCCCGCTCGTAGACCGGCATGATGCCGGGGTGCCCCAGCTGGCTGGTGACCTGGGCCTCGGAGACGAAGCGGCTCAGGGCGGCGGCGGACAGCTTCTTCAGCGCCACCTTCATCGCCACGGTCCGGCCGAGCAGGCTGTCCTCCACCTCGTAGATCCTACCCATGCCGCCCGATCCCAGGAGCCGACGCAGGCCGTAGCGGGGCGGGAGCAGCGGATCCTCCGGCTGCCCTCGCCCCCGGGGCCCATCATCGTGGCCCTCGACCCAGGTCGGGGCCTCGGAGGGGAGGCTGTGGAAGGTCTGCTCGATCTCAGCGCGCAGCGACGCGTCCACGGCCACGCCGTGGTGCTGCAGCGCCGTGAGGATCCGCTCCGGTGAGCTCACAGCGTGTCGGTGAAGCCGATGACGTAGACGCTGGTGGTGCCACCGGCGGTGCTGTTGGTGTAGTCCATCCGGCTGGTGCCGCTGGTGGGGATGAAGCCCAGGGTGCTCGGCACGCTGATGCTGGCCTGCTGGCCGCCGCCCGCGTCCTGGATCGAGGTGACGTTGCCCGCTCCGGAGGGCACGATGCTGACGCTGGCGCTGTCGGAGCCCTGCTGTTGGGGCACCAGGGGGCCCAGATCGATGGGGGTCAGCGACTGAGCGGTGCCGTCGAGCAGGCGCGCCAGGCTCGACAGCGCGCCGTCGTACTGGACGACGCGCTGGGAGGAGTTGCCCACCTGGCTGAAGGCATGGATCTTCTTGTTGGTGTCGGTCGCGAGCGCTCCGACACGCCGGATGACGGCTCCGGTCGGCACGTTCACTCCGGTGGGCGAGAAGGAGAGGCTGGCGAAGGCTCCGACCACACCGGACTGGCTCTTGATCACATACAACGCATAGGACTCGCTGGCCTGGACTGTGCCGGTGTCGAGCCCACCGAGCCCCGTCGTGGTCAGGTCGACGACCCGGGTCTGGCCCGAGGGGATCTCGATCCAGCTGGTGTCGCCGCTGTCTCGAGCGCTCCCGGACAGGATCGTGGCCTTGTCGCCGCCACCGCTCTCGCTCCGTAGACCAAAGATCAACCCAGCTGTCGTGGACATGAGGGGCCCTCCATGATCTGTATGTACCCCAGTGGTGGCAAAGATGAGGAAGGGTCGCGTCCTTGTCGCGGGCGTCGGGTGGGCGTCGGGTGGGCGTCGGGATCAGGGTGGACTAAACTGCCCGGACTCCACGATCAGGACTCCACGAGGGTGCTGCGATGAACCTCCTTACCTTGCTCCTCGTGTCCAGCGCAGCGGCTCAGCCCTGTCCCGACGTAGGGGCCCTCGCTCAGCGGGCCTGGGCGTCCTACCAGCTCGCCGAGCTGGAGTCGGCGCAGCACGATCTCCGGCTGGCCTATGTGTCCCTGGAGTGCCACCGCCGGGTGGTGGGCAACGACGAGCTGCTGCGGCTGGGGCGGCTCGACGCCCTGATCGCCCTGTCCCGGGGCGACGCCAGGGCGATGGAGCTGGCGATCCGGCGCACCCTCGCGGTGCGCCACGACTCGAGCGCTCGCCCCCCCGCCGAGCACGGCGCAAAGCTCAAGCGTTTGTGGGATGCCCTCCGTCCCCAGACCGCGATCATCACGATCGAGGCCGAGGGAGGAGGCACCGTGTGGATCGATGGGCGCCCGATCCCTCCAGAAGAGGGGCTGACGGTGGCCGCGGGGCTGCACCTGATCCAGATCGAAGGAGGGCCTCAGCTGGTGAGCAGCGTGGCCAACATCGCGGCCGATCGGGTGCTCGTCACCGGGCTGGGGCCGGGGCCCGGCCCCGTGGAGCAGGCCCCGCCCCCGCTGGCGCCCATGGCCCCC
>DRPG01000060.1 GCA_011376105.1 Deltaproteobacteria bacterium
CCGGCGGTCTGCGGCGGCGTCCCGGCGGTCTGCGGCGGCGTCCCGGCGGTCTGCGGCGGCGTCCCGGCGGTCTGCGGCGGCGCTCTTGCTGCTCCACAGGGCGCGCCCCCCCAGCAGGGCTCCTCCCACGGCGATGATCCCCAGCACACCGAGCCCATAGCGGACGAGAGCGCCCCGCCGATCCACCCTGCCTCCCGCTGATCCCGCGTTGCAGCGGGCATCGGGCCAGCTTAACGTGGCCCATGGCGGACACACAGCCGGTCGCAGGCCCTCGCCGCGTCCACCAGAGGATCGCCTACGCGCTGGCGTTGTTCTTGCCCTGCCTGATCCTGCTGCTGTGTGCGGTGGTCACAGGAGACCAGGCCAGCGAAGACGATCGGCGCCAGGAGAACAACGCTGGCCGGATCATCAACGGTCGGGTCGTGCAGGGGGGGGTACGCGAGCACATCGAGGATCTCCTGGTCCAGCACCAGCCCCGGGTGCTGATCCTCGGCAACTCCCTGGCCAACACCGACGTGCTGCCCCAGATCCTCGCCCGGCGGCTGCACCTCAACAAGCACGCGGTCCAGAAGCTGACGGTCCCCAACAGCATCGGCGCTCACTGGTACGCGATCCTCGCCAACCGGGTCTATGCCAACGGCCACACGCCCGAGCTGGTGGTGCTGCACTCCGATCTGCAGTCTCTGCTGGCGGTCACCCCCCGCTCCGAGGCCAGCTACCTCAACCTGGCGGTCCACCTCGGGGAGGAGGAGCCGGTCTTCGATCGGCTGCTGGGGCACCGGCTGTGGTTCCTCGATCGGATCCGGGAGAGCCGGAGCCTGGTGCGCAACCAGGTGTTGGTGGGGGCCCGCAACCTGTCCGTGGATCTGCTGTACCACCACAGCCTCACCGCCACCCCCCCGAGGGCGACCGAGCGGGCCCTGTCGCGGGTGTTCGACGAGGGTCACATCGACATGCGGCTGCACGGCGACGTCATCCCGACCTTTGCCCAGGGCCAGCAGGAGCTGATCGCCTTCGATCCTGAGTCGCTGCCCAGGCCCGCCGCCTCCTTCGTGCCCGAGATCGCCGCGCTGGTCCGGGAGCACGGGGGCGTGGCGGTGTTCGTCCGCCCCCCGATGTCCCCCCGGATGCCCAGCGGGGTGGGGGATCTGGTCGCTGAAGGCGTCGAGGAGGAGGTCGCCGGGATCGCGGCGGAGTTTGGGGGGCGGTACCTCGATCTCCGGGGGCTCGACATGGATCCCTGGCACTTCCACAACCTCGATCACATGCAGCCTCAGGGCGCACGGCGCTTCACTGAGATCCTCGCCGACACCCTGATCGAGATCGGCGCCTTTTGGCTGCCCGAGGCGAGCCGCTCCCTCGATCTGCTCGCTCCGACTCGGATCGTCGACGACAGGCTGATCAACATCAGGCCGAGGCTCAGCTTTCGCAGAGCTCCTCCACCGATCCGGAGCAAGCAGCCCCCCCGGCCGGGGCGGAAGGCGCTGGCGGTGTTCGAGACCCCCCACCTCGGTCAGCTGTCCGACGCTGCGACCGTCGAGGCCACCCGGACCGCCAGCCGGTGCTCTCCGGTGCGGGTGCTGGAGGACGGCAGTCCCCTGCCCCACCCCAACGTCTCCTGCGACGCGGTCCGGCGTGCGGGCCACGGCCGGCTCTGCCACACCGCCGATCGCGTACACTTCAGCGCCAGCGACGACACCCACCCCTCCCACAACGGCCGCGACTACGCCCTGGCCCTCGATCCAGATCGCTGGTGCGATGGGGCGGTGTGGCTGTACCCAGGCGATCTGATGCGGATCTCGCTGCAGCCCGGGGATCTGAGCGCGCTGATCGGAGGGATCGGCGGGCTCACCCTGTCCGCCCGATCCGCCTCTCCCCAGCGGGGCCAGGCCCAGACGCTGAAGATCCAGATCCGGCGCCACCAGGCGGTCTGGGTCAGCGAGCGGCGTCCGCTGCGGGGATCGGGGGAGGCGACGTGGCGGATCCCGATCCGGCCGCCGATCGACACCAGCACCGAGCATGTCAGCGTCGACGTGATCAACAAGTCCGGTGGGTTCGTGCTCCTCACCGGCGCCCGGTTGCAGGCCTACACCGGCGGGTAGTCCCCGGGGTATGGTGCCCTCCATCCAGAGGGGGCCCACCATGGAACGCCAGCTCACGATCGCCCTGGTCCTCGCGCTCACCGCCTGCCCGAGCGCCCCCCGGGGGGCCTGCGAGCCCGAGCAGCGCATCTGGGGCTATGTCGACGCCGACGGCGACGGGTTCGGCGACGCCAGCGCCGAGGCGGTGTGGCAGTGCCCCGCCGCCGGGATCGCGCTCGAGGCCACCGACTGTGACGACGCCGACGACGCGATCCACCCCGCCGCCGGAGATCCGTGCGACGGGATCGACAACGACTGCGACGCCCGGATCGACGAGGGTCACCCGGTGGTCACCTGGTTCCCCGACGGCGACGGCGACGGCTTCGGGGTCGGGGGCGGGGGGGGCGAGGTCCGCGCCTGCCTCGCCCCCCCTGACCACGTCCCGATCCCCGGCGACTGTGACGACGGCAACGCAGCGATCCACCCTGGGGCGATCGAGGTGTGCAACGGCGGCATCGACGACGACTGCGACGGGCTGGCCGACGATCAGGATCCAGGCCTGGATCACGCCACCGCGTCCCGCTTCTACGACGACGGCGACGGCGACGGCTACGGCGATCCCGGCGACTGGCTGCTGGCCTGCGAGGCCCCCCCCGGCCGGATCGCCGACGCGGGCGACTGCGCCGACAACGACGCCACGGTGAGCCCCGACGCCACCGAGGTGTGCAACGGCGGCATCGACGACGACTGCGACGGGCTGATCGACGACGCCGACGACAGCATCGATCCAGACAGCCTGAGCACCTTCTGGCTCGACGACGACGCCGACGGGTTCGGCGATCCGGCCGCCCCCGTCGAGGCGTGCGAGCGCCCCTGGGGCACCGCGCTGGGAGCAGACGACTGCGACGACGGCGACGCGACGATCCGGGCCGAGGTGCCCTGGGTCACCGACGCCGACGGCGACGGCTACCCGGATCCAGCGGGGATCCCCACCGCGGCCGCCTGCTCTCCCCCCGGCCCTGGGTTCACCCCCGCGGTGGGGGGTCCCACCGACTGTGACGACAGCAACGCGGGGGTGAACCCCGGCGCCGCTGAGGTGTGCAACGGCGGCATCGACGACGACTGCGACGGGCTGGCCGACGACGCCGACAGCTGGGTCCTGCCGTCCAGCGCCACCGAGGCCTGGCCCGACGTCGACGGCGACGGGTTCGGAGATCCCCTCCGCGGCGACCTCCGCTGCCTGATCGGGCCCGGGTGGGTGCTCGACAGCAGCGACTGCGACGATCTCGACGCGGGTGTGAACCCTGACGCCACCGAGGTGTGCACCGGGGGTGACGAAGACTGCGACGGGCTCGAGGGCCTCGATGATCCCAGCCTGGACGTGGGCACCTTGATCACCTTGTGGCCCGACGTCGACGGCGACGGGTTTGGAGATCCCAGCGGCGTCACTCAGCTGGCGTGTGCCCCTAGCCCCGGCACCAGCGACAACGATCAAGACTGCGACGACACCCTCGACTACCTCGGCCCACCGGCGGACTGGTACGGAGACGTCGACGGAGACGGCTTCGGTGCGGGCCCGATCCTGCTCGCCGACAGCTGCACCGCACCGTTCCCCGGCGCTGCGCCCGAGCGAGCCGAGGGCCTCGACTGTGACGACGACGACGCCTCCGTCCACCCGCTCCAGACTGAGATCTGTGGCGACGGGATCGATCAGGACTGCGACGCGATCGACACCTGCGAGACCTGCGCTCAGTGGCAGGCCGGGGGTGCGATCAGCGATGGGCCCTACGATCTCGAGATCGGCGGGATCGTCTACTCGGTCTACTGCGACATGACCACCGACGGTGGGGGCTGGACCCTGGTGGGCAGTGCTCCGTCGGGGCTCGAGGACTCAGCGGGGCCTTGGATCCCGGATCTGATGGGCCTGACCCCGAGCCCCACCAACGACGACGACGTCTGGAGCGGCCTGCGCTCGGTGCTGCCCCCCCGCAACGACCTGCGCTTTGCCTGCAAGGAGACCATCAACGACGCGGTGATGGCGGTGGACCTGTCGTTCTACGACGTCGGGTGGTACCACGAGATCACCACCGGCCGGGACTCGGAGAGCTGCTTCAACGAGGGCAACGGCTTTGGCGCGGATCCGGCCCCGGCCCGGCGGAACAACCTCAACGGGGACTTCCTGCCTGAGGGTGATCCGTGGAACGCCGACGGCTACCTCGAGGGCGAGGACACCTGCGGCGACACCGAGGACTTCACCGTCGACTTCGACGATCGCGGGATGGACGGGGATCAGGCCGACGGCACCGACTGGGGCGAGGACGACAACGTGATGAAGTGCGGCACGGTGGACGATGGAGAGGCGTTCTTCCTCTTCGTGCGGGAGCCCTGATCGGAGGGGGTGCCCGCGGCGTCCGATCGGTGGCCGGGGTTGACGGCGACGGGCTGGATCCCCGAACCTGATCTTCTCCCCCAGCGCGGTCTGCCGATGTCACCCCGGGCCTTCACCGACGAAGAACGCACCCACACCCGGGCCAGGCTGCGTGCAGCCGCCATCGAGCAGGTCTCGTCGGTGGGGTTCCGGCACACCACCGTGGCCGAGCTCGCGCGGGTGGCGGGGATCTCGAAGGGTTCCTTCTACGCGTTCTACCCGAGCAAGGAGGCCTTGTTTGTCGAGCTGCTGCTCGAGGAGGAGGCCACGATGCGCTCGGAGGTCACCGCGCTGGCCGGGGCCGACGGGCCCCCTGAGCAGGTCCTCGGTGCGATCCTGCGGCGGGTCCTCGCTGCGGTCACCGAGCATCCCCTGCTCCGGGTCCTCGCCGATCCTGAGGAGTCCGCGGCCCTGTTCCGTCACCTGCCCCCCGGGGCCGTCGCCGAGGCCAAGATCGACGACGATCAGTGGTTCCGGGAGCTGTTCGGGGGCCTCGCCGATCGGGGGATCGTGGCCCGGAGCCATGTGCCGGTGCTCGTCGCCCTGCCCCGCCTGCTGTTCGCCACCGCCAGCGGCCGGCGCTGGCTCCCCGACGATCTCGAGTCGACGCTCTCGGTGGTGATCGAGGCCCTGATCACCCACCTGTCAGCCCCGGCCAGCCCCACCCCGTAGCTCCACGGGAACAGTGAAGCTTCAACCGGCAACATGACAGGCTGGCGGCCTTGATTTCGTCCGATTGCTGGATAGCCTCCGGCTCTACGGCTACCGTGATCTGCTCGCCCTGGAGGCTCTTGTGAACGTTCGGCTCGTCACCCACCACGCTGTCCTCGCTGAGTCGGTGGCCAAGTCCCTCCGAGGCCAAGGGCACGAGGTCGAGGTCCGGCCCGACACAGTGTTCGACAGCGAGCTCCGCTATGCACCGGCCACCCCCCTGTCCGAGGTCACCGATCTGGTGGAGCAGCTCAAGCCCCTGCTCCCCTCGGTGCAGCCCGACGGCGGGCTCGATGGCAGCGACGTCGAGGTCCGCCTCGGGGAGGCCAAGCCCTTCGCCAACTGGGAGGTCAAGGTCCACGTCGAGAGCGAGGGGCTCGGCGATCGGCTCCGCAGCCGCCTGATCGCCCTGGGTTTCCGGGACGACGGGCTGTCGATCGAGGAGCCTGAGCGCAACTTCCTCAAGTTCGGGGGCGCCACGCCTTTTGCACGCCAGGTCGTGCGTTGGCTGCTATCCGAGGAGGGGATCTCGGCCACCGAGAGCAAGGACTGGGGCGACGACGACGACGACATCTGGATCTACGCCCGGGATCCCGCGTTCGAGGGCAAGACCGCCAAGGAGCGCTACCCCGTCGAGATCCATGGCGACGACTACGAGCGCATGTTCATCCTCAAGGCTCAGCTCGAGGAGGCTGGCTTCACCCAGGTCTCCGTCCGCTCGCTGGACTCGGTGGACCGGCCAAAGTTCGGGCTGGCGAAGGGGCCGTACCACAAGGATCCGGGCGTGGCCCTGGAGCTGTCCGAGATCTTCAAGGCCTACCTCTCGGATCAGGGCGTCGACGAGGAGCGCTACCCCTTCCAGGAGGTCGACGATCCAGAGCGCAAGGGCCACGCCCGGATCGAGCTGCCCATCGGGGCGATGCACGGGGGCAACCTGCGCCCCTACTCCGGCGCCTACCCTGAGCGCTGGGAGATCGTGCTGCGCACCGACGACGCCTCGGCGATCAGCGAGATCCGCTCCCGCCTCGAGGACAACGGCTACACCGACGTCAAGATCGAGTCGCTCCCGTCTACGGCGTTTGGCTTCAGCCTGCGCTGGGGGGCCGCACGCGAGGAGGAGGAGGTCTGCGACTTCATCCGCGGCATCGTCGAGCACACCCTCGAGGAAGCCGGCGTCGCGGGGGAGTACCCCCTGGGGGTATCCGACAGCCTCGAGGCCAGCGATCCCCGGATCCTGGTGGATCTGCCGCTGTCTGCGGCCTCGCGGATGAGCTACGAGGAGCGCCTGCGGGAGGCCGCACGGGGCTGGGAGCTCACCCTGAAGGCCGCCCGACCCGACGACCACACCGAGCTGCAGGAGACCCTGAGGGCCCTGCCGTGGAAGAGCTGGGCCACCGAGGCCGAGACCGACGCGACGCCCGAGGTCCAGTACGGGGGCGCCCCGATCCAGCTGGTCGAGCACGTCCGTGACGTGGTCGAGCGCCACACCGGGATCCACCTGCCGATCTCCAAGGACTGGAGCGACAGCGACGACGACATCTGGATCCACCTGCCGTCCTCGGCCCAGGTGGTGGCCACCGAAGACGACGCGCCCCTCGATCTGTCGGCCTGGCTGTCCTTCGGGATCGAGCCCGGCGAGGCGAGGCCCCTGATCGATGTCCGCTCGGATCGGGTGCGGATCGGGCCGATCACCCTGCGCCGCCAGCCGATCACCGAGCGCTCCCTGGTGCCACGTCCCGAGCTGTTCGCTCACTACTGCCTCGATCAGCGCACCGCCGAGACCCTGATCCACATCGCTGAGAGCGTGATGCTGCGAGAGCCCTGCCTGCTGGAGGGCGAGACCAGCGTGAGCAAGACCAGCATCATCCAGTTCCTGGCGATGCTGCTGGGTCAGCCCCTGGTGCGGCTCAACCTCAACGGGCAGACCGACACCGGCGAGCTGATCGGCCGCTACGTCCCCCAGGACGCGGCCGCCACCCTGCCCCTCGATCCGGGGGAGCTCGCGGCGGCGTCCGAGCTGCTAGAGCCCGAGAGCCGGATGATCCTCGAGCGGGCCTCGGAAGAGGCCCGCAGCCTGACCCGGGTCGAGGTCCAGCAGATCATGGCCAACGAGCGCATGACGGTGCACCCCTGGCGCTGGCAGGATGGGCTGATCGTCACCGCGATGAAGCGGGGCTGGTGGGTGGTGCTCGACGAGCTGAACCTCGCCGAGCCCCAGATCCTTGAGCGGCTGAACCCGGTGCTGGAGCGGTTCCCCTCCCTGGTGCTCTCCGAGCACGACAACACCGTGATCGGCTCCCCCGACAACCCGGTGCACCCCGCGTTTCGGGTGTTCGCCACGATGAACCCCGCTGAGTACGCAGGCCGCTCGGCCCTGTCCCCCGCCTACCGGGATCGCTGGCGGGCCTACCGCTACGTCCAGCCCCCTGGAGAGGCTGAGTACCTGTCGATGCTCCGGTTCCTGGTGTTCGGCAAGCAGCCCGACGTCAAGGTCGTCGGGGGTGGCTTCGCGGGCGCAGAGCAGGACGCTCCGATGGCTAGCCTCTCCGAGGTCGAGGGGATCGACGCCTTCCTCAGGGCCCTCGCCCGGTTCCACGCAGCGCTGGAGGAGGCGGTGGGCCGTCGCTCCAGCAGCCAGGGGGGCCAGCTCGGTGCGCGCCGTCGGGAGCGCTATGTGTTCAGCCGCCGTGGGCTGCTCGCGGTGATGGACTACCTCGCCAGCGCCCTCGCCACCGACGGAGGCGGCACCCGCTCGATGCGCCAGGCGCTCGCACGCTACTACCTCAACCGGGTGCAGCCGGGCTCGGATCAGCGCGTGGTGGCGCGCCTACTCGACGCGGCGGGGATCGGCCCCTCCACCTGGGCGCCGGAGCGCCTGGATCAGCTCAACGCGGGCCCCACCGACGACGATCGCTCCATCGATCTCCACCCCGGGGCCGACGGCGATCCGCTCCTCGACGACGACGACGACGACGACGACGACGACGATGACGACGACGACGATCTCGCCGGGTGGGGCGAGGAGTGAGCGAGACCCTGGAGCCCGGAGCGCGTCCCTCCGCCCGCACCCTGGCGCTGGCCCGGGAGCTCGGCGGCCTGGCGGTGGGCCTCTGCCTCGACGCAGGGATCGGGCTGGAGGTCGCTCCGGGGGGCTGGTCGTGGGATCCGATCCGCCGGGTCATCCGGGTCTCGGCCGAGGGGTTGGAGCGCCGGGGCCCTGAGTACTGCGCGGGGATCGTCGCCCACGAGGTTGGCCACTACTTCATCAGCCGCTACACGATGCTACCCCTGGAGTTCCCCTCCCTGCGGGCCGGGCGCAGCCTGCTCAACGCCATCGAGGATCCCCGGGTCGATCGCTGGATCACCTCCCGCTATCCGGGCACCCGCCCGTGGCAGAACGAGGCGCTGGTCGACGAGATGACCTACCAGCCAGACACCCCGATGTTCCTGAGGTACTGCCTCGAGTGTGCCGCCGAGGGCGATCGAAACTGGCGTCCTTCCCGCAACGAGCTGCCGCCCGCGGTGGTCGAGGCCCTGGAGCAGACCCGGGAGGCGAGGCGCTACTACGCCCACGACGCGCCCCCGACAGACCTCGACGCCCCGATCGACGATGAGATCCCCGAGCGGTACCGAGAGGAGGTCTGGCCGCTGCTGGCCGAGGCCCGCTGGCTCCCGTCGCGGCGGGAGCAGCGGGTGCAGCTCTCAGCCTACGACGCCCTGCAGATCGCAGCAGAGCACATCCTGGGCGTCGCTCAGCAGCTGTATGTCGAAGATCAGCGCCGGATCGGCAGCTGGCTCGCGTCCAGCCCGAGCCGGGCAGGCCGGGGGCGCAGGCTGCTGGAGGCGGGTCAGGCCGGGCAGGCCGTGTCCGAGGCCCTCGGGTCCCCCGATCCCGATCCCGATCGGAGCCCCCCGCCCTGGGCCCGCGAGCTCGCAGGTCAGCTCCTCGATGGCGTGATCGATCGCCGGGTCCCCGCGCCGATGGTGGTGCACGCCGGGCCCAGGGTCCGGGGACGCCCCTGGGATCGACCCGTCCCGCCGCTGCCTCCCCTGCCCAGGCTCTGGAGGCCCGGATCCGACTACGATCTGGCCTACGCCGAGGTCGCCGATCAGATCGATCAGCTGGTACAGCACCTCGAGGAGATCCTGCGGCCCAGGCGGAGGCTGCGGGAGCGTGGCGGCCACCCCACCGGCCGCAAGGTCGATCTACGCCGGCTGATGGCCTTCGAGGCTGATCCTAGGCGCTACGACGAGCTCTGGGTCCGGGCCACGATCCCCGATCGACGCAACGCAGCGATCGGCCTGCTGGTGGATCTGTCGGGCTCGATGCAGGGGGAGAAGACCCGCAGCGCGCTGCTGGGCACCATCTTGTTGGCCGAGACCCTGCACCGGCTCGAGGTCCCCTTTGCGATCAGCGGGTTCCAGGACGTGCTGATCCCGCTGCACGCCTTCGGCGAGCCGATGACCGCCACGGTGCGTCGGCGCATCGCCGAGATCCCCCAGGAGGTCTCCGGCTGCCGCCAGGGCGGCAACAACCAGCCCGGCTACAACGACGACGGGCCCTGTCTGCTCGAGTTCTCCGAGTCGGTGCTCGATCATCCGGCGGTGGATCGGATCCTGATCGTGGTCAGCGACGGCATGCCCGAGGGGCGCCGCTCCAGCTCGGGTGATCTACACAACGCGGTGTCGTCGCTGCAGTCCAACGCGAGCGGCATGCGCCTGATCGCGCTGGGCCTGGGGCCTCAGACCCAGCATGTGCGTACCTTCTACCCCGAGTCCGTCGCAGACGTACCCCTGCCTAAGTTTGCAGAGACCATCGGCGCCCTGATCGAGCGGGTCTTGATCGGCCCCGACGCCTAGATCGGCCCCGACGCCTAGATCGGCCCCGACGCCTAGATCGGCCCCGACGCCTAGGCCGCCCCCTCCCCACCCCCGACTTGGCGCAGGGTTGGTGGGCGGCAGGACCCAGGGTCGGCGGCGCTGGCTGATCAGGAGCTGCGCGGTTTGGTGTGGCTCGACTGCAGGGTGACGTGCTCCGAGCGGGTGGTGCCCTCCAGCACGAGGATCGGCTCCACCGTGGTGCGCTCGAACCCCGCCCGGGTCGCCTCGAGGGAGTAGATGCCCGCGGGCAGCTCATCGAACCGGAACGCGCCCCGATGATCGGTGGCTCGGACCTGGATGAAGGCGTGGTTGCTCTCGCTGCGGAGGGTGAGGCTCACCCGGCTCAGGGACAGCCCATACTCAGCGGCGGTGACCACCCCCATCAGCGTGCTCTCAGCGGCTGGGCTCGCCGCGGCCTGGATCGGGGTGGATCCAAGGGCCATCACCATGGCGATCACCATGCCACGACCTGTCAACATCCCGCGCTCCCTCGGGTAGCATAGTACAGGTACAGCGAGATCTGTTACCACCTGGTGGGTCCCGAGACGGTTCGTGACAAGGTCACCTCGTGGCTCAGGGGGTTTGTTTCCCCCACAGCGGCCACGGGACCGCCCGGGGCACTGAGGGGGTTGGGAGCCCCGGGGCACAGCCCGCGACCGCGTGCCAGCGCAGCGAGGCAGAGCCTGGGGCCAGCTCGTACAGGTGCCCTCCGGTGCTGCAGTCCGCCAGCACGTGCCCTGCGGGCAGGGCGCGGGCGCTGCCCTGGACCGGACAGACCCGATCGAGGGACCAGGACTCCTGGATGTGGGCCGTCTGTGCCTCTAGATCCACCGTCAACTGGAGCACCCGGGCGTCTTCGTTGGAGGTGAAGCGGTTGTCCAGCATCAGCAGGGTGCCGTCCGGGGCGAAGTTTGCGTCGTGTTGCCCCATGAAGCCCGTCCCGATCCCCGGCTCGGCGGTCAGGAGCACATCGCCCGGGGCGGCCGGGGACTGTGGATCCCCCACCAGGGCCCAGCGCTGGGCACCGAACCCCGGCGCGTCGGGATCGGCCTGGAACCCCACCAGGGCGTGCAGGTGCCGGAAGGACACCACGAGATCGCCCCGGGCGTCGATCGACAGGCTGTTGGCGTGGGTCACATCGTAGGCACCGGGGAACAGCATCGCCCAGTAGCCCTCCAGGGCCCAGGGGTTTTGGGGCAGCGGCCACAGCCCCTGGGTCGACAGCTCCCCCACCAGCGCCCCGGAGTCGTCGAAGACATAGATCCCGTCGATCAGGAACGCCTCGTCCTGGTCGCTGATCTGCTGCACCCGGGGCACATAGATCCGATCGCCGTGGCGCAGGACGTCGTGGTGGATGTAGCGATCGAAGTCGATCCCCCGGCGGAGATCGAGCAGCACCTCCCCACCGAGGGAGAGCTCGATCACCCGGCTCCGATCCGAGATCATCAGGATCGTGTCTCGCTCGGTCCGCTGCACCGCGGGCAGGAACCGGGGGGGCTCGCCGGGGACCAGCGACGCGAGCTCCGCGTACCAGACGATGTCTCCGTCTCGATCGAGGAGGTGTGGGATGCCCGGGGCACAGGTCGTGGAGACCAGCACGCCCTCGACCTGTGCGTCGTCGGTGAGCGCCTGGATCTCCCAGGTGACGGCAAGTTCGTCGGGCAGCGGGCCGGTGTGGAGCTCCCCGGTCCGGTGCAGCGAGGACGAGCTGGCGCGCCAGCGCACCCGCGCGTCGGGCTTGAACCCCCACAGCAGCAGGCTATGCTCCAGCGCGGGGCCTTTCCCGGTGAACACCCGGATCCGGGAGGGATCGGAGAGGTGCCAGGCCTCGACGCGCACCTCGTCAGGCTCGTCGAGGTGGATCCGGCAGGTGAACATCAGGGCGTGGCCACGATCAGCGACACAGTCTGCGTCGAGGTCCCCCGTGCCCACATACGCGGTGTCGGCGGTGGGCAGCAGCGCGGGTGGATCGGGGTGACCACAGCCAGGCTGGAGCAGGAGCGACAGCGCGGGGGAGGGGATCATCTGCGCACGGTATCCGGACCTGCGCCGATCCGCAGCTCTCCGGCTGCCTACCCTCCGGCCCCCCCGGGTGCGGGGGGAGAGATCCAGCTCGGCCTCGGTCGCGAAGTACGGGCTCCGGCCCCCCCGGGTGCGGGGGGAGGGAAGTACATATCGCCCACCACGTCAAAGACCTGCTCCGGTCCCCCCGGGTGCGGGGGGAGGCTCAGACAGCTCGAGCTGCTGGCGGAGGGCCACAGGGACTGTGCCCAGCGGGGTCTCGAGCTGCCCCCCGAGGGCCAGCGACAGGATCCGGGCCTCTCCCCGGGCCCAGGACCACGACGCCCACGCTGTCTGGCGAGGATCGAACCGGACCGGGATCTTCAGCGTCCCCTGCTCCCCCACCTCAAGGGAGCCCCGGGCGAGCTGTCGCGCGTCGACCTCGAGCGACCAGTCCAGGGCGGGGATCACCCAGCCCCTGGGCATCCCGAGCTTCAGGATCAGATCGAGTCGGAGCCAGGCGCCGTCCCAGCCTAGATCGAGGTCGATCACGTCGACGGACGGCGGCCGCAGCGTGGGCAGGAGCCCCTCGTGGGCCAAGGGCACGGTGACGGACCCCCGGGGGGTCACGATCCCCAGCTCGAGGGAGACACGGTAGGGGACCTCGGGCCCTCCGGCCTGCCCCGCGGCCGCCCACAGATCCGCATAGCGGACCTCCACGGGGACCGGCACGGAGGTGGTGGCGCCGGCGGGCAGGATCATGACGCGGGCGCGCCTGCCTCCGGCCACCCGGCCGCCCGCCACGGTGAGCTCCCAGTCTAGCCGCTCGAGGGGCACATCCACCCACAGCGGGTTCTCCACCGCCAGGGCCACCTCGAGGCCCGCCCCCTCAGCGTCGAGGTGGGTCAGCGAGAGCCCCTCGACCTCGGGCGACGGCAGCCGGAGCAGCCCACACCCCAGCAGGATCAGCGCGATCATCGACACGAGCCCACAGCGGACGGGGGCAGGCCCTGGCTCAGCGACACGGTGGGATCCCTGAGTGGAGGGGGCGGCGGCTAGACCTCTCCCTTTCTACCATCCAGACCCAGGGAACGGGGCGGGATCGGCCACAGCAGGCTACGACCGCCAGGTGTACCCGCTTGGGGGTATCCAGACCCAGGGAACGGGGCGGGATCGGCCACAGCGGTTAGCCTGCCGCGGTGAGTCCCATCGATCTCGATCCACAACGGTTCTGGCTCCGCTACCAGCGCTATCCCTACCTGCTGGCGAAGCTGGTCTTCTTCGCCCTCATCGCGGCCGGCATCGGCTGGCTGCTGCAGTCGATCCAGGGCGTGCTGCTGCCGCTGCTGCTCTCGCTGCTCTCTGCCTACCTGCTCGATCCCGCGGTCGACTGGTTCGAAGAGCGCGGGTTCTCCCGCACCACCAGCATCGGCCTGTTCATCGCTGTGGGCCTGGGCCTGGTCGTGGTCTTCGTGCTGTTCCTCTACCCGACCCTCGCCCACATCGTCGATCGCATCGTGGAGGGCGTGCCCAAGCTCGTGGATCTGACTGAGAACCGATGGCTGCCCTGGCTCGAGGCGAGCCTTGGCCTCGACGCCCCCCCGACCGTGCGCGACGTGATCGACGATCTGGCGCTGAAGGCTCAGAGCCACCTGCCCGAGCTGATCAGCAGCGTGAGCCAGGGGCTGTCCCAGGCGTGGATCCGCACCGGGGCGGTGGCGGGCACCCTGCTCAACCTCATCCTGGTCCCGATCCTCACCTTCTACTTCCTCCGGGACTTCGATCGGATGAAGCAGTCGATGGTCCCCTACCTGCCGGTCCCCCACCGGGCCTGGCTCCTCGATCGCCTGGAGCAGATGGACGACGTCGTCGGCGCCTGGGTCCGGGGCCAGATCGAGGTCGCGGTGATCCTCGGGGGGTTGTATGCCTTTGGCCTGGGCATCACCTTTGGGCTCAGCGGGATCGGCCTCACCGACGGCGTCGCCATCGGCATCGTCGGAGGGCTCCTCAACCTCATCCCCTACCTGGGCTTCCTCGTCGGCTTCCTGATGGCGATCTTGCTCGCGCTGCTGGACTGGAGCGGCTGGGCCCCCCTCGTTGGGGTGCTCGCCACCTTCGCGATCGCCCAGGCCCTGGAGGGCTACGTCGTCACGCCACGGATCGTCGGCGAGAAGGTGGGCCTGTCCCCGGTGGTGGTGATCGTCGCGCTGCTGCTGGGCGCAGAGGTCCTGGGGCTGCTCGGGGTGGTGCTGGCGATCCCGATCGTGGGCAGCATCCGGATCTTGCTGCCGGATCTGGTGCAGCTGTACCGACACAGCGACTTCTTCCTCGGAGAGGGCTCGCCCCAGCCCCCCTCCGGAGGAGCCCCGGCGGGGGCTCCGGAGGGGCCCCCGCCACCGGCTCCACCCCCAGGGCCCGAGCCCGCCCCCGGGCTGGCTCCAGCACCCGAGCCCGCCCCCGATCCCACCCCCCCGGAGGAGTGACCATGCGATGGTTTGTGTCCACCCTGTTCGCCGGATCCCTGGCGCTACAGGTTGGATGTAGCGCAAAGAGAGCAGAGTACCGGGCCCTGTCCCACCCGGAGGACGCGGACGCCTGGGAGAAGCTCGGCAACGCCTACCGGCGCCAGCTCAAGGGGGATCGCGCCGCGGACGCCTACCGAGAGGCCATCCGGATCGATCCAAGCCGGGAGCACCTCGCCTCGAGGCTCAGCGGTCACCCCAGCCGCGAGGCCAAGGCCATGCGCCGCGAAGCCCTGAAGCACCCCAACGACGATGAGATCTGGGGTGATCTGGGGGATCTGCTGCGCTACGACGGCGATCTGCTGGGGGCCCGCCAGGCCTACATGCGCGCCTTCCGCATCGATCCCAACGACAACGAGTGGCACACGGCCCTGGTCGAGCTGGGCGCGGTGGATCTCGTGCTCGCCTCTGCGGAGGAGACCCTGTCCGAGGCCGACGACGAGTCCCTCGGGGACTACGCCGATCTCCTCGCTCAGGCCGGCCGCCAGGAGGAGGCGTGCGAGCACTGGCGGCGCGCCGCCGAGCTTGATCCCCAAGACGAGGAGTGGATCGGCCACGCCATGGAGTGCGGCTACCCCGTCCCCGAGGACTACAACCCCTACGTGGACGCCTACGACACCGGCTCCTACATGGGGGGGATCGGCGGCGGTGGCTACGAGGGGCTGCCCGGGGCCGACGACATCAGCGGCCTGGTGGAGCGGGTCCACAACGACGCGGGCCTGTTGGTCCGCTTGGGCCAGGCCTACCTGCAGGCCGACGATCGGGAGAAGGCAGAGGAGACCCTGTGGAGCGCCCTGCTCGTGGCCCCCACCGACGAAGAGGCCCTCCAGAGCTTCCTCGTCGCCTCGCGCCGGACCCGCCGCCAGGTGCTCGAGTCGCTCCGGGACACCTTCCCCGAGGACGACGAGGTGATCGGCACCCTCGCAGATCACTACCTGGATCTGGGGCTGCGCGATCGGGCCAGAGATCTGTACAACCTCGCCCACGACCTCGACGGTGACGATCCCGAGTGGCGGGCGAAGCGGCAGCTCCTCGAGGGCTCGCGGTGAGGGGAGGGCCAGCGCGCCGGAGCTGAGCAGCCCCAGGCCCGGCGCGTCCCCCTCGCCCGGGGGCGACCCAGAGCTCGGTCCACGATCTCACGCTTTGGAGGGACTCGGAGGGACCCAGGGCTGTTTTGGGTGCACCCTGTCCGAAAACAGGCTCTCGGGTCTAAGATGAGGAGCGCATCCATGACACCGGGGGCTCGGTTCCGTGACGACAGTGTCCTCCCACACACAGACAGGTCACGTGATGATCGGTCGGTACGAGGTGGTGGCGAAGCTCGGTGAGGGTGGCATGGCCGAGGCGTGGCTGTGTCGGATGCATGGAGCGCGGGGGTTCTCGAGGCGGGTCTTGATCAAGACCCTGAAGGCCGAGCACCTCTCGGATCCGGCCCACCAGGCGATGTTCGCCGACGAGGCTCGGCTCGGGGCGATGCTGGATCACCCCAACATCCCCCGGATCGAGGAGCTTGGGGAGTACGCGGGGGTCCCCTTCATGGTGCAGGAGTTCGTCGAGGGCCCTGGCCTCTCGCAGCTCCTCAAGCAGCAGCTGCGCCGGGGGCACCTCGATCTCCGCCTGGGGGCCCGGATCGCGCTGGACATCGCCCAGGCCCTGCACCACGCCTACAACGCACGGGACGAGCAGGGGAGGCCCCTCGCCGCGGTGCACCGCGACGTGTCCTTGTCCAACATCCTCGTCTCCGCCCGGGGCAAGGCGGTCCTGATCGACTTCGGGGTGGCGCGCTTCGATGGGCGTCAGTCCCACACCGAGGTGGGGATCCTCAAGGGCAAGCTCCGCTACATGGCCCCCGAGACGATCCTCCACGGCGTCAGCAGCCACCAGTCAGACCTGTTCAGCCTCGGCGTGGTGCTGTACCTCCTGTGCGTTGGGCAGCACCCCTGGGGCCCCGATGCCTCCGTCTCAGACCGCCTGTCGGGGCAGCTCGAGCCCCCCTCCCGGGTCCGGCCTGATCTGCCCGAGGCGCTGGAGTCGATCATCCTACGAGCCATGGCCACCGATCGGGCCCGCCGGTACACCTCCGGCGCTGAGATGGCTCAGCACCTCGAGACCTGGCTGGCCGGCGTGGGCCCGGTGGGAGATGCAGAGCTCGCGGGCCACATCGACGATCTGTTCCCCAACGGCCCCGGTGACTGGCAGACCCCCCAGGAGATCAACACCCGCACCTTCGCGGTGCCCGCCCCCGGGCCTCCCCGATGGGTGCCCGCCGTCGCCTTCGTCAGCGCGTCGTCGGCGATCGTCGGGCTGTGTATCCTGGCCTTGGTCACGGGCGCGCTGTTCGTCATGGCCCTCGATCGGATCTGGCCTCCGGACACGGAGAGGGTGGCCCTCGAGGCCTCGAGGGAGCCCGCCTCGAGCCTGCTGCAGGCCGCCCACGTCGCCCTGGATCGTGGCGATCTCAGTGAGACCTCCGTCATCCTCAGCAAGATCTCGGATCTCGAGCTCCAGGATCCCGATCTCATCGGGCTGCACCAGCGGCTCCAGCTCCGCCTGAGCATGGAGATCCAGGCCCAGGACATCTCGACCCTGCTCTCCACCGATCCCGGGGAGGCCCTGCGGCGCGCTCAGCTCTTCGCCGCTGAGTTCCCTGAGGAGCGCTCGGCGCAGCGGATCCTCGAGGAGGCCCGGTCCAACAGCCCCTGAGGCTCAGGAGGCGCCCGAGGGGGGCTCCTCAGCGTCGCTGTCTGCTGGGCGCGGCACCTCCTCGACGGGCGGAGGCGGCTGTGGTGGTGTTGGGGCGAGGGGCTCTGCCTCGCTGCTGGGCAGGCGCTTGATCTTGCCCAGAGCGTCGACGGACCAGCTACACCGGAGCCCGAGCACGTGATCATCGGCGTGCACGACGAACGGAGGCGAGAGCGCTCCGGGGAGGTAGAGCACTGCTGGGTTCCACCACCGCTGCTCGGACGGCGAGGGCCCCGAGA
>DRPG01000061.1 GCA_011376105.1 Deltaproteobacteria bacterium
GCCTCCCCGGAGGGATCCGCCCCTCCGAAGGGATCCGCTCCCCCCGGGGGCGCCCCGGCCCCGCCCTCCCCGGAGGGATCCGCCTCTCCGAAGGGATCCGCCCCTCCGAAGGGATCCGCCCCTCCGAAGGGATCGTCGGGCGTCGGCGTGGGCGCGGAGGCCGGGGCCGTGCCCGGCTCGGGGCAGCCGGCCAGGCGGGCCTCGAGCTCGGCGACGTCACACTCGGGCTCGACTGGATCGCTCCGGAGCTCGGCGGCGTAGCCTGGCCACAGCTGCTCACCGAGCTGAACCACCCGGGTGTCGATGTTCGGGGCGATCCCCACGAGCAGCGCGATCAGCAGGGCCGCCAGGATCAGCACGGTGGCGACAGGGTTGACCAGGCTCAGGGGGCCCTGGAGGGATCTCGACAACAGTGGCCTCGGGGGATCGGGACTGCGTCCGTTATCGAGCGTGGGGCCTCGTCACCATGACGGACGGTGACGGGCCCCTGGGCAGGAGCTCACTCCTTGTTCTCGGCGCACTCCGAGCGCGAGCTGTCCTGGGCACAGCGCAGCTGCTTCATCACCGTGAGCATGGCGCCGTCGTAGGCATGCTCCTGATCCCGCAGGGCCACCCGGACGCCCTGGAACATCGTGTCCCACGCCTGCAGGGTGTCGCTCGGGATGTCGATCCAGTACCGCTCGGGGATGTTGGCCTCGGAGCGCTGGATGTGGTTCAGCGCGGTGTCGAAGCGGGCCAGCAGATCTGCGCGGGACTTCTCCACGAAGCCTTCGGGGAAGCGGCTCTCCCGGATCATGACCTGGATCGTGGCCTGAGCGAGGGGAGCTCGGATGATCCCACCGTTGGTGCCGAGGCCACGGTGCAGCTCGAACGGCTCGTAGACCGGGGCGGAGACGTAGCACGCGTCGACGTCTCCGTTGTTGAACTTCGGCCCCAGGCTGCCGAGATCTGCGGGTACCACGATGGCGCCGATCCGATCCACCATGAACACGCTGGCCTTGTCGTAGTCCAGGGTGGCGATCCGTTTGCCCGCGAGCTCGGGCACGGTGT
The DNA here is from genome assembly GCA_011376105.1 of Deltaproteobacteria bacterium. Classification (GTDB taxonomy): domain Bacteria; phylum Myxococcota_A; class UBA796; order UBA796; genus DRPG01. The sequence continues at coordinate 1,051 of DRPG01000061.1, forward strand.
CGATGCTGCGATCGCGGACGAACAGGTAGACCGCCCCCACCGGGATGAACCCGATGGTGGTGTTGCCGTTGTGGGTCAGCTTCGCGGACGCGCCGGCGGAGGTGGACAGGGTGCGGATCATCTGCTTGAGCAGGCCATAGTCGGGCAGCCCGCCGATGGCTTCGATGCTGGAGCTGAAGCGGTTGAACCGCTGCAGCCGGACCCCGGTGGCGGCGACGCCGTCACACTGCCCCGCCTCGTAGTCCTTGGCGGCGGTCTCCTCGTCGGTGTAGGGGCGGATCTCGACGTCGACGCCCCAGGTGGAGGCCTGGATCGCGTACTTGGACATCAGATCGAAGTAGTCCCCGGAGCGGCCAGCGGGATCGAAGACGCACAGCGAGCGAGTCTCCGCGCTGGCCGTCGCCGGCCCGAGCAGGGACGCGACCAGCAGCGCTGTGGCGGCCAGGATCTTGTTGAGCTTCACGGCGTCTCCTCTTCCTCTGGTGGGGTCTCGGTCTCTTCGTCGTCGGGTGTGCCGAAGGGATCGGTGGCGCCGAAGGGATCCACCGCCCCGAAGGGATCCGACGATGGGCTGTCGGCACCACCGTCGCTGGGTAGGACACCCAGGACCTCAGTCCGATGCCCTCGCTCCCGGATCCACACCAGATCCGACTGGTGCTGCACCACGAGCTGCCCGTAGGCATCGAGCAGGAGCCAGTCTCCCTCCAGATCCGGGCTGGCCTCGGCGAAGGCCCGGATCCCGCCCTCGACGATCTCCTGGCGCCCTGCGTTCGCGGCGATCAGCACCTGGACGGCCCGCGCGACCCGGACCCCGGTGGCCTCGCCCTCGACCGCGACCTGCTCGAGCCGCTCCCAGGGATCGACGCCCTCGGGGCCGGAGCCGGGGATCGTGGCCCACGCGGCGGCCTCCAGCGCGTCGAGGGCGCCCCACCAGGAGCCCTCCTCCAGGCAGGTGCTCGCGCGGGCCACCTCCAGCGGACGATCCAGGGGGATGCCCTGGAGCCCTCCCCCAGAACGATCATGGAGCAACGCCAGCATGCCCATGAAGTTGCCGAACATGTAGACGAACTCGTCCTTCTCCTTCACGCGGGGGCACGATCCATCGCCGCTGGGCCAGGCCCGCAGCAGGTGCTGCCAGGAGCGCTCGAACCGGGCGGCGGCCAGGGCGTTGGCCCGCTCCCGGCGCAGGCCCGCGTCGATCACCTCGGCGGCCCGGGCCGCTCCGAGGGCGGAGAGGTTCTCCTTGGCGCGGACCTCGTCCAGCTCGGCCTCCCAGGCATCTAGCTGGGCACACAGCCCCGCCACGCCCTCGCTGACCACCATCGAGCGCTCGGGCTCGTGGGCGGGCAGCGCCCCCAGGGGGTGGGTCAGGGATCGTCCGAGGCCACACACCATGTCGACGTCGGGGTGATCCGTGGCTCGGTCGAGGACCTTGTCGATGGTGAAGCGATCGATCTTGTTGGCACAGGCGGTGGTCAACAACAGGCTCAGGGCGAGCCCCAGGATGCGGCTGATGGGGCACCTCCGGCGGCCGACGACCATAACCGAACACGCTACGGGGAGCCTCTTCCGGGTAAGCTGCTGTCATTGCCCACCCACAGGAGGGCCCAGCGTGGGCGATCCATCCGTTCGCTATCGGTTCGTCGCGGTCCTGGGTGAGGGAGGGACCGGTAAGGTCTACCGCGCTCGCCTGGAGGGAGCCCACGGCTTCAACCGGGAGGTCGCGATCAAGTTGATGAGCCGCACCGATCCCCTGCCGTCCCACATCCAGCGCTTCCGCGACGAGGCGCGGATCCTGGGCCTGGTCCGGGATCGGGCCGTGGTCTCGGTGGAGGCTCCGATCCGCCTGGGGAGCTGCTGGGCGGTGGTGATGGAGCTCGTCGACGGGGTCTCCTGTGAGCACCTGCTCAGGACCCACGACACGATCCCTGCAGGGGTCGCCGTGGAGGTGGTGGGAGAGGTGGCGCGGGCGCTGCACAACGTGTTCCATATGCAGGGCCCGGTGGGCGATCCCCTCTGCCTGATCCACCGGGACGTCAAGCCCGGGAACATCCAGATCACCCCCGCTGGAGAGGTCAAGCTGCTCGACTTCGGGTTGGCCCGGGCCGACTTCGACGCGAGGGAGGTCGAGACCCAGGGCCTGGGGGGCACCCCCGGCTACATCGCGCCGGAGCGCCTGGAGGGCATCGAGGCCCCCACCGGAGACGTGTTCAGCCTCGGGGTGGTGCTCGAGGAGCTGATCACGGGGGCCCGCCCCGGGTGGGACGCGCCCCGGGCCTCCCATCCCGATCCCGATGTGCAGGAGATCCTGGCGCTCGCGGCGCAGATGAGGAGCCTCGATCCCAGCGCCCGCCCCAGCGCCCGGGAGATCGAGCGCCTGTGTCGCAGGATCCGGCGCACGATCCAGGATCCCTACCTGCAGGACTGGGCCGAGGAGCACGTCCCCTCCATGGCTGAGCTGCCCAACGACTCCCTCGTGGGCCAGACCCTGCCCCTGGACCCGGCTGGATCCACCGCCCCGGGATCGCCCCAGGAGCTGCGGTGGGGCCTCGTGGCGGGTCCCCTGCTGCTGGCGGTGGCGCTCTCGCTCGCGTGGCTCCTCTCCGGAGGAGGGCGCTCGGGGGAGCGCGTCGTCGCGGCCTCGTCTGTGGGGCACGGCGGAGCGGTGGAGGTCCAGCATGCACCCTCGTCGGGGCGATCCATCCAGCGTCGGGATCGTCCACCGCCCTCTCCCGAGCGGCCCCGGCCCCCTGTCCAGCCCACCCCCGGGCCCACCCCCGGGCCCACCCCCGGGCCCACCCCCGGGCCCACCCC
>DRPG01000062.1 GCA_011376105.1 Deltaproteobacteria bacterium
CCAGGGTGTGTCCCTCGATCAGCTCCTGCTCCGGTTCAAGGATGGCCTGCCCGGTGCGATCGCGCTGGAGGTGATCCGCCAGACCTGCCTCGCGCTGCACGTGGCCTATGCCGAGGCCCTGGGCGACGATGGGCGACCCCTGCGGGTCATCCACCGCGACATCAAGCCCAGCAACGTGATGTTGTCGATCCATGGCGAGGTCAAGGTGCTCGACTTCGGGATCGCCCGGGGTGAGTTCCAGGGCCGGGAGGCCCGCACCGAGTCTGTGGTGATGGGCAGCCGCCCCTACATGGCGCCCGAGCGCCTCGATGGGGTCAACGACAGCCCCGCGGTCGATGTCTACTCCTCGGGCATGTCCCTGTTCGAGCTGCTCACCGGTCGGCCCATGAGCCTGTCCATCAACCCGGTCAGCCACGATCAGGCGATGAACCGGCAGCTGCAGTACGTGCACATCCAGGGCATGTCCACCGCCGCGGTGGAGGATCTCCGGGACCTGATCCGACGCATGTGTGCGTACACGCGGGAATATCGCCCGTCCGCAGCCGACTGTGCCCGGGATCTGGAGCAGCTGCAGTATGCGATGGATCGGCGCTACCACATCGCGCTGGACGAGTTCGCGCGCACCACGGTGCTGCCGATCTATGAGTCCCGCCCCAGGATCGCCCCAGAAGACGCGATCCAACAAGAAGACGAAGACTTCCTGCTCGAGGTCACCGGGGCCCTGACCTCGACCTCCCCCCACCGGGAACCCCGGGTGGCGCTGGCTCCGTATGTGTTCGTGGGGGTCCTGGGGTTCGTCGTCGTCCTGCTGGGGGGGCTGGCGCTGATCAAGGCGCTGCTGGGGGATCAGACGCTGCTGTCCTCAGACGATCGGGTCCGGGTCGAGATCTGGATCCCGAACAACGCACAGGCCCAGCTCGGCGAAGCGTTCCTCGCCTCGAAGGGCGCGGCGAGGATCGCGCCCGGCTCCACCCTGCTCGAGATCTTCTTCGACGATGGCACCAGCCTGCACTGCCCGTTCGAGGCGGGGGAGGGCACCAGCGTGCGCTGGGTGGGCTCGAGCTCCGTCAGCATCAACGACGGAGACGCCAGACCCTGCACTCCGGTCCACGAGGCCAAGCTGATGGATGTCGAGCCACACAGCCCGCCCTGACACACAGCCCGCCCTGACACACAGCCCGCCCTGACATACAGCCCGCCCCGACACACAGCCCGCCCTCAAAGGGTGGCCCCGGGTGTGGGGGAGCCTGCGGGGGGTGAGGCGCGGGGTGCTCCGGGGGCTCAGCCCGAGCCGTCCGTCTTTCTGTCGGGATCGTCGGCGTACTGAGCCCGGAGCTCGGCGTTGAGCTCGCGGCGGCGGGCAGCGAACTGGTTCCACAGGGCCGCTGGATCCTCGCCGGGCTCGAGCCTCCGCACGACCAGCAGGAAGCTGCGCTTCTCCTGGTTAGGCAGGAAGACCTCGTAGAAGTCAGGCACGTAGCGGTCCATGACCGAGCGATCGATCTGCCACTGCTCGAGGGTGTCCTTCATCCGACCCGCGGCGAGCTTGCCCTCCACCGCCCGGGCGAAGAGAAAGCGGGGCTCGTACTTGACGAAGAACTCGGGCTCGACGTGCTTGTCGTGGCCCGGTGAGGTGGTGAGGGGGCCGCTGGGGATCGGCCGATAGGCCACCTCCTTGGTGACCAGCCCGTGCTGATCGAGCACCTCGAGATCGGAGAAGTAGCCCACCGCGCCGACCGCGGCGGCGACGACGGTGTCCCCGGGATCGGCGATCTGGGCCAGGGCGAGGCCGCGGTGGGTGAAGCCCTCGGTGTTGTCGCGCTGGTTGGCCCAGCGGCTGGTCTCCGACAGAAAGTCCTTGTCAGACAGCCGGAAGTGCACGAGCTCCCGGAGCCGGAGCGGCACCAGGTGCAGGTCGACGATGGGCATCGCGCCGATGAGCACCAGGGCGACGCCGGTGGCCCAGATCCACCGCGGCTCTCCTCGGCGTCGCAGCAGCTCCTGCAGGCCCCCACCCAGCAGCAGGGCGGCGAAGGGGAGGCCCGGCACCAGCAGTCGCCCGAAGGGCATGAAGTCACCGCCGACGACCACGCCATAGGCGGGGAAGCCGAGGGCGAGCAGGGTGAGGGGGATCCACAGCCCCCTGCGCTCACCACGCACCAGCAGCAGGGCCGGCAGCAGGGAGAGCAGCGGGATCAGGGTGGTGAGCCAGAACAGGCTGACGTACTTGAGGCCTCGCGCCAACAGGCGTGGTCCAAACTCGACCTTGGCCAGGGCTGTGTTCGGGATCAGGGTGCCGTAGTACCCATACCGCCAGCCTGTGTACAGCCCATAGATCACCGCCACGGGGACCGCGGATCGGGCGAGGCGCCGCAGGTGAGGCGCCAGGGGACGATCCCCCAGCGCACGCCCGATCACCGACACCCCCGCGATCACCCCCACCCAGGCGATCCCCTCAGTGCGGATCAGGCACAGCGCGATCGCCAGCCCGGCAGAGCGCACCCGCTCGTCTGGATCGTCGTCGATGATCCAGGCCTGGGCCAGGAGGAAGACCAGCAGGGCGAACGGCATGGTGGCCAGCCCCGAGGTCGCCCAGACCCCGATCGCCGGGGACAGGGCCAGGGTGAGGGTGGCGAGCAGGGCGGGGACCTCGGTGACGCCGAGGTGGTGCCGCATCACGCTGTGCACCCGGAGCAGCAGCGCCGCGCCGGCCAAGGCCGAGGTCAGCGGGACGATGACGCTCACGGGCGCCGAGAGCAGCTCAAGCAGGGCGGCGTAGACCAGCCAGAGGAAGTTCGAGTAGCCCTCGACGGGGGGGAACTCGCCGGGGTTGAACACCAGCCCCCTGCCCTGAGCCCAGTTGCGGGCGAAGCGGAAGGTGATGTAGGCGTCATCGCACAGAAACCAGAAGCGTGCGACGATCAGCGCGTACAGCGCCCCGATCGTGATGATGTGGGCGGGTCTCGCCCGTGGGGTCTCGCTGGTCACCCGACGCCCTCCAAGACGGCCCGCTAACCCATGCCCTGCCGCAGTGCCGGGGCTGGAGGGGGGTCGCCGGCTCCGTGGGAGGGCGCCTGCGCGACGGTGGGGTGGGCTGTGCCGCCTCCGGGGGCTGGCAGTTGTGGGATCCACCGAACGTGGCTAGCAAGGGGCGACGATCTCCAGCAAGGACAGCCTGATCTCCATGCTCCAACCCTCGATGACCACAGCCCTGGGGCGGTTCGGATCCCTCGTGGTGGTGGCGGCGGTGTTCTGGCACCTGCTCTCAGTCCTCGCCCCCCCCCGGCAGCCGCCTCCCCCCGACACCGCCGGGC
>DRPG01000063.1 GCA_011376105.1 Deltaproteobacteria bacterium
AGCGACCCGATCATCGCGAGCGACCCGATCATCGCGAGCGACCCGATCATCGCGAGCGACCCGATCATCGCGAGCGACCCGATCATCGCGAGCGACCCGATCATCGCGAGCGACGTCACCGTGCCCGAAGCGGAGGGACCGCACCCCCAGGCCCAGCTCGCCGAGGGGGACCAGACAAGCGACGCCCACCCGGCCTTCGTCCTAGCCCCTCAGGCACAGCAAGGCGCTGAGCTACAGCGTCTCTTCCTCCGTTCCTCCGCGAGGCAGGATCGGAGCCACGACGTCTGTCCACCAGCGCAGACGCCGTGCCCCCGATCGTCACACCGCGAGCTGCATCTTTCCGTGCAGCAACAGCCGCCGCAGCCACTCTGACCAGCTCAGGGGAGGCCCCATACGCTCGCCGGGCTCCTCCTCCCAGTGCACGATCGCCTGGAGCTGGCCGTCGCCACCACCGAGATCCTTCACCTGCCGGATCAGCTCGTCGAGGGCTGTGGGTGTGAGCCCCCCGGCCTTCCGGAAGACCATGGCGCTCCGCCGGTACACCAGCAGGGTCGGCAGCGCCTGGACCCTGAGCTCCTGCACCAGCGCCCCCTCGCGCTGAGCGTCGATCTTGCCAAAGAACACATCCCGGTGTGCGAGGGCGGTACGCTCGAACGTGGATGCAAATTGGTCACACGGCTCGCACCACTCGGCCCAGACATCGAGCACGACGATCTCGTTGCTGTCGATTGTCCTCACGAGCGTACCGGCTGTTATAGCGTGGGTGGACACGGGTCCTCCTGCATCGATCTATCTCTGAGGATACAACAAAGAACACCCTAACACCCTGCAACAACTCAACCATCGAGCCCAGGCTCTGCAAGATCAGCTCTGGCTGCGCGCCGACGAGGTTGTGCAGCCTCGTCAAGAGAGCCCATCCCAGCTCCGCAGAGGCCCCCTCCACGGCGCACCCCAGGGCACCGGCGCCCTCGGCCCTGCGCTGGATCCGCCTCTGGGCTCGCTGGATCCAGCTGGCCCGGCGCCCCGTGGGCCCGGGCCAGGTGGCGCTCCCGCGCAGCCAGGAACAGGGGCAGCGCGAAGGCCCAGGCGATCACGAAGGTGAGCACGACATAGGCCCAGATCCAGCGCATGCCCAGGCGGCGGGCCTCGACCACCATCCAGATCAGCGAGGCGCTGGAGCCGAGCCAGAAGTCTGCAGCGAGCGAGCCCAGGATCGGGGATCCCTCGAACCCCGCCTGGACGAAGGCGGCTGGGGTGAACGCGCTACCGAGCTCGAGGAACGCCTGGACGTTGTAGGACCAGGTCCAGGCCCCTCCCACGAGCGCCAGGCACAGATAGAGCCAGGCGAGCCAGGCGGTGGGGGAGCGTCTCGGCATGGATCGCCTCCGTGGGATCAGGTGCCACGAGCGATCCTGTGGCTGGGATCGCAGGGGCTGGGATCGCAGGGGGTGCCCGCGATCGCCAAGGCGCCTCGTGGGCGGGGCCCCAGCAGGGACGAGCACACCCCGGGCGTGGCTCAGACCGCCTGGGGCAGCCGGTGGTTGATCATCACCGTGCGCAGCCAATCCGCCCAGGTCTGACCCAGCGCGTCGAGCCGATCGCCGGTGGCCGCGCCGCCACCACCGGGACGATCGAAGTGCTTGACCTCGTTGATCAGCTTGTTGAGCTGAGCGGCGGAGAGCGAGCCGACCTGGCGGTAC
>DRPG01000064.1 GCA_011376105.1 Deltaproteobacteria bacterium
ACGCTCGGTCCCTGGTGGCCTGGTGTGATGTCGAGGGTCGGTTCGTGACCAAGGATGTGTTTCCGGTGGTCCTGCCTCATGTCGACACAGCGTGTGCAGCGGCGGCCTGGACCGCGGTCCTCAACAGCCGGGTGGTGTCGGTGATCTACCACCTGCTGTTCCGTGGGATCCAGATCGGCGGGGGGTACCTCCACTTCCTGCCGGTCTACCTCCACCGGCTGCCGGTGCCCCCCGCCGAGGCGGTGATCGTCCTGGGGCCCGCGGTGCTGGCGCTACAGCAGGATCCAACCCCGGGGGCCGCCGAGGCCCTCGATCGGGAGGTCTCGGCCCTGTACGGGCTCCAGCCCGACGAGCTGGAGGTGGTGGAGGCCTATGCCGACGCCGTCCTCGGGTTCTCGAGCCCGCTCCAGCGCCGCTGAGCCTGGCCCAAACGACCCCGGGGCCCACAGCGGAGGCACCGTCGGGGCCTGAGCCCGGCTGAGATCCGCCGTCGACGTGAGGCCCCGTCCTGCGGAGACACAGGCGCTTGTGGGGAGCCGCGCTGGTCCGTCGGGGGCCCACAGCGCACGAGGCCCGCAGCCGCCGAGCGGCCGCGGGCCCGCTCGGCGCCACGATCAGAGCTTCTGCGAGTAGAACTCGATGATCGCGTTCTCAGTCAGATCGAACGGCAGATCGGCGCGATCCGGCACCATCGCCAGCTTGCCCGTGGCCTTGGCCGGATCGAACTCGAGCCAGGAGGGCCGCGGTGTCGCCGCGGACAGCTCGAGGATCTCGGTCATGAACGGCTTGGGCCGGCTGCGCTCCCGCACTGAGATCTCGGAGCCGGGGCGGACGTGGAAGCTCGGACGATCGACGCGGTGATCGTCGACCATGATGTGGCCGTGGACCACCAGCTGGCGCGCCTGCGGGATCGTGCGGGCGAGGCCGAGGCGCCACACCAGGTTGTCGAGCCTGGACTCGAGCAGGGTGATCAGGTTGAGGCCCGCCGCGCCCTTCATCCGGGACGCACGCTTGACGTAGCGCTGGAACTGCTTCTCGAGGATGCCGTAGTGCCAGCGGGCCTTCTGCTTCTCGATCAGCCGGATCTTGTAGTCGCTGGGCTTGGGGCGACGCTTGGTACCGTGCTCACCGGGGGGAAACGGGCGGTCCAGAGTGGCCGCCGTCGTAAGCCCGGGAAGCACCGTACCCACTGCCCGGCATCGCTTGAGCCGGGGTCCACGATAACGAGCCATGACTCGCTCCTGATGGGTGCTTGGTTATGGAGGTCGGACGAGGGTTGTTGTGCAGGAGCACGCGGGCCGCCCGACCGGGGAGCGCTACTTGACCTCCCGGTGGAGGGTGTAGCGCTTGAGGAAGGGGTTGTACTTCCGGAGCTCGAGGCGCTTGGGCGTGTTGCGCTTGTTCTTCTGCGTGGTGTACCGGCTCATACCGGGGACGCCGCTCTCGCGCTGCTCGGTGCACTCCAGGTGGATGACCTGCCGGGCGTCCTTCTTCTTCTTGGCCATGTTTCACCTATGTGGGCACATGCGCTCGACTCACCACCCCAACGGTGGCGACCCGGACAGCTATCCCGATCGCCTTGAGCGGTGCAACCTCCACCCACACCGCTGCTGCGCGTTACGGGCTCCGATCGGAGGGCTCGATGGTGTCCCTGCTCTGGATGCTGGCCTGCGCCACAGGACCCCAGCCCAGGCCTGATGGCTTCCCCCCCCCCAGCGGCACCGATCCGGGCACCGGAGGCACCAAAGGCGCCGATCCGGGCGCCGGTGATCGTGCGCTGCTGCAGGCCCTGCTCGACGGTGAGGCCGATCCCGCCGAGGTCCTCGACGCGGTGGCCTGGTCGGGGGGCTGGCCCATCCTCGACGGAGATCGAGCCTATGTGCTCCACCTCGCCGACGTGGGCCCCTGGTCGGTGGCCGGGGATCCAACGGGCTGGGAGCCCGTCGCGATGATCGACGGGGGTGGGTTCTTCTGGGCCTCCCTAGAGCTGTCCGGTGATCCCGCTGGTGATCGGTACAAGCTCGTCCAGGGCGCAGACTGGATCGCGGATCCCTGGGCACGGGCCTACACCTACGACGACTTCGGCGAGATCTCCTACCTCGCCCCCCCCACCGATCGCTCCCGGCTCGAGCGCTGGCCCGGGGTGCAGCACGGGGGGCTCGCCCCCCGCACGGCGCGGATCTATGTACCCCCGGGCCAGGGGCCCTGGCCGGTCCTGTACGCCCAGGACGGCCAGAATCTGTTCGATCCCGAGGCGATCTGGGGTGGCTGGCGGCTCCAGGAGGCGCTGGAGGCTCGTCCGCCGGTGCTGGTGGTGGGGATCGACAACACGCTCGATCGCCTCGAGGAGTACACCCACGTCCCCGACGACGTGGGCCTGGGCGGGATCATGGGCGGAGACGGGGACGTGTATGCCGATCTGGTGCACCGGACCCTGCGACCCCACGTCGAGGCGACCTACGGCAGCAGCGGCCTCGATGGCCTGCTGGGCTCGAGCCTGGGGGGGTTGATCAGCCTACACATCGCCTGGCGCCATCCAGGCGACTACGACTTCGTGGCCAGCATGTCGGGCACCCTGGGCTGGGGGCGGTTCACCCTCGATGAGGAGACGATGGAGGAGCGCTGGCTGTCCAGCTCCCCCCCCGGCATCACCGTCTACCTGGACTCGGGCGGAGGCCCGGGCCCCGACGGGCTGTGCCGGGATCCCGACGGCGATGGGTTCCCCGAGGACGATCCCGACAGCGAGGACAACTACTGTGAGACCCGCCAGATGGCCGACGCGCTGGCGGCGAGCGGGTTCGTCTGGCAGCAGGATCTGTGGCACTGGCACGAGGCCGGCGCCACCCACAGCGAGCTGGCCTGGGCCGATCGGGTGGGGATCCCCCTCGATATCTTCCTCGGGCTGTGAGCCGGCGCCACGGGCTGTGAGCCGGCGCCACGGGCTGTGAGCCGGCGCCACGGGCTGTGAGCCGGCGCCACGGGCTGTGAGCCGGCGCCACGGGCTGTGGGCCGGCGCCACGGGCTGTGAGCACGACCAGCGGCGCTCACTTGCTGGCGAGTCGGGCCTCCACCGGCCCCAGGGCGTCGAATGTCTCGAACGGGACGGGGGTGCACTGGTAGCCCAGCACGTTCGACAGCGTCTCGAAGCGGTTGGCGCCGGTGGCGAACTCGATGTCGTCCCCACAGAACAGCCCGGGGTGCTCGTAGCCCGAGGCGTGGGCCAGCGACAGCAGCTCCTTGCGGAACTGGCGTAGGTATCGGGCCAGACGCTCGGCCTTGTCCTCGATGTTGAGCCCGGCCTGTAGCCACGGGCTGTGGGTCGCCACCCCGGCGGGGCAGTAGCCCGTGTGGCACTTTTGAGCCTGGATACAGCCGATCGAGATCATCGGCTCCCGGGCGATCGCGATCAGATCGGCGCCCATCGCGAAGGCGACGACGGCACGGTCGGGGAGCCCGAGCTTGCCGCTGCCGACCCACACGATCTTCCCCAAGGCGTCCATGTGCTGGAAGATCTTGTAGATCCGGGCGAAGCCGATGTTGAACGGCAGGCTCACGTGATCGGAGAACGTCAGGGGGGCCGCACCGGTGCCCCCCTCGCCGCCGTCGATCTGGATGTAGTCGGGCCCTTCTCCCCGGGCCCGCGTTCGCTCGGCCAGCTCCTGCCAGAAGTCGATCTTGCCCACCGCGCTCTTGATGCCCACCGGCAGGCCCGAGGCGCTCGAGATCTGCTCGATGAAGTCGATCAGCTCGTCGACGTTGCCGAACGCGTCGTGGTGGTTGGGGCTGTAGCAGGTCTGGCCTACGGGGATCCCTCGGATCGCGGCGATCTCGCGGGTGACCTTGGCGGCGGGCAGGATCCCACCCTTGCCGGGCTTGGCCCCCTGGGAGAGCTTGAGCTCGATCGCGCGGATCTTGGGGTGGCGCTCGAGCTTCTCCAGGAGGATCTCCAGCGAGAAGGCGCCCTCGGGGGTGCGGGCGCCGAAGTAGCCCGTGCCCAGCTGCCAGACGATCTCAGCGCCGTGATCGTGGTGCTCGCAGATCCCGCCCTCGCCGG
>DRPG01000065.1 GCA_011376105.1 Deltaproteobacteria bacterium
ATCCACCCGGGGGTGGGGATCAGGTTGGGGGACATGCCGTAGACCTGGCGCAGCACCTCGGACAAGATCACCAGCCCGAGGGCGACGAACAGGCCCGCGGTGGCGAGCCAGAGCGGAGGCTCGTCCTCGGCTGCGCCCAGCCCCATCCAGAAGACCACCAGGGTGATCCCAACGACCAGCGCCAGCAGAAAGCGCTGATCCCCGATCAGCTCCACCGAGCCCCCGATCAGCAGGCACGCCACCACCGCCACCGGCAGCCGCCAGCGATCGTAGCCGAGGGCGCCGAGCACCCAGACCGGGAGGAAGAAGCCCCAGCCGAGCTGCTGCATGAAGTCCCGGGTGTACTTCCAGGACTTCCCGGTCCAGTTGAGCAGGGGCATCTCGGGCCTGCGCTCGAGCTTGGCGTAGTAGGTGTTGGGCAGCTCCCAGGCAAAGTAGCTGTACCGCCAGGCCTGATATAGGCTAAAAGGCAGAAAGAAGGTTAGCAACCACTGCAGGGTGGGCGCCAGGGAGCGGCGCGCCTGCAGCTGAAACACCATCGCGCAGAACCCCGCCACCGCTGCATACAGGATCGCCTCGGGGCGGCTGATCGTGACGAAGAACCACCACAGCGCCGACCAGGGCCACCTCTTGGTGCGGATCTCCACCAGGCTGCGCCACAGGGCCATGGCCATCAGGGCGTTCATCAGCGCCATCTCGAGACCAGCGCTGCCCCAGATCGCGAACTGGGCGCTCGCGGCCAGGATCGCCGGGGCGATCAGGGCGGCGTGGGAGCGCTCGCCCAGGATCTCCCGGGCTGAGAGGTAGGTCAGCCCCACCGTGGGGACGCAGAGGAAGACCTGTAGCCAGCGGGTGATCTCGTGTAGATCGAAGCCCATGAGGTGGAACGGGGCGAGGAAGAACACCCAGGCAGGGTTGGAGTAGCCCTCGATCCGCTCAGCACCGATGAACGGGACCAACCCCTCGCCCATCGCCAGGTGCTTCGCGTAGGCGAAGCTGATCGCAGCGTCCTCGATGTACCAGGTCCACAGCACGGACTGGTGAGCGACGGCCACCGCTGTGATGAACAGCAGGGCTCCTGCGTGGATCTTGTCGTGGGTGGACCAGGCGGACGGGTCCAGCCACCTCGAACGTATCGAACGCCACATCTTGGTTCCAGGGCGATCGCCGCCCGGTCGGGGCCGGTCGCGGCGGGGTCGGGGGAACGACTATCGTCGGCGGTTGCCGAGCCTGCCGAAGCGGGCGCCTGATCCGGCCATGGAGGCACGCATCCTCGCCTTGATCCGCCGCATTCGGCGCTGACGGACGCGATCCCAGGCGTCCTCGAGCTCGGACCAGGACAGGTCCTCCGGACGCCGCTTGTCGAACAAGAGCAGGTGAGCCGCGCGCTGAGCCCGCGCGAGCTCCGAGCCGGGCTCGATCTCGATCCAGTCCCCAAGGAGCCCCACGAGGCGGGCCGCCAGGCGGGGGCGTCGCGCCTCCATGGCGGCCTCGATGGCCTCGATCAGCGCGTCTGGCTCTCTGTCGCGATCGGCGAACGCGGCGACGAACGCGTCCTCGGCAT
>DRPG01000066.1 GCA_011376105.1 Deltaproteobacteria bacterium
CTGAAGATCTTCCACCACTATGTCTCGGACGGAGTGCTCGGGCAGCTACGCCGGCTGCTGCCCAACCTCCAGCTGGGCGGCGCAGCGGACGACGACCACGGCCCCTCCATCGGCCTGCCGCCCCGGGAGCGCTGGTGAGCGTTGGTGAGCGTTGGTGAGCGCCGCCACCGGGGGGGATCAGGGCATAGGGGCCTTCGCTGAGTCGGCGGAGATCATCGGGATCGGCGGGTGAGCGCTGCCACCGGTGGGATCAGGGCGTGGGGAGCGCAGCACGCTCAGAACAGCGAGCCCTCGAGGAACGCGGCCGCGTCGTGGGCGGTGGGGATCGCGGCGCTGGCGACGATCGCCTGATCCCGGGGCTGTCCGCCGGCGAGGTGGCTCCGCAGCACGTTGAGCCGATCCTGCGCGAACAGGGCGGGGTGCCCATAGACGTCGCGCCCCTCGAACCGACCGTTGCGGGCCACGACGACCCCGACCACGCGCTTGTCGTCTTCGAAGCGCCGGCGCAGGGCTCCCTCGAGCTGGGCGACCTGCTCCATCGAGACGCCCGCGCCCTGGAGCCAGCTGGCGGAGCCCGGCAGCCCCCGGGCGACGTTGGCCCTCGCCACGGCCGCCCAGGTCGCCTCTTGGGAGGCTGCGCGCTGGACCACCTGTCGCAGCATTAGATCCACCCGGCCCCCGTAGGCGAAGTGATCGCCGCGGGTGGTGTGCCAGCGACCCCGCTCCACACAGTGGACGGGGATCTGCACAGGCGCGCTGGAGGCCACGAGCTGGCTCTCGATGACCACCCGATCCTGCATGCCACCCTGGATCACGTCTCCAGCCATCACCAGGACCGGATCCTCGCCGTGGTTGATCATCGAGACCTGGGAGACCACGCCGTTGTGGACCTCGCGGACCTCCATCAGCCCGCTCGCCATGGCGTCTGCCAGGGGGATCGCCTCGAGCTCGGGGCGCAGGGTCGCGTCGCGATCGATCACCGGGTACAGCGCGAGATCTCCGACCACCACAGGATCACCGACGGACAGGCGCTTGCCGACGGTGACCTCGCTGGCCTTGGCCTGGGTGTGGGGCTTGCTCCAGCTGTCTGCCCCGGGCTTGCCCCAGGAGCCAGCTAGCGCAGGTGTAGCCACGGTCAGGGTGATGAGGATGGCGAGCGAACGAACCATGGAGACCTCCCAGGGACCAAGACCATGAGACAGAGCAGTGGTTCCATTGTAATGGAGGCGAGCGAGATCCGGCGTATCCCTTTGTTACGGCGCTCGCGTTGCGCAACCATCAGGGTACCCCGTCCTCTTTCGGTTGGTCCCTGATCTGTCGCTCGGAGAGTAGCCTTCCAAACGGAGCGGCCAGAGCGCCCCTCATCGTCGATCTTCAGCGCCACCACGAGGCGGACGAAGGTCTCGAGCTTGCGGGTCTCGTCGCCCTCGGCTCGATCGGTCATCCTGCGGGGGATCTCGGTCTGCTGCGATAGGGCGTTCACGCCCGGGCCTCGCGCCTCACGCCTCACGCCTCACGCCAGCTACGAAGCACCGAGCCAACGGTCTGTTGAGCCATGTCCACCTACCTCAGGAAGCTCTGTCTCCTCAGGAAGCTCTGTCGCTGAGCGATCTTGCGCGTAAAAAACACCTGGGCGGATTGTTGTGGATGTCGGGGCGGTGAGACACCGGGACGACCCTGACACCTTCGCTGAGGTGTGCGGCGTGTTCGTGAGGTGTGCGGCGTGTTCGCGACCGAGCGCGATGCCCACCCTGAGAAGGTGCTCTACACCTTCCACGACGAGACGGGGATCCCTGTCTGGGACGAGGATCCCTGTCTGGGACGGGGTCGACGCCGAGGCCGCGATGTGGCCGACGATCCGGACCTCGTCGGCCGGCTCAGAGCACTTTGGGTCGCCGCCGACGCTGAGGAGGTCGACCGAGCCCTCGGCCCGCCTCTCTCCTGGCCCCTCAGTGCACCTCTTTGGTAGAGAGCGCGACATGTTGATGTTGAAGGGGCCTAGGGGCGCTTCGGGGACGGAGGCTGTGGCTCGGACGCTCCGGGGCGGGCTCGGAGGCCGTGTGTGCGA
>DRPG01000067.1 GCA_011376105.1 Deltaproteobacteria bacterium
CAGATCGCACAGGGCCAGGTGACCATCGCCTCGGCCTCCACCACGTCCTTGAGCTTGAGCTCAGGCAGGGGCTCCACCGCGCCATACCAGGCGAGCCAGCCCAGCAGGATCCCCAGGATCCCCCCGATGAAGGCCGCGCTTAGGGTGAGCACCAGCTCCATCGGGGTGCCGCCGGCGAGCAGCGCCACTGCGCCCGCGATCATCATCAGCGGGACATACAGCCCCAGGCTGGTGGTGGGGATGCGCACCGAGCTGCCCAGCCCCCCCCACAGGTAGCGGGCAAAGCTCGTGACCAGCAGGGCCAGCCCCATGCCCGGGAAGAAGCCCAGCACGAACCCCCGGCTCACGGTCAGCCCCAGCGCCCAGGCGGCGGTGAACGCCAGCATACCGAGCACGCTCGAGAGCACGCTGAGGTTCCCGGCGGCCGGGTAGCCCCGGGTCGGCGGGTACTCAGGGGGACGCTCCTGCAGCCCGGCGTCGGCGGGTGGCTGGGGCATCAGGTGGAGCAGCTCGTTTGGCACGATCCCCAGCTGCTCGAGTTTCTCGTGGGGCTCGAGCAGGCGCCCCCGGGCCCGCAGGTAGAACGCCCGGCGGGTGCCGTCCTCCCAGTATGCGCCCAGACCCGCGTCCCGGGCGACGCGGGTGGTGAGATCCTCCACCGACAGGTACGTGGGCACGACCATGTCCAGCGCGAACGGCTCTGCGTCGATCACCTGGACATGGACCGCGACGGTGCCGGCCTCGGACGGCTGCATCAGCGCATCGCCTCTATCGTGCGCTCGAGCTCTTCGTTGATCCGCTGCAGGGGCTGCAGCAGCCGCTCGAACTGTAGGAACCAGCGAAGCCAGGTGTCATCGCCCTGCTCTGCGCCGGGGATCTCGGCGTTGACCCGACGCACGAACTCGGTGAACTGCCCGATCCGCTCGGTGGTGGCCGGCAGCGGGTTGAAGAAGTCGTGGGCGTAGCTGATCAGGGTGCCCGCGGTGCGGTACAGCACCCGATCGGAGGTGCCCTCCTCGATCAACATGAACTCCGCGCTGATCAGGGCCCCCATGAACGCCACCAGGCCCACCGACTGCTCCTTGAGGGTGGCGGTGCGGAACAGGTTGGTGATGATCTTGCGGCTCAGGCGGATGAACTCCACCACCCGGGGCTTGAGGTAGGACTCGGCGGCCCGGATCTGGCGCCCGGCCCGGGGCACCGGCAGCTGGACCTGCACCAGCCGCCCCAGCCGGACGTTGAGGCGGGTCAGGGCGACCGCATCGGGCTGCTCCTCGCCCGCGGGCAGCAGCCGGGGGCTCACCTCCTCGAGGATCCTCGCCTCCCGCAGATCAGCGGTGTCGAACACCGGCCGCTGGGCGTCGGCATCGGGCCGCTCGACGTGGAACAGCCACAGGATGTACTCCCCGTCTTGCCTGGGCACCTCCAGCGGGACCACCACGTCCTGACGGAGGTGGATCCCCTGACCCAGCCGGGTGATCCCGTAGCCGGACTTGACCACCGCGGTGTACTTCTTCTTCCGCTGCTCGAGCTCGACCTGCAGCCCCTGGACGATCCCGAACCCGTGCATGAACAGCGCATGTCGCTGGAGGGATCGGCGGTGGTACAGCTGATCGTCAGCGAGATCCTGGGCTGTGAGACACAAGCCCTCGAAGGGGTTGAGGCGACGCAGGGTGTGCTCGAACGACATGAGAGATCCATCGTGGGGGCTTGGAGAGGCTACCCGCCACCGACCAGCACGCGCCAGGCCAGCAGCCACGGGAGGGTTTACCCGGCGCTCGCGTCACCGGGGATCGTCGAAGCGGATCACGAAGTAGACGTGGGTGGGACGCTCGGCGCTGACGACGTTGACGATCCTGCGCAGCACCTGAGTCGCACGCTCTCCAAAGCGATCCGCGAAGCGCTCGTGGGGCTCGAGCCTCAGGGTGAAGAAGCTGGTGGGGCGGCGCGGCTGAGACGCCATCAGGTACGCCCCAGGGGGCTCTCTGCGCTCGTAGCGCTGGGTGACCGTGGCGCCTCCGATCAGGCCCGCCTGCCCCAGCACCATCGCGACCGGCGCCCTGCGCTCCTCGACCCGCACCGGCGCTGACGTCAGCACCCGCACCATCTCCTCGATCCCAGCGCGGGTGCCCCGGGTGCGCATCAGCCGGATGGCCCGGCGGACAAGCTCCCGCTGCTGGTGCACAGGCAGCGACTCGTCGAGATCGAAGCCCACCCAGCTCGCCAGCCAGGGCAGAAACCGCGGGGTGCAGGTCAGGGGATCGGTCAGGCTGGCCAGGTGATCGATCTGCTCGGTGAGGCTGGTCATCACGTGCTGGAAGAGGAACAGGAAGCGACGTAGGGGATCCTCGTCCACGTCGACCTGGTAGGCGATCTCGTCGGGTAGCTCGTGGCCCCGGTGGCGTGCGAGCTCGGTCTCCCGGGCCCGCTCCACCTGCTGGGCGTGCACCGGCCCCTCTCCCTGGAAGATCGCGGGCAGGTAGCGCAGGTAGCCCCGGACCGGCACGTGCAGCACCACCTCGTCGTCGGTGGCGAGGTTGCGGGAGCGTGCAGCGGCCCCCGAGATCGCCGGCTCGATCCGCACCAGGTGATCGGGCACAAA
Source organism: Deltaproteobacteria bacterium (assembly GCA_011376105.1). GTDB lineage: Bacteria > Myxococcota_A > UBA796 > UBA796 > DRPG01. Next base: position 2,603 of record DRPG01000067.1, read on the forward strand.
GTAGCTGGCAGGCTGGCCGTTGGCCAGCATCCGTTGCCCCCGGATCCAGGAGCGCTGGCCGCTGCTGACGTGGAAGATCTCGATCTCCCGGACGCAACCGACCCCCTCGCCCCGCCTCGCCTCGACCAGCCGGTAGGTCACCCGGTTCGCCATGTTGCGCTGGAGGTAGGTGCGGGCGGCCCGCATCGGGAACTGGATCGTGACGACCTGCTCGAGGTAGAGCAGATCGGTGGTGGGCTTGCGGACGGCCAGCGCGGTCTGACCGCGCCGGGCAGGCAGGCGACGCCTCCTCATCCTACGCCCTCCTCCGAGACCACCCGGACGTGACGGATCACGAACAGATCGTGGGACTCGAGGACCAAAGCCCGGGCCCCCTGCCCCCGCTCCCAGCCCGGTGTGTTGTCGGTGTCGTGGGGATCGACCTCGAAGACCTGGACCTCCACCACGTGGCGGACCTCCGCCAGATCGGTGACCATGCGCCCGAAGTCCTGAGCGAACAGGGTGCCTCGAAACGGCCAGCCCTGGCCGTCGAGCCCCCCGAGATAGGGATCGAGGAACCTCCGGATCCACTCCTGAGCGGCCTCCCGGATCAACAGGAAGTTGGCGTTGGGACGAAGCCTCAGGGTCAGCGACACGTCCACGGGCTGGAAGGTGGCGAGGCGCACCCTGGGCTGCACGTTCACCAGGCAGCGCTTGCTCAGGTAGCGCTGCACGTGTTCCTTGAGGCCGGTCGAGAGGAAGGGATCGGGGATCACCTCGGTCTCCCGTCGCTTGGGCAGGATCACTACCTCGACCTCTCCGTCGTCGGCCATCCGGCCGTCGCAGGCCGCCCGGGCGACCTCCCCCGAGGCCTCCCCCGCGATGATCTCGAAGTCGAGCCGGGTCACCGCTCGATCCCGGCTGGTCAGCACCGACGGAGCCCGCCGGATGATCTCCTCGATACTCTCTGCGTTGCGGCCCGCGTTGGCCGGCAGGGGGTTGCTGACGGTGACCAGGTCTGCGAACCCGTCCACCACCTGGACCCGCCGGGGGCCCACGTTGCCCGCCTCACCGGGCACCACATGGTAGATCTCGATCGCGACGTTGTAGTTGCCCACAGGCAGCATCCGACCCCGGATCCCGTTGCCGAAGGTCAGGGTGCCGTCGACCGCATCAACCCGGAACACCCGATCGTCCTTGCTGGCGGACAGCAGGGAGTTGCCCGGGGCCCGGCGCCACTCCCGGCGCTCACCGTCGTCCTCGGTGACCACCACCCGGATGTCGGGGAAGCGATCGGGGTGGGCAAAGATGCCCCCGCTCTCCTCCTCAGAGTGCAGGAACAGGGGGGAGCGCCGCAGGCTGATGCTCTGGTGTGGGATCCCCTGGCCCGAGAACTTCTCCATGCGAAACTCGTGGAGGTTCACCCCCTCCACGGTGTTCAGCATCAGGTGGGACAACGGTGGGAGCCCGGGCAGCGGGGTGTTCGGGGGCGTGCGGAACAGCGCCCGCACCCAGGCCCCGGCGTCAGGGGGAGGCTGCACCCGATCGGGGTACTCGAACTCGAGCACTCCGCTGCGATCGAACTTGTAGCTGCCCTCGGCGTCGACCAAGCGACGCCACCGGGTGCGGCCCGGGCCCACGTGCTCGAGCTGCTCCCAGGTGACCTCGACCCCCGCAGGGAGGTAGGCCTCCCCGCGGCAACGGAACGTCAGCGCGTGCCTCGCCCCGGGCGGCAGGGGCCGGTCGAGCTTCATGTACAGGGCGGTGTGCTCGGTCTTGTCGGCCCCGGTGCCCAGATCGTCGGTGATGTCGATGAAGGTGTCGAACGGGTGGTGCTCGGACAGCCGGCCCGCTGAGCGCACGATAGCCCGCGACAGGCGGCGGTTGTGCTCCCGGTACTCCACGGCCGCGGTCTTCAGCCCGGGCATGGGCTGCTCGTAGAGCGCCTTGCCGATCACCCCGTCGACCCCGAGGCGCACCGCATGGATCCGCAGCCCGATCGGCACCGGTGGCGCCCTTGGATCAGGCTGGTGGGACATCTGCGCCCGGGTGAGCTCGAACCGCAGCCAGCAGGTCTCCACACCGCTGATCACCGCCCGGAACAACCCCTTGAGGTTGTCCTTTGGATCCAGGAAGATCCGGACCCGGCGCCGGGTCGGCTGCAGCCCACCCTCGGGATCGAGATCGGCGAAGGTGAACTTCGCAAACTGCCCCTCGTCGGTGTGCACCACCCGCCAGGTGTCCGCGGCCCGGTAGGTCAGCTGCATGTGGTAGCGATCCTTCGGCTCCTCGATGGGCTCTCCGTCGAGCTCAAAGGACAGGTCCACCTCCAGCATGATCGGCCGCTGAGCACGGTTGTCGAACAGATCCGAGCCGATGAAGAACTTCATGCCCATCAGGGGTGGCAGCGTGGGCGACGGCTGGAAGGGCTGGCACGGCAGGCTGGTGGGATCGATCGCGGCCGCAGCGCCGGTCTCGGGGCCATAGGCCAGGTGGGTCACCACCGGACGCAGCCAGGTGGCCTCGATCTCGAGGTTGGGCATCATCTGGCGCAGGTAGACGGTCTCGATCCGCTCAGCCCTCAGGTTGTAGCCATCGGTGGCCATGTCGGTGAACGGGCCGGTGAGCACGATGCTAGTGCCCTGGTAGCGGATCCGCTCGTCTGGCACGATCTCCCAGCTCTCGCCGCTGCGGTAGCTGAAGCGGTACCTCGGGAAATAGGTGGTCCGCCCGGCTGGCATCGCCCGATCCACCATCTGCAGCCGGACGGTCCACCCCGGCCGCACCGGGGGCATGTCCTGGATGAAGAACTCGAGGTGGCGTCCCGTGTTCCGGACGTCCCAGTTGGTGATCAGGCGCTCCTCGCCCCCCCGATCGTCCCGCCAAGTGATCTCGAGATCCTCCTGCATCCGCGCCGCGAGCCAGCGCTCATAGTCGACGATCCCACGGATCCACTGGCGCTCCTCCGCCAGGGCCTCGGGGATCGGGAAGGGATCCCCGGTGTGGCCGAAGTGATCCACCGCCTCCTGCCCGGGCATGTGGGCGACCAGCGAGATGTCGGGCATACCGAGGACCTCGTCCTCCTCGATCTGGATCGGTAGCTCGACCCAGCCATCGCTCGTGTGCCGCTGCCAGATGAACAGCCCCGCCAGCGGCAGGCCATCGTCAGTCGCTGTCCGGAGGCGTATCCGACCGGGCGTCATCCCCTCGGGCAGCTCGAAGTCCATCAGCCGGAAGTCGTCGTGGGCGATGTACAGGAACTGATAGGGCGTGTAGGCGTGGGGACCGTGCAGCGTCTCGTCCATCCGGAACGCCGAGACCCCCCGCCCGCCACCGAACAGCACCACCTGCTCCAGCCCCCGATCGGTCTCGAACGGGATCTCCCGCACCAGGGGGCGCTCCGACGCGCGCACTGAGACGATCCGCTCGAGCTTCACACCGTGCACCGTGAGCCGATCGGTGGTGAGGAAGTGGATCGCATCCGATCCACCGGACTGCTTGGTGGAGACCCGGGTGAAGGCGGGCAGCTCGACGACCTCGTGTCCATCCCCCCGGAGGGTGAAGGTGACAGGTACCGCCGCGGGCCTCGCCTCGCGCCGCTCCTCTCCGATGAAGTTGAGGAAGTGCACATAGGTCTTGTCGGGCACGCGGTTGAGCCGGTAGATCGTCATCTCCGTCATCCAGGCAAACAGCTGGACGAGGGTCATGCCCGGATCGGCATCAGAGAGGTTGGTCCAGTCCGGACAGTACTGCGGGATGAGGGCTCGGGCCTCGCGCACGATGTCGGCATAGCGCCGGTCGTCGAGGTTCGGGGGCTTGATGGGCATTCGACCTTCAGACGCTCCGACGGATCAGTGGACAGGAGGGGTTTTGTGGGTCACGAGCGAGGAGTATGCCTCCACGCACCGGCGGGTGGAAGGGGTGGGTCGGGAGAAGGGGTGCAGATCCCGGAGGGGGTCGTCCCTCGGGCCCCCACAGGCCCACCGACGGAGCCGTCGACACGACACGACGAGATCATCGCTCAGCTCTGGACAGGGCGATCGGGACCTGATCACCCCCAGGGCAGGCCACAGCCCCCCGGGCGCGGCCCTACCCCGTGAGCAGCAGGCTGATCTCCTGAAGCTCCTTCGTCGACTTGATCCGGTAGTGCACCATCACCCGGAGCGTACCCGTGTCGTCGGGCCAGGCGTCGACCTTGGTGACCTCGATCCGGGGCTCGAAGCGCACCAGCGCATCCTCGACGTAGTGGGCCACCAGGGTGGCCGTGGCGCGGGTGTTCGGCGAGAACATCAGCTCGTGGATCCGACAGCCGAACTCGGGCAACATCTGCCGCTCTCCGGGCTTGGTGCCCAGGATCACCGTGATCGACTCCTGGATGTTGCGCTCGTACTCGCTCGTGGCGAGCCCCCCGCTGGCGGCGTCGAACCCAAAGGGAAACCGCCAGCCCCGACCCAGGAACTCTCTACGCACCACACCCCCGCCTCTGTGGCGGACATTGGACCACAGGGGCGAGGGGATCGAAACCCCGTGCCCCCAGCGGCCTCCGGCGGAGCCGCCGGGGCCCCCTCGGATCCTGCCCAGCTCCCCCGGGGACCCGATCAGCGGCCAGGCCACGGACACCTCGTCCGCTCCGACGAGCCCCGGGGCTCTGCCCTGTCCGGACGCTCGACAGGCTCCTAGTCCCCGGGCTCTGTGTTCGAGCAGAAGGTGATCGCGGTGGTGTATGCGCTCCCCACAAAGACCTGGTGCTTCGACGACAGCACGTAGACCGACGCGTTGAACCCCGAGCGGTGCCCGGCGAGCTTCACCAGGGAGTCGACCCGCAGCGCCCCGTTGCCCTCCGTCACCGCCCGGCCCCGGAGGTACCCCAGGGACAGGCGGTTGAGCTCGGCCCGGGCCATCTCCCGGGCGCCGCTCTGGGTGCTCACCATCACGTCGGAGATCAGCGTGGGCGACGAGCTGTCCCAGACGCTCGAGGAGCTGACGGCGTTGGTCCCCGAGCCGATGGTGTCGATGTCGCTGCTGCTGGCGGTCCCCTCCACCTGTGACTTGGTGAGGTAGTCCCAGTGGCGGACGGTGATCTCTTGAGGGAGCCGAACCGGAGAGATCCGGTAGTCCATCATCACCAGCTCCTCCTTGGGGATCTCGGTGAACGAGCCGCTGTACTGCGGCTTGACGAAGTCGATCTTGCCCTCGCGGGCCAGCAGGTGAAAGCCGTTGCGTGCTGCGAGCCTCCGCAGGAACACGTAGTGGCTCTCATCGCGCTGGAGCGTGTAGGGGATGGTCTCCGACGTCGTGTCGATGGTCCCGATCTCAACCCCGGCGGTCTCGAGCACTCGGTTGGCGATGTCGGAGTCGGTGACCTCCTCGAACACCGCGGTGGCCCGCGAAGACGCCAGCTGGTGCAGCGGATCGAACGCCACCAGGACGACGGAGCTCCGCCCGTTCTCGAAGGTGTGCCGCAGCTCGGCGATCTTGCCCACGAAGATCGGGCTCGACTCCATCCCGACCTTGATCGAGACATCCTTGCCGATCTCGAACGAGGAGACGTCCACCCCCTCGTCCATCGCGATGGTGAGCTCAGCCATGCCGATCATGTCGACGTGATCTTCCACGATCATGGACTCCAAGCCTCTGGGATCGGCCTGGGTCATCTCTTGTCCGTCGACCTCAACAATGAAACGCGGCGTCGTCTGTTCGGCTGGCATATCGTCCTCGATGCCGAGAGAGGAAAGCTAGGGACGGGACAGGGACTCAAGCCTGATCGTCTTCGGACTCTTCAGCGGCATCTCGTGCCTCCTTGATCGCCCCGCCGAGGTCCATGGTCTGTCCTGGCACCTGCGACCCAGGGCGCTCCGCCCCCGGGGGCGGCGCTGCGGTACCGGCGTCGACGCTGCCGGGCTCGGTCCCGCGGCTGAGACGAACGCTCTGCCCCTCCGATCCTCCGGAGGGGAGCTCCACACCGCGCTCGATCCCGCTGATCTCGGGTTCCCCCCGAGATCCCCCCTCGACGTGGCCTGCCGCGCCGGGGCTGGAGCGTGGGGTTCCCCCCGCAGGTTGCCCTCCGCGAGGCTCAGAGCCCGCGCCCGGGGACGCCTCGCCTCCGGAAGCGCCCCCGCCGGGAACACCGCCTCCGCCGGGACCGCCTCCACCGGGGCCTCCGCCTCCGCCGGGGCCTCCGCCTCCGCTAGGACCGCCTCCGCCGCCGGGGCCGCCTCCGCCGGGACCACCGCCTCCGCCGGGACCTCCGCCTCCGCTGGGGCCGCCTCCGCC
>DRPG01000068.1 GCA_011376105.1 Deltaproteobacteria bacterium
ATGGGCTCCCTCGGCAAACAGCCCCCCGAAGACGTGCTCGAGATCGTCGGGGTGGGTGTAGCGGGACAGCCTGCGGCTGTTGAACCAGCCCTCTGGCTGGACCTCGATCGTGGTGAGCAGCATCGGCCGGGGCTGGTGGCGGTACAGCCCCAGCCCCACCGCCGACGAGCTGAAGCGGAGCTTCACAAAGACCGCAGGGATCGCGTCAGCCTCCATCACCGCACCCAGCTCCCTGTAGGAGGAGGCCGACACCCCCGGCGCCACCGCCACCCCGAGCTCGACGCAGCCAGCGTGGAACGCGCTCTTGTCGAAGACGTGCGCGATCGCTGCTGGGGTGGCCAGCGGGATCCAGGACGGGCGGGCCCGGAGGGAGACCTCGATCCGCTGTAGCAAGAGCTCGAAGCCCCGGTGACGGTGTCGGGGCTCGAACAGCTGGCCGAACGCGATCGCGCGATCGGTGCCGCCCCCCAGCACCCGCAGCGCGCGCTCGAGCCCTTCGTCCTCCCCGGCGGACTCGATCCGGAGCCAGGCGGCGCGATCGGGCAGCCGCAGCAGCGCACCAGGATCGGAGGCCAGCTCGCTCCAGGAGAGCTGGGCCAGCACCCGGTGACCCCGTCGGACCACGGCGTCGGCGAAGTCGATGATCCGACGGTTGTCCAGGTTTCCAAGTAGGATCCAGTCCCTCAGCCCCACTGGATCCTCAGGAGAGGTGGTGTGCGAGGGCGTTCGCCGCCGCGAGCCAGTCGGGCAGGGACATCTCCCCCACCGACAGCACCCAGGGCTCCAGCTCCAGCTCTGGAGCGTCGCCCCCGGAGCTGATCCAGACCACGTCCGTCGGCGAGCGGGTGGCGCTCTGAGCCACCCGCTCCACGAGCTCCCGGGGTGCGTCCAGGGTGGAGATCCGGACCACGCCGGCCTCGATCGGGGCGGCCAGCACCAGGGACAGCAGACGGACCTCCTCCTCGAGGCCCGGGCCGATCGGGTGGAGGAAGATGTGGAGATCCAGCCCCCCCAGCCAGGCGACGATCCTCCCCACCACGGCCTGGATCAGCCCCAGCAGCAGCACCATCCGCTGCCACGGCAGGCTTGGATCCTTGACCCGGGCCCCCACGAGATCCGACGCCAGGCCGACATGGATCACCCGCCGATCCCGCGTGTGGGCGGACTCGTCGCGGGTGTAGTACAGCAGCTCCCCCTCGGTGAAGCGGACATCGAACAGATCCAGATCGTCGCCGTCCTCCATGTAGACCAGCTCCGAGATCACGAGGTTCTCGGGGCTGCCGGAGTTGGTCAGGGCCGAGAACCCACCCGTCGGGTACCGATCCTCCTCCTCGAGGTGGGTCGAGACCCAGCCCGAGCGGCTGCGGGGCCGCACCGTCCTCGGCAGCTCGTGATCGAAGACCTCCGCGACCTCCACCACCTGGCGCACCGCCAGCCGCTGAGCGCGGGTGGCCAGCGATGGCAGGTGACGGACCAGGTACACGTCGGAGGGGCTCCAGCCAGCCGTGCCCCTGCGGGTCAGGGTCGTGATCCGCTCCGAGAGCGAGGTCCGCACGGACGCCTGCATCAGGGAGGCGACCCCGAAGTCCCAGGCCTCCGCCGCGGGTCGCGCCAGCCAGCGCCGGAGCTCAGCGGGCCTCCACCAGGGGCCGTCGGGCTCCAGCTCGTCGCACAGCCCCTCGGCCAGCACCGCCACCGCGACGTGCTGCCAGCGCTCGGGCAGGGAGGCATACGCGTCGCACAGGGACGGGCGGCTGCGGTGGGTGATCAGCGGCCCCACCACCCGATCGTCGTAGCGCCGCAGATCGAGCCCGGGGATCTCGGTCCGGGACAGGGAGGGGGACAGGGACGCGAGCAGCGAAGCGACGTCGGCGATCAGCCCCAGGGGGGGCAGCCGCAGGGAGCGCTCCAGGGCCGCCGCCACCACCGGGCGGGTGCGGGCCACCCGCTCCTCAGTCGGGGGGCCGAGCCGTGCGATGCACAGCCCAGCCGCCAGGACCTCGTCCTTCACCGGAGACCCAGCAGCTTCGGGACCTTGTCCTCGAGGAGATCCATCTCGGTGCGGGTCTCACCCAGGTAGCTAAGCAGGATCAGATCCCCGCGCTCGACGCGCCCTCCACGGTGCAGCCACGCCCGGGTGCGGAGCAGGCGGTACAGCTTGACCACCTTGCGATCGCTGACGAACACGCCGTCCTCTGCGACCAGGGTCTTCAGCAGGCGCCGCAGCTCGATGAGCAGCTCTTCGGGGAAGAAGGCGTGGCGATCCCGCAGGGTGTTGCCGTCGGGATCGACCTCGGTCCTCGCCATCTGCATGGCCAGGTACCGGTGGGCCTTGTACAGATCCGCCAGCGAGGCGTGGCCCTCGGCCCAGGGCCGCCGCCCCAGATCCCGGTGGGTCGAGTCCTCGAGGCCTGCATCGATCAGCTCCAGGAAGTGATCTTGCTGGACCGAGCGGCACGAGGCCTTGAGGCAGAACCGATCCTTGAGGGCGGCGAGCTCAGCCTGCTCGGGGATCTCGTTGGTGGCGGCGAACAACACCCGCAGAGCGACCGGGACGGCGCGACCGTCCTGGTAGTACTTTCGCTCGTTGATCACCGTGAGCAGGCTGTTGAGGATGGCCGAGTTCGACTTGAAGATCTCATCGAGGAACACCAGCTCCGCGGTGGGCAGCTTGCCC
>DRPG01000069.1 GCA_011376105.1 Deltaproteobacteria bacterium
GCCCTCGGTGTCGACAAAGGTCGTGACGGTGCGATCCGCCACCAGGGTCACGCTGCTGTTGTGGGCGTCCGGATCGGCGTCCAGCGCCTCTGCCAGCGCGATCAGGTGCTCGGACCAGGCCCCGGTGTCCAGCTGCAGATCTGGGATCTCCAGGCGATCGATCACCGGGGACCGGCGCTCGAAGTCCGGGGCCGGGATCTCCTCCTCGACCTTCACGTTGCGGTTCGCCCGGATCATGACGATCCGCTCGGCTGCGTCGTGGTATCGATCATCGAGCTCCCGCCACAGCGCGTGGCGCAGGGCGAAGCCCTCGCCACGGGGCACCATCACCGCAGCGCGATCATCGTCTTCCATGGCTGAGAACCCCCGAAGGGGGTGGGTGGAGTCGAGCCCGGGCGTGCCGGCCCGCAGATCGACGTCGAGGTAGCGGGCCTGACGCGTGGAGTCCTCGGCCAGGGTCCCGTCCCGGGCCGACAGCTCGAGATCCTCTCGATCGGTGACGCTGATCGCGACGTAGTGGGGTGGGATCTCGGCCTGAGCGAGGTGATCCACCATGCGATCGAGCTCATCGGCGAGCAACACCTCGAGGGAGCCGGGGGTCGCCCGGGCCGGGCCGGACAGCACCAGACCGTAGAGCACAGCGACGTTCACGGGTTCGACCTCCTGGCGGCACCCCGGCGGCACCTTAACAGTGGGGTGGGGGTGTCCGACACCGGCTGGCGGGTTGGGGTCCGGGGCGACACAATATCTGCGGGGGCGCGACGTTGACGGGGCTGATGAGACGGGAAGCGCGCGACGTGCCCTCTACCCAGACGCTGCTGGACGAGCGGATCGCCCGGCACCGCCGGGAGATCCTCGCCTTCCTCCGCCGACGGGCGCCTGCGGACGCCGAGGAGATCGCCCAGGAGACCTGGATGCGGGTGGCCCGCTCCAACCCGGACTGCCCCGACGAAGCCTCGTTCCGGGCCTACGCCTACACCGTGGCCCGGAGGCTGCTGATCGATCACCACCGCCACCGGGCACGCTCGGTGACCCTGGTTCCCCTCGAGGGGGGAGCAGAGCCCATGGATCGCTCTGATCCCCTCGGGGCGGTGGTCGCGGGCCAGGCCCTGGCCCTGGTCCAGGCCGAGCTGGAGGTGATGAAGCCCGAGCTCGCGGAGGTCTTCCGGCTGAGGATGACCACGGGGCTGTCGTTCAAGGAGATCGCGGCGAGGCAGGGGTGCTCGCTGAACACCGCCCTCGGTCGCCACCACCAGGCGACGAGGCGCCTCGCCCGGGCGCTGTCGGCCCGTGGCCTCCGCGGGGGCTCCCGTGGCCTCCGCGGGGGCTCAGGGGGCTCAGGGGGCTCAGATGCGGTGTGAGCACGCTCAGACCACGACCCTACTGTGGGTGTATGGAGAGGCGGAGGAGGCACATGCAGGGCACGTCGCTGCGTGTGCCGACTGCCGCGCGGTGTTGAGCGAGCACGAGGCCGTGGCCAGCGCGCTGGGGCCCGCCCTGGCGGCGATCTCGGCTCAGCCAGACGATCCGAGCGGGGCTTTGGCCGGCCCGGCGCGCCGGCGAGCGGTGGGGCTGCGCTGGGCTCTGGGGCTCGCCGGCGCCGCGGCTGCGGCCGCGGCTGCGATCGCGGTGCTGACGGGCGGGGGCCCCCCCGGGGCAGGCGTCGAGTCGTTCGCGGCCGTGGAGCCCGGGCGAGGGCTCGGGCTCGGGCTCGGGCCCCCCGATCCCTTCGATCTGGCCCTCGACGATCTGGATCGGGAGCTCGAGCGGCTCTCCCGCGATCTGGAGCGGCTGTGATGCGTGCGCTCTTCCTCGCCGCCCTCGCCCTCGCCCTCGCCCTCGCCCTCGGGGGGGGCGTGGCGAGCGCAGGGCCCGGGGCGGCCCGGGAGCTGGGCTCGGAGCTGGATCCAGAGGGCCAGCTGCGCGAGATCCTGGCCCACGAGACCTCCATCCTGTCGATGCTGCGGGAGCGCTCACCCCAGCTGCACACACGGCTGCTCCAGCTCGAGCGCAGTGATCGGATCGGCTACCTCCGGGAGCTGGGTCGTCTCGCCCGGGCGATCGCCCGGGCCCGCCAGGATCCAGAGGCGCTGGAGCGAGCGATCACGCTCCGGAGCAAGACCTGGGAGCTCGAGGCCCTGGCCCGGGCGTACCAGACCCTCCCCGAGGACCAGCGCCCCGCTCGACGCTCGGAGATCTCCCGCCTGACGAGCGAGGTGATGGATCTCAAGCAGGCCGAGCGCCGTGCGCGTCTGGCAGAGATGCGCTCCCGCCTCGAGGCGCTGCAGGCTGAGATCGAGGGGCGGGAGGCCCGCCGCGAGCAGATCGTCAGAGAGTATGTCGAGCAGCTGCTGGACGAGCCCGTGGAGCTCTAGGGCGTCCTCAGCGCACGCCCCCGCTGCCTCGTGTCTGGACGAGCTGTCCCCGGCGACGCTGTGGCGGGGCGGTGGGCTCTCCGCCCTGTTTGCCACAGGGGGGGGCCGGGTCGGGGCGTGCGATGCTGGCAAGTCCGCGCTGGGCTACGATGGATCCATGCCCGAAGCACGCTTCGAACAACACCAACCGATCTCAAACACTGAGACCGTGGTCCGGGTCTGGGACAACAACTTCCAGCTCCCCCGGGCCAGCCGCCAGCTGGTGGCCCGCGATCCCGAGGAGCGCGAGGCCGCGCGGGTGCGCATCCGCGATCTGTCCCGGCTGAGCCACCCGGTGCTGCCTCAGCTGGTGGCCGTCGGCGAGGCCGATGGGGCGATGCACCTCGTCGAGTCGTGGATCGAGGGAGACTCGCTGGCGTCCCTGCTCGAGCGAGAGGGCCCCCTCGGCCTTGAGCGGGCGCTGGAGCTGCTCGAGCCAGTCCTCGACGCGCTGGTGGTGATCCACTCCACCGGGTTTGGCCACGGGGGCATCGACGCCGACAGCGTGATGATCGATCAGGCCGGCTCGGTCCGGCTGGTGGGGCTGGGCGTGCGAGCCGCCCAGCCCTCCGTGGATCTGGCCGACGTCGGCTTCCTGCTCAGCGAGGTGGCCGGGTACCCGCTGCCCGACGAGGTGGAGGCCCTGATCTCGGACGCCACCTCTGAGCGGATCCCCTCCGCCGAGGCCATGCTCGAGCGCCTGCGGACGCTCCGGGGCGAGGATCCCTTCGGGCTGTCCGAGGACTCCCTAGACTTCGATCTCGAGGTCCAGCCCACCCTCGATGCCGACGATCTGGAGCCGCTGAGCCCCCCGGGGGACCGGAAGGTCCTGCTGGGGTTCGCGGCGGGGATGATCCTGGTCGGGATCATGGGCTGGATCGGCCTGGTCACCGCCTCCGATCCCTCGGAGGAGGTTGAGCTGGGGGCGAACGGGGAGCTCGCGCCGGTCGAGGACGGGCTGCTGGTCGCCGACGGCCCCAGTCCCTTGAGCGCAGGGGCAGGCCCACAGGGTAAGTGGCGTGTGGTCGAGGACGCAGGACGGGGCCACCCCACGACCACCCTGGTCCTCGATGCCGACAACGACGTGGTGGATCGCCTGAACCAGAAGGGCACCCCCCAGCTCCGGGTGGGCTGCAGCGGGGGCCAGCTGTCGGTCCTGGTGGCGCCGGGGGTCCCCTCGGTCCATGCCATCGCGGAGGAGTCCACCTACGCGCTGTACGCCGAGGTGTCCCTGACCCGGGAGGGGGCGACCGAGGTGCAGCTGCGCGCGGATCTCAAGGGTGGAGACGCAGCCCTGCACCTGCCCGATCCCGGCACACTGGTGCAGGATCTGCGCGACACCAACAAGGTGTTCATCTCGTACGCACCGTTTGCGTCGAAGCCGGTGGTCGCGACCTTCGACGTCCGGGGCCTGGACACCGTCCTCGAGCGGCTGCAGGGGCGCTGCCCCCCGCCGTAGGTGGCCCGCGCCGCCCGCCGTAGGTGGCCCGCGCCGCCCGCTGTGGGGTGTCGTGGTGGCCGCGACGTCCAGCGTGCTCAGCCTGCCCGGGGTGAGCTGGTCGGGGCGCTGGATCAGCGGGGCTCGTCGCGGGCGAGGTGCTCCCAGAGGAAGGTGAAGGCCAGCGCCCACATGAACGCGGCCTGCTCGTTGTCGGCGGCGCCGCCGTGCCCCCCCTCGATGTTCTCGTAGTAAGTGACGTCTCGCCCCTGCTCGAGCAGGGCGCTGGCCATCTTCCGGGCGTGCCCCGGGTGCACTCGATCGTCCCGGGTCGAGGTCGTGAACAGGATCGGAGGGTAGGCTCGATCGGGCTCGATGTTGTGGTAGGGGGAGTAGGTGCGCAGCCAGGCCCAGTCGTCGGGATCGTCGGGATCGCCGTACTCGGCCTGCCAGCTCGCCCCCGCCAGCAGCTTGGTGTAGCGCCGCATGTCCAGCAGGGGGACCTGGCAGACCACCGCGCCCCAGCGCTCGGGGCTCCGGGTGTAGGCGTTGCCCACGAGCAGGCCCCCGTTAGAGCCCCCCATGATGCCCAGCTGGGCGGGGGTGGTCACGCCCCGGCGGACGAGATCGGCGCCCACCGCCTCGAAGTCCTCGTAGGCGCGGTGGCGGTGCTGTCGCAGGGCGGCCTGGTGCCAGCGGGGGCCAAACTCGCCTCCACCCCGGATGTTGGCGACGACATAGACGCCGCCTCGCTCCAGCCACGCCGCCCCGATGGCGCCCGAGTAGCTGGGCAGCAGGGAGACCTCGAAGCCCCCATAGCCGTACAGGATCGTCGGGGCGCTGCCGGCGTGGGTGGAGGTGGGCGAGATCTCGAAGTACGGGATCGCGGTGCCGTCGGCCGAGGTGGCCTCGTGCTGCTGGACCTGCACCCCCGTGCTGTCGAACTGCTCGGTCGAGCGCTTCAGCTCCTCGAGGGTCCCCTCCGTTGGATCGGCTCGCCACAGGCTGGTGGGGGTGGTGTAGTCGGTGATCTCGAGCCACAGCGCGTCGCTGTCGACGCCGTCCTCGGCCCAGGCCGAGATCTGCCCCAGCCGGGGCAGCCCGTCGAGCGAGGTCTTCCGCCAGCTGCCCCCCTCGTGACTCGCGAGCTCGATCCGGGAGCGGACGTTGTCGAGGATCTGCAGCACCGCGTGGGAGCGGGTGAGGCTGAGGCCCGCCAGCGAGGTGCGCTCGGTGGGGGTGAACAGCGCCTGGGGGGCCCGCTCGCCGGCCATCCAGGCGGGGTAGCTGGCCACCAGCAGGGATCCGGCGGGGTAGCGCGTGTCTCCAAGGACCAGCTCGTCCCTGATCTCGAGGAACAGGTGATCGCCATGGATCGTTGCGTTCGCGGTGTCGGGCTTGTCGAGCTGCACCGGGACCCCGTCGATCCACTCGAACAGGCGGTTGGTGTAGAACGAGGGGCTCCGCATCAGGAACACCCGCTCCCGGGTCGGATCTGGATCGCGCCAGGCCCGGACGGAGACGTCGGAGATCTCCCCCTCGAACAGCAGCCTCGCTTCGGACAGGGGCGTGCCCCGGGCCCACAGCTTGACCAGCCTCGGGTAGCCCGAGGAGGTCAGGCTACCCTCGCCCAGATCGGTGGTGACGAGCACGTGGTCTCGATCGATCCAGGACAGGCCGCCCTTGGCCTCAGGCAGCGCGAAGCCTCCCTCGACGAAGGTCTGGGTGTGCAGATCGAACTCCCGGACGACGACCGCGTCTGCGCCGCCCCGGGAGAGCTGGATCAGGCACCGATCGGGCTCGCCCCGGAGCACGTGGGAGCCACCCCAGACCCAGCTCTCGCCCTCGACCTCCGCCAGGGCGTCCAGATCCAGGACCGTCTGCCAGTCGGGGTCGTCGGAGGCGAACGAGGCGAGGGAGGTGTAGCGCCACAGCCCACGGGGGTGGGCTGCGTCTCGCCAGAGGTTGTAGTAGCGCTCGCCCCGGCGGACGACATAGGGGATCCGATCGTCGGCGTTGAAGATCTCGAGCAGACGCTGCCTCAGGGCGTCGAACGCTGCTCCGTGGGCGAGCCGCTGCCGGCTGTGATCGTTCTGCTCCGAGACCCAGCTCAGCGCTCGCTGCCCGTCGATCTCTTCGAGCCATTGTCTCGGATCATGCGAATCATCCATCACTTTCGTCTAGCCCTGGTGCTCGGGGGGTGTTGGGCGCCGTAACCCCGGGGGGCGGACCAGGACAGGGATCCGGGATGGAACAGGGGTGCGGGCCACCGCGGACGCTGTGGGGCTGCCGCTGGGGCTGTGGGGTCTCGGCGAGGGTGAGCCGCCGTCGGATCGAGCTGGGGGGGGTGGTGCCGTGGTCTTGCCCCGATGGAGGCGGTGGGGTAGGGTCCGGGGCTCGGGGCGGAGGCCACCCTGCGACCCTGGACGGTCATCGACCACGAGCCCGTGCCCGGAGACGACACGACGATGTACCTGCTGTCCCGGGGCAGCGAGTACGCCATCCACGTCGACGAGCGCCGGCTGATGACCAACCGAGGGCATGGCTCCGAGGACGCGCTGGCCGACCTCGCCTGTGATCGACTGGCCCGGCTCAACGACGCCCGGATCCTTGTCGGCGGCCTGGGCATGGGGTTCACCCTCGCGGCGGCGCTGCGCCGCGTCGGGCCCGCCGGGCGGGTCGTGGTGGCGGAGCTCGTGCCCGCGGTGGTCCGCTGGAACCGGGGGCATGTCGGGCGGGCGGCCCGACACCCCCTGCAGGATCCCCGCGCTGAGGTGTACATCGGCAACGTCTGCGATCTCGTGGAGGCGTCCTCCGCCTCCTACAGCGCGATCCTGCTCGACGTCGACAACGGGCCTAGGATGCTCACCCGCCCGAGCAACGGCTGGCTGTACACCCGCGGGGGCATCGAGGCCGCCCGTGCGGCGCTGATCCCCGGGGGGATCCTGGGGATCTGGTCCGCCGCGATCGACGGATCTCTCACCCGGCGCCTCAGGAAGGCGGGGCTCGCGGTGGAGGTGCTGCGCTACACCGAGGAGGGGCGGCCGACCCCCGACGACAGCGGCACCCAGGTCCTGTGGATGGCGCGCCGGCCCTGAGCCACGGCCCGCTGGGTCCGGCGAGGCGAGCCGCGAGCTGCACAGGGAGCCGACGAGCCTACGCGAGCTGTGCAGGCCCGTGGCCGCCTGCGGTCGATCTCAGCAGCACCCACCCCTCGGGCAAGCCCCAGCCATCTGTGCAGGCCCGTGGCCGCCTGCGGTCGGTGCTCAGGGTGGTGCGTCGGCCAGCTGCAGCAGCTTGGTGATCGTGGGCCAGCTGCGCACGGCGCCGGGCACCCCCCGCTGGCTCAGCGCGCCGTCGGCGCCCGTGGGTAGGTGCAGGTACAGCTCACGATCGCTGCGCACCAGCTCGTCGGTGCCCAGGCGCTGCAGCTCGGCGATCGGCTCAGCTTCCGTGGTCTCGTCGAGGAAGGCGACGTGTAGATCGGCTGCGTCTCGCTCGCCCGACAGCAGGGGGTTGTTCGAGACCACCGCAGCCAGCTGATCCCGGGTGCGGATCGCGATCCGGGTCTGCACGCCGGCCTCGGCGAGGCTCGCCTCCAGGGCACGAGCCACCGCGTCGAGATCCGGGCGATCGGTGCTGAAGATCACGTTGCCCTCGCTGCGGTAGGTGCGGACGTCGGTGTGCCCACAGGCGGTGGCGATCTGCTCCAGGGTGGCCATCGACAGCTCGCCCTCGACGGCCTCCAGCAGGGCGACGACGGTCACCGGCTCGCCAAGGGGCTCTCCGTTGAGCCAGCTCACCGTGCGCCGCGTGCCCTCCTCGAGGCTGATCCGGACCTTGTAGCCCAGCTCCCGCTTGGCGGGCTCCATCGAGTACCAGTGGGAGCGGGCGAGGGCTGCGGCCAGGAACCTTGTCATCCTGGGCTCTCCGCGCATCCTCAGCGTCCGCCAGGTCCACTCCAGGGCGCCGCCCATGGCGCTCGCGGCCTTCAGGGGGACCTTTCGGTCCACCCGTGGCGCCCCCACCCGCGGGAGGAGGTCGTTGAGCCAGTCCCACAGCCGCACCGGCTCGTCGTTGGAGATGAAGTAGGCCTTGCCCGCACAGGCTGCGTCGGGGCCCGTGAGGGCGGCCTGGGCGTCGAGGTGTGCCCAGGCTGCGTTGTCGACGTAGGTCAGATCGACGAGGTTCCCGCCGTCGCCCACGATCGCCAGCTTGCCGTCCCGGGCGCGCTGGATCACCCGGGGGAGCAGGTTGTTGTCGCGGGGGCCGATGATCAGGTGAGGCCGGAGGCTGACGGTGGCCAGGGCCCCCCCACCCCCGATGGCCGCTCCGTTGGCCTCGAGCACCGCCTGCTCGGCCCGGGCCTTGGTCTCTCCGTACAGCGACTCCCACTGCCCGGGGTAGGGGGCCGACTCGATCCCCTCGGCGTCGTGCTCGTAGCCGATGACCGACGGCGTGCTGGTGTAGATCAGGGAGCGGATCCCCTGAGCCCTGCAGGCCTCGATCACGTGCTGAGTGCCCTCGACGTTGATCGCCTCGAACTCGGCTCGCTCACCCCAGTACCCCGCCTTCGAGGCGACGTGGTGGACGATCTCGATCCCCTCGCAGGCGGCCTCGACCGCGGTCGCGTCGCACAGATCGACGATCCGCCCCTCGGCGCCCAGCGCCTCGACCTCGGGGTAGCGGCTCCGGGCGAGGAACCGGACCTGGTGACCCTGCTGCAGCAGCAGCTCCACCACCCTGCGGCCGAGGAACCCCCCTCCACCCGTCACGAGCACGCTGGCCATCTGGATCTCCCCACGACAACGCTCCCTCTATTTCATCGGTGGGACGAGGCCAGCGCCCCGGAGCGTGCAGTGACGAGCCGCAGATCACGGGGCGGGCTTCACCAGGTCGCCGCAGCGGGCCTCGGCCCAGGGCTTGAGATCCTCTCTGCGGATCTTGCTGTTGTGCCGTGCGTCGGTCGGGAACCCAGGGTGGGGCAGGAAGCGCTTCACGAGGCCCTCGTAGCGGGTGCCCTGCCCCAGGGCCCGCAGCCGGGCCTCGACGTGGGGGCCATAGACGTTGCCGGGCTCCATCTCGACGCACAAGACCGGCACCTCCGCCCCGACAGGGCCCACCCCCACCAAGGCGGTGCGGAACACGTCTGGATCTTCGTTATAGATCCCCTCGACGGGCACGGGGGGCACGATCCCCGCGGTCGTCTGCAGGCGGTGGGCCTTCCGACCACAGAACCACAGCCGATCGTCGGCGTCGAGGTAGCCCAGATCGCCCATCCGGTGAAGGACCCGCGCCCCGTCGGTGATCTTGGCCTCGACGTTGGCCTCGGGCACGTCCTTGTACTCGGGGCTGACCTGATCTCCTCCGACCACGATCTCACCGAGCTGGCCGCTGGGCAGCGCGAGCTCGTCGGACCAGGTGGGGATGGGATCGTCGTGGATCTCGATGATCCGGACCCAGGCGCCCGGGGCGATCCGGCCGACGCAGGTGCCCCAGCCCCGGGCGGTCTGGCTCCAGGTGCCCTCGCTGTCGCTGTCGCTGTCGCTGTCGCCGAGGATCTCCTCCGAGCCGATCCAGCTGATCGGCATGCCCTCGGTGGCGCCATAGGGGGTGTAGACCTGGGCGCCGGTGGGCAGCAGCTCCATGAACCGACGGTGCAGATCGGCAGGGATCGGGGCGCCCACGGTGAGCACCGTCTGCAGGGGATCGAGCCGGGTGTTGGTCTGCTGGCAGTAGCGGGTCGTGTTCTGCCACACGATCGGGCTGGCGAAGGCCACGTCTGGTGCGTTGGCCTGGATCGCCGCCACGATGTCTTCGGGCCGTGCGGTGGCGGGACGGGAGAGATCCATCTTTGGGATCACCGACGTCATGCCTAGGCAGATGTCGAAGATCGCGAAGGCGGCGAACGCCTGCTGATCGATCTGGCCGGGCTCGAGGTCGAACATCTGCCGCAGGGCCTCGACCTGGGCCGCGAACATCGCCTGCTTGCTGGCGACGCCCTTGGCCGACCCGGTGGAGCCGCTGGTGAACAAGATCGCTGCGTCGTCCGCTGCGTCGCAGCTGACGATCGGGAAGGGCTCGGGGCCGGGCTGATCGCAGGCCGCGAGGGTGGTCCCACCCCAGAACCAGCGCCTCCCCACGGTGATCAGGATCTCCGCCGAGGCGAAGGGGCGCCTCGCGAAGGTGCGGACCGCGTGCACCACGGGCATGGCGATCACCACCCGTGGGCGGGTGCGCTCGATGCATGCCAGCACGGGCCGCAGGCCCATCCCGGGATCGAGCAGCACCGGCACCGCGCCGAGCTTGAACAGCGCGAACAGCACCGCGTACAGCTCGAGGCTGGGCCTGAACAGCACGGTGGTGCGATCGCCGGCGGTGATCCCGGCGGCGGCGAAGCCCCTGGCGTAGGCATCGCTCTGCTGATCGAGCTGGGCGAAGGTCCACGCGTCCCACGTGGGGGTGGCGGTGGTGTAGCTCCGGGCGGGGAACTTGATCGCGATCGCCCCGGGACGCTCCGTGGCGTGGCCCCGCAGGGCGTTGGCGACGTTGTAGCCAGGCATGGGCGAGCACTCTCCGGGGCGGGGCGTCAGGTAACGCGGGAGCTCTGCCTGAGCGCCGTCGTGGGGGTGGGCCCGGGGGCCGGGGGAGGATCCCGTGCGTGGCACCGGGGGCGGCCGTTGCTACACTCCCCTGTGGTGTGGGGGGCGGGGCCATCTACAGACTTCCCGGACAGCAGGTCGTCGAGGTCCTGGATCAACGTCCAGAGCGGATCGTGCTCCACACCCGGGGATCGGAGCGGGGAGCGGAGGAGGAGCGAACGACCCTCGTCCTGGCCACCCTGGTGCCGGTGGGCTTCGGTGCCGCCATCCACAACGTCGTGCTGCGGGGCCGGGGCTCGATCGAGGGCCTGGATCGGGAGGTGAGCCGCACGCTGGAGGGCTTTCGGGTGCGGGCCAGCCTGGAGGCGATCGAGGGGGTGGCCCACGCGGTGGATGCGGGCGTGCTGCAGCCCAAGGAGGGGGAGGCCTTCTTCGGCCAGGCGCCGGTGCCCAGCCACGGCCTGGTGTGGATCTCCACCGCCTGGATCCCGGGCTGCACCCTGCGACAGGCCTGGCCCGACATGTCGGTGGATCAACGCCACCGGGCCCTCCAGGGGGTGGTCGGGGCCCTGGCCTCGCTGCATCGACACGACGTGCTCCACGGGGACCTCAAGCCCGAGAATGTGATCGTGACCCCCGATCGGCGGATCGTGCTGATCGATCTCGAGACCCTAAGAGAGGTCGGAGACACCCACGCGCCCATCCCGTGCAAGGAGTTCACCCCCGGCTATGGCGCGCCCGAGCAGGAGGGGCACCACCAGTCCTACCTCGCCTCGGATCTGTGGTCCTTCGGGGCGTTGGCCGCCTCGCTGCTGCTCGAGCGCGAGCCCGGCGAGGCCATCGGGGCCCTGCGGCGGGGTGAGTCGCTGCCGGCTCCCTGGGGGGAGGTGGTGCGTGCCTGCCTCCAGCCGACCCCCAGTGCTCGCCCCGTCGCAGGCTCGGTGATCGCGCTCCTGAAGGGTAGAGCCCAGCTCTCGGGCCGGGCCGAGGGTGCGACGACGATCCGGGTCCGGGATCCCGCCCCGAGGCGACGCGATCCAGCCCAGACCCTCCCCGAGAGGCTGCCTTCCGCGGCCTCGGTCAGCGACACCCTCGTCCCGATGGCGCTCGATGAGCTCGAGCAGGAGCCCCAGGTGGCCCCCCCGGCCGGCGAGGGGGCGCTGGAGATCCGGCCCGGCGAGGGGGCGCTGGAGATCCGGCCCGGCGAGGGCCGGATCTCCAGCGCCGGGGGGGATGAGGGCGCCGGGAGCAAGCCGTCGGGGAGCCTCTCCGGCGATCATCGCCGGAGAGGCTCCAGCGATCGTCGCCGGGGGCGCTCCGGCAGGGGGCGGGAGGTCCAGGTCGGGCGGCCCCGGAAGATCCGGACCCGCAGGGCGTCGACCCGGTCCAAGGATCGGAGCGCCCGGGGAGCTCCGACGCCAGCACCCGGGGGAGTGCGCAGCGCGATCCGCACCGGGATCCAGCTGCTGCCTCTGGTGATGGGGGGGCTGCTCGGGGCGGTGCTGGCGGGGTTCGTGACCATCGTGGCGATGGTGGACTTCATCGTCGGGTTCACCCCCCAGCAGGAGATGGTGTTGTTCGTGTGGGGTCCGACCGCTGGCTTCTTCGTGGGGGCCCTAGCGGCGTTCGCCCTCCAGGGATCCAAGGCGCGGATCTTGAGCTTCCTCGCCCTGGTGGTGGTGCCCGCGTCGATTGGAACGGTGCTGGATCATGCGCTGGTGCTCGATCGTACCTTCCACAGCCAGGAGGTGCGGGTGATCTTTGAGATCACGCTGTTCGTGGCGCCGGCCCTGGGGCTGGGGTGGCTGCTGCTGGAGCGGATGGCCCACTACGTCCTGCGGATCGGGCGGTGGCTCACCGCGAGGCGGAGCTCGGCCCACGCCTGAGATCGAGGATCGGGGTCGGGTGTACAATGCCGGGCATGTGGATGATCTGCTCCTGGATGGCGTGCTCAAGCCCCGGTCCTGCTCCGATCCCGACCTCCCCCGCCGGCCCCCCGCTGCAGGGCACCGATGAGCTGTGGATCGACGAGGCCCTGGCCCCGCGCTGCCCCGATCCAGGCCCCGAGGTGTCGCCCGCGGCCGGGGATCTCCACCGGATCACGGTGGAGGGCACCCGGTGCAACGACGGCACCCCTGCGGTCGCCTACGCCCGCAGCGCCACCGATCCGGATCATGCCGACGACTGGGTCTTGTTCATGCACGGGGGCGGCGACTGCCACACCTGGCAGACCTGTGCGGATCGGTGGTGTGGGCTCGAGTACGACGCAGGCAAGATGAGCTCTAGGTGGGCGACCGAGTCGGTGGGGGGCAGCGGGCTGACCGGCTCGTCCCCCGATAACGCCTTCGCGGGCTACAACGTCGTCGAGCTCCCGTACTGCTCGTCGGACTCCTGGTTGGGCCAGGCCCCCGACACAGTGCTGGTCAGCGACGATGGGCTCGACGCCTTCCAGGTGCACTTCGAGGGCAGCCAGAACCTGATGACCACGATCGAGCTGCTCAAGGGCGGCGCGATCAGCGACGACGGGGTGGTGTCCGTCCCCGCCATGGCCTCAGCTGAGCTGGTGGTGCTGGCGGGCACGTCCGCGGGCTCCATGGGGGCCGCGGTCCACCTGGATCGGGTGGCCGATGTGCTGCCCGGGGTCCGGGTCCTCGGCGTGCTCGACAGCATGTTCTACCCCGCAGCCGAGGCGCTGCCGTCCGACGCCATCCGCGCTGGCATCGACGGCGTGATCGAGGACTGGTGGGATCACCAGTTCGCGACCTGGCGACCCGCCCTGGACGAGACCTGCTCGCTGGCCCTGGGGCACGAGGGCTGGCTGTGTACCGATCTCGAGATCCTGTACCGCACCTGGATCGAGACCCCGTTCTTGCTCAACCACGACGTCTGGGATCCTCGGATCTATCCCAACGCTGCGCCCTCGGGGCTGCTGTGGGACGACTGGGGGGCGGTGGGCTCGGACAGCCTGCGGATCTTTGCCTCAGAGCAGCCCAGAGCCTCGTTCCGGGGCAGCGCCTGTGGCCACCACGCCGCCCTGGGCGACCCCGCACGGTTCCTCGGGATCGGGGTGGTGGATGCGGTCGGGGGCGGAGGCCCCTGGACCCTCCACGACGCGCTCGTGTCGTTGGTGGAGGGCGAGGTGGTGGTGGCGGTGGACGAGCCCTCAGGGGCCGGCTCGCGCTGCGATCCCCCCGCACTCTGAGGCGCGTCGCCCCCGGCGCACCCCAGGGCACGTCGCCCTCCGGGCATGCCCTCTCCTCGGGGTGTGTTCCCCGGCGACGCGTCCCTGCGGGGTCGTGCTGCCCTCACAGGGTCGTGCTGCCTTCCTGGGTCGTGCTGCCTTCCTGGGTCGTGCTGCC
>DRPG01000070.1 GCA_011376105.1 Deltaproteobacteria bacterium
GAAGATCCACCAGCACTGGTGCGGAGAGCCCTCCTGCACCGTCGAGGAAGATGCCTTCGGCCTGCCCGTGCCCCCGGAGGGAGCGGAGCCGATCCCATGGAAGAAGGTCCACGATCTTCCTGACTATGTGCACTTCTCCCACAAGCGCCACGTGCGCGGTGGGGTCGACTGCACCGAGTGTCACGGCCAGATCAAGCTCCAGGGCGAGTACGAGATCGTCCCGATCGCAAACGATCCCAAGGCCCGGACCTACCGTAAGGTCGAGGACGTGATGATCCGCGAAGCCACACTGCAGATGGGCTGGTGCCTGGGTTGTCACCAACACCACCCCTCGATCAACGAGAACTACGGCGACAAGGCAGATCTTCGGCGTGCAGAGCTGAAGGACTGCTGGACCTGTCACAAGTGATCCCGGAGCAACCTCGATGAACCGTCGAAGCTTCCTCAAGGCTCTGAGCCTCGGCAGCGGCGCGACCGCGCTGACGGGCTGTGGGATCGACGACAACCGGTACTACACCCCGGTCGAAGATCTGCTGCCCTACGTTGCCCACCCGGTGCAGACCACCCCGGGCACCCCGAGCTACTTCGCCACCACCGTGGGCACCGGCCCGCGGGCCTGGCCCGTGGTCGCGATCCACCGCGAGGGTCGGGTCGTCAACGTCGGCGCCAACCACCTGGCCCACGCCAAGGGCCCCCTGGGTGAGGACCCCCGCTACCGCTACCGTGCCCAGCGCGCGGTGGCACCCACCCAGTTCTTCGAGCTCCAGCGTCAGTACTCCCCCGATCGCTACACCCAGCCGATGAGCGAGGGTGCCTCGATCTCCTGGGAGGAGGGGCTCGAGAAGCTCTCCAGCGCCATCACCGCGGCCCGGTCCTCGGGCAAGCGGGTGGCCTGGCTCGGGGGCTACCTCTCGGGCACGATGCCCAGCCTGCTCGAGACCGTCACGGGGGGCGACGCCTTGTTCTGGGAGCCCCTGGGGCTCGAGAACGAGGCCCTGGCGTCCCGGGCCCTGCTCAACATCGACACCCTGCCCCGGTACAACCTATCGAAGGCAAGGTATATTCTGACCTTTGGGGCACCATTCCTCGGGGACGCCTGGGGGGGGCCAGGGCACCAGGCCGACTACGCCACCGCCCGGGACGCCAACGATGGGCGCTTCGTGTGTCGGCTCGCGGCCGTCACCTCCCTCAAGGATCAGACCTCGGCCAACGCCGACGACTGGTACCCTTGCAACCCGGGCACCGAGGCCCAGGTCGCGCTCGCGATCGCCAAGATCGTGGCCCGGAAGCACTCCTACCGGGGCCCGGGCCAGGAGCTGGTGGCCAAGGGGGATCCGGCGGCGGCGGCGGCGGCCTCAGGCCTGACCGAGGAGCAGCTGAACACCATCGCGGACGCCTTCCTCGCCGGCGGGGCCCTGGCCCTGCCCGGCGGCCTCGCGGGTGCGTCCGTCCAGGGCACCCAGCTGGCGGGCGCGACCTACCTGCTGAACATCGTCGCGCGGACCCGTGATCTGTTCACCTCCGGGGGCTACCCGGGCCCGATCCACAGCTACCAGGATCTCGAGTCCCTGATGAGGGACATGGCCTCGGGCCGTGTGGGGGTCTTGCTCCTCGGCGATCTCGATCCGGTCCATGCGCTGCCCAACGGCGCCGAGTTCGCAGAGGCCCTGGCCAAGGTCGATCTGTCGGTCACCCTGACCAGCCACCCCAACGACACGACCGCGCTGACTAAGCTGATCCTGCCGACCCACAGCGTGCTGGAGGACTGGGGGGACGAGGAGCCCATGCAGGGCTTCCACCTCGTCCGCCAGCCGGGCATGGCTCCGCTGAACGACACCCGGAGCCTGGGCGACGTCCTGCTGAGCGTGTGGCGCACCCTCGACGCCGACAACGCCCCCACCGGGGACTGGCGCGGGTACCTGATGTCCCGCTGGGCCAGCGACATCTTCGATCCCCAGGTCCGGGGTCTCGGAGCCACCGGGGCCAGCCCCGCGGACAGCGTCGAGAGCACTGAGAGCACCGACGGCGACTTCCTGCGGTGGTGGGAGGGTGTGCTCGGAGAGGGCTTCTTCACCGCGCGGGGGGGCAACGCACCCCTGAGCCCCACCGGCGACATGCAGGGCCCCAGCGGCGGCGGCCTCGAGGGCAACGGGGAGCTGAGCCTGGTGGTCTACCCCCACCCGTTCCTGCTCGACGGACGCTACGCCAACGAGCCCTGGGCCCAGGAGATGCCCGAGCCGATGACCGGCCACGTGTGGGACACCTGGGTGCTGATGCACCCGCTGACCGCCCAGCGGCTCGGCGTCGGCGACAACAAGGCCGTGATCCTGAAGACCGAGGTGGGCCAGCTCACCGTCGGGGTCGAGGTGAGCCCCTGCGTCAAGGAGAACGTGGTCGCGCTGCCGCTGGGGGGGGGCCACACCGAGGGCAAGGGCCGCTACGCTGCGGGGGTGGGGCTCAACGTCACCCGCCTGCTCAAGGCGAGCAAGGATGCGTTCGGCGCCCTGGCCTGGCAGCAGACCCGCTGCGAGGTGACCCGCGCCGACGCCGACGCGGATCTGATCAGCACCTTCGGCGTGTACCCCCGGAGCTACGAGCCCGGCGACTACACCACCGACGAGTCCGACAGCGATCGGAACTTCGCCGCCTCCGTCAACGCGGCCCAGTGGGCCGAGAAGGGAGACGGTGAGACCGAGCACCCTGGCGAGCTGACCGGGATCCACCATCTGCCCCTGGACGCCCGGCTGAAGGCCGCGAACGTCACCGACTTCTATGGCCTGCCCGATCACCCGACCTATCGGTTCGGGATGGCGGTCGACACCAACGCCTGCACCGGCTGTGGTGCCTGCGCCGTGGCCTGCTACGCCGAGAACAACCTCCCGGTCGTGGGCAAGGAGAAGGTGAAGCAGGGCCGGGAGATGAGCTGGATCCGGGTCAACCGGTACCTCAAGGACACCCCTGAGGGCCACTCCCCCGCGGTGCACTTCGTCCCGATGATGTGCCAGCAGTGTGGCCACGCCCCCTGTGAGTCGGTCTGCCCGGTGCTGGCGACCTACCACACGATCGACGGGCTCAACGCGATGGTCTACAACCGCTGCGTCGGCACCCGGTACTGCTCGAACGCCTGCCCCTACTCGGCGCGGAAGTTCAACTACCACAGCTACGTGTGGCCCGAGCCCTTCAACCTCCAGCTCAACCCCGACGTCGTGACCCGCACGATGGGGGTGATGGAGAAGTGCTCGTTCTGCGTGCAGCGCCTGCGCCGGATCAAGAGCGCCTACCGGGATCGTGGCTTCACCCGCCCCGTCCCGGACTCTTCCCTGGAGCAGCTGCCGGCCTGCGCGGACGCCTGCCCCAGCCAGGCGATCACCTTCGGCAACCTCGTCGATCCCGAGTCGGGCGCGAGCAAGCTGCGCAAGTCACCCAGACACTACATCCCGATCGCCGAGCTCAACACCTTCCCCGCCGTCAGCTACCTGGCGCGCGCCTCCTTCCACGTCGAGGAAGCCAAGCCCCATCACGAGGCCGAAGGGGCCCACGGTGAGGGAACCCCCGACGGCGGAGCCCACCCCACCCCGGCGCCCCACGGCGCCGACGGCCACTAGGAGGCTTCAGTGGCACTCGTAGAGGTCATCGACCCAAACGATCCTGGCAAGCCAAACCGGCCTCAGACCTACCAGGAGAGCAACCGCGACATCATCCGGGTGCTGCTCAAGCCCTCGTCGATGTACATCGCGGCCTTGCTCCTCACGATCGCGATGATGGGGTACGGCGGATGGTGCTGGTACCAGCAGATCGTGTGGGGGATGGGCGTCGCAGGCATCACCCACCCCACGATGTGGGGCGTCTACATCGTCACCTTCGTGTTCTGGATCGGCATCGGCCACGCAGGCACCCTGATCTCCGCCATCCTCTTCCTCGTGCGCTCGCGGTGGCGCACCGGGGTCTACCGGGCCTCCGAGGCGATGACGGTCTTCGCCGTGATGACCGCCCTGCTGTTCCCGGTGTTGCACCTCGGTCGGTGCTGGCAGGCCTACTGGTTCTTCCCGTACCCGAACCAGCGCGAGCTGTGGATGAACTTCAAGTCCCCGCTGATGTGGGACGTGTTCGCCATCTCCACGTACTTCACGGTCTCCTCCGTGTTCTTCTTCGTGGGCCTGATCCCCGACATCGCGATCTTCCGCGACCACAGTCGCGGCCTGGTCAAGCAGATCTATGGCCTGCTGTCTCTGGGGTGGCGCGGCACCCACCGCCAGTGGCACGCCTACATGGCGGCCTACGGCTTCTTCGCCGCCTTCGCCGCCCCCTTGGTGCTGTCGGTCCACAGCGTCGTCTCCTGGGACTTCGCGATGGCACCGACCGCGGGTTGGCACTCCACCATCTTCCCGCCGTACTTCGTCGCCGGCGCCATCTACAGCGGCTGCGCCATGGTCATCAGCCTGCTGATGCCGATGTCGTACCTGTTCAACTGGCACAAGTACGTCAACACCTGGCACTACGAGAACCTGGCGAAGATGTGCCTGCTGACCAGCGGCATCCTCACCTATGCGTACGGGATGGAGTACTTTGTCAGCTGGTACAGCCAAAACCCCTATGAGCAGACCATCTTCGTCTGGCGGGCTACCCTGTCCGCCGACTACGGGTGGGCCTTCTACCTCATGGTGTTCTGCAACTGCATCGCCCCGCTGGCCTGGTACAGCAAGCGCATGCGGACCAACCCCTGGTCCCTGTACATCATCGCCGCGCTCGTCAACGTCGGCATGTGGATGGAGCGCTTCAACATCGTCGTGAGCTCCCTCGCCCACAACTTCGACCCCGCGACCTGGTGGCAGTACGTGCCCACCTGGATCGAGGTCGGGATCCTGGTCGGCTCCGCCGGCTGGTTCATGTTCTGGTTCCTTCTCTTCTGCAAGACCTTCCCCGCTGTGGCCATCACCGAGATCAAAGAGATGGTGACCCCGCCGGTGAAGGGCAGGCTGGAGGCCTGAGATGGATGCACCCGCCATCCGCATCAAGGCGGTCTACGCCCACCTGGACTGTCTGCTGACCGGCATCGAGCGCCTCAAGAAGGCCGGCTACTCCGGCTTCACCGTGCAGGCGCCGCTTCCGAGGCACGAGATCGAGGAGATCATGTACGAGGGCCAGCCCTCCCACGTGCGCTGGTGGACCCTGACGGGGGCCATCACCGGCCTCGCCACGGGCCTGCTGCTGACCGCCCTGACCCACGCGACCTGGCCGATGATCAACCCCGGCGGCAAGCCGGTGGTCGCCATCGTGCCGTTCACCGTGATCATGTTCGAGTGCACCATCTTGTTTGGTGCCCTCGCCACCTTCGCGGGCATGATGTTCCACGCTGGCCTGCCGACCTACTGGTTCGATCGTGCCCTTAGGGACCCCCGCATGACGGACGCGAGCTTTGGCATCACGTTCCTGCGGGCGCTCCCCAAGGACAAGGATCGGATCACCGATCTGCTCCGTCAGTCGGGGGCCAGCGAGGTCACCACCGGCGATGACACCGTGTACGAGGTGCCCAATGACGGCTGATGCGTACAAGAGGCGGCTGAAGCTCGGCGCTGGGCTCGCCGGTGCGCTGCTCCTGGGGGTCTCCGGGGTCGCCCTGGGGCTGCCCTGGGACATCGACATGGCCGACTCCCAGGCCATCAAGGCCTACTCCCGCCCCATGCGGGCCCTGCCCGAGGGGGTCGTGGCCCAGGACAACCTGCTGTCCCCCAAGGGACACGATCCCAACGAGATCCGGGGCTCGGCCGCCGCGAGCAAGCTGCTGGCGCCCCGGGTCAGCGAGGAGCGCCTCGAGCTGGGCGGGCGCATGTACAACATCTACTGCACGCCCTGCCACGGGGCCGACGGCATCGAGCTCGGCCCGGTCGCGGCCTCCGCCGGGGCCCCGGATCGCTTCGCGGGCATCGTGCAGCTGGCGGGGCCCAACGGCGTCGCCAGGGACCGAGACAACAACTGGATCTACCTGACGATCCGCAACGGTGGCCCGCTGATGCCAGCCTATGGCCACGCCATGTCCGACGAGGAGATGTGGGCCGTGGTCCACTACGTCCGCACCCTCGAGGGTGCCGAGCAGGCCCCGGCCGACGGATCCGAGGGTGAGGCCGTCGAGCCCGCGGAGGGGAACCCATGAGCACCACCCCCGACATGAACCCCGTGATCGACGGCATCGTGGGCCGAAAGCTGCCCGGGTTCATCTCCACCGCCTCCTTCATCGCGATCATCGTCGGCGTCGTCAGCTTCCTGTTCGGCCTGTTCGCCCTGGGAGACGGCGGCGCCTACGCCTGGGGCGCGTTCCTGGTCGGCCTGGTCTACACCCTGGCCATCGCCCAGGGCGGCGTCATGTTCTCCGTGCTGATGACCGGCACCTGGGCCCGCTGGGGTCGGCCGGTCAAGCGGATCGCCGAGTCCTTTGGCTTCTTCCTGCCCGTCGGCTGGATCCTGCTGCTGGTCTTCCTGCTGTTCGGCCTGAAGATCTACGCATGGAACCCCAACACCATCCTGTCGATCGGCCCAGCGGATCTGACCCCCCACTCCCCCGAGGCGATCGCCAGCAAGAAGATCTGGCTATCGTCGACGTTCTTCGTCCTGCGCCAGCTGATCCTGATGCTGATCCTGATCGGCCTCGACGGGCTGTATCTCTACGCCAGCCTCAAGCCCGATCTGGTGATGGCGAAGCAGCGTCTTGGCAGCAAGGCCCCGGACTGGTGGGGGCAGCTCACCGGTGGCGCCACCAACGTCGAGACCACCCTGAAGGAGAGCCTGCAGACCCAGAGCTTCCTGGTGCCGTTCATCGCGGTCGCCTACGCCCTGGTCTTCAGCTTCATGGCGTTCGATCTCATCATGAGCCTCTCGCCTTGGTGGTTCTCCAACATGTTCGGGGGCTGGACCTTCATGAGCTCCTTCTGGCTCGCGCTGGCCACGATCGGCATGGTCTCGATGCTAGGCCTCGACTGGCTGGGCCTGCGGCGCTGGATCACCCCCGAGGTCACCCACGACATCGGCAAGCTGATGCTCGCGGGCTGCATGTTCTGGGCCTACACCGCCTACGCCCAGATCCTCCCGATCTGGTACACGGACATGCCTGAGGAGACCGACTTCCTGTTGATCCGCATGCGGCTGCCGGAGTGGTCGTGGCTGGCCCAGCTGGTCGGGATCACCTGCTTCATCGCGCCGTTCACCATCCTGCTGTCCCGCGGGATCAAGAAGATGCGCTGGCCCTTCGTCGGGATCTGCGGCCTGATCATGGTGGGGCTGTTCTTCGAGCGCAGCCTGCTCGTCCTGCCCTCGATCTGGTTCGAGGATCCCCGGAGCTGGGACACCGCGGTCGTGAGCGTTGGCGTGTGGCTCGGCTTCGTCGGCCTGTTCACCCAGGTCGTCGGCCAGGCGCTGTGTCGGATCCCCCCCCTGGCGATCACCGATCCCTACCTCGAGCCCCACCCCTGGGACGTGCACGTGCACTCCCTCGATCATCGACACTAGGCCTCTGTCCCTGCTGTTCGCCTGCGCGGCCCCGGCTCGAGCCGGGGCCGCGCTGTGCTGAGGGGTTGGCCGTCCGGGTGGTGCACCGGGTAAGGGGGCACCTCGGAGGAAGCGATGCGCCCAGCCTGGATCCTCGCCTCGATGATCAGCTGCTCGGGGGGAGCCCCCACCACCGTTGTCCCCGGCGATCCAATCTGCGATGGCCTCCTCCAGGAGGGGGAGGGCGTGATCGACGGGCCCTGGGATCAAGACGGCGATGGTCACATGAACGATGCAGATCCCGACTGCATCGAGCACTACGGCGCCAACCGCCTCGACTGCGACGACACCGAGGCCTCGATCAACGCCAGCCGGACCGAGATCCCCTGCAACGGCCTCGACGACGACTGCAACAACGACACCCCCGACGTGGTGGATCGCGACGAGGACGGCTCGCCGGCCTGCGACGACTGCGACGACGAGAACCCGCTGCGAAGCCCAGATTTCGCTGAGGAATGCTGGGACGAGATCGACAACAACTGCAACGGGCTCCTCGACGAGGGGTGTCCCCCCAACTGGAACGGCACCTTCCAGCTAGACCAGGAGATCCACTACTCCTGCTTCCTCGGAAAGATCAGCTTCGGCTTCTCCGAGCTCGAGATGACCTACAACCCGCCCGGCTATGGCGCAGCACGTCCCATCGGCAGCGCCCTGCCCGGCACGATGTCCGGAGAGCTGGGCAAGGATGGATCGTTTCGGATGCGCCGGGTGATCAACGGCGACTGCCACCAGGAGTACACGATCGAGGGGCAGTTCATCAACGACAACCAGTTCGAGGCCACCTACACCGCGACCTTCGGCAACCCGCTGCTCTGCCTCAACTGCAACAGCCCCCGGGTGTACGAGATCATCGGGACCCGGACCCTCCTCCCATGAGCTGAGCTCTCCTGTGGGCGGAGCGGGCGGTGTCAGAAGCGGCCGCGGTGGCGCTCCCGGGCCGGCAGGATCTCGAGGCAGGTGGTCCACCAGCCGGTGGTGATCGTCTCGATGAACTCGGGGGGTAGCCCCTCGGCGGCCATCTCCCGCGCGAGCCGCTCCCAGTCGTAGGCCACCGGCACGAACGTCTCCGTCAGCCGGCCGTCGACCTCCTCGAGCAGGGCGTACCACACCTCGCGGCGCCCGTCGTTGGCGGGGCGACCGACGGCTCCGACGTTGACCAGGCCCCGCCCGTCGTCGAGGCGGCGGGACCAGTGCAGGCCAGTGTGGGTGCACACGATCGTGTGGGCCTCCCAGTCCCTGCACAGCCCCGAGATGAAGCCCGCGGGCGTGGTGCTCTCCCACAAGAACTCGTTGACCCGGCGGGGGGAGCCATGGCACAGGTGCACCACCCGCTCCCCGAGCTGGATCCGGGCAGCGGAGGGCATCTGTGCCAGCCAGCTGCGCCCCTGTGCCGAGGTGTTCGCCAGGGTGTAGTCGTAGGAGAGCTGGGCGAAGTGGTTGTCGCGGGGATCGGTGTACCCGCAGGCGCAGTCGAGCCGGCTGTGGCCGACCGAGTCGTCGTAGTTGCCCTGGATCACCTCGACCGACAGCTCCCGCAGCGCCTCGATCGAGCGATCGGGGTGGGGCCCGAAGCCGCCGACGTCTCCCAGGAACCAGATCGCGTCGGCACCGCGCGCTCTCGCGTCGGCGACCACCGCCTCGACGGCGAGCCAGTTGGAGTAGGCTCCCCCGAACAGGGCCACCCGGCGGGCGGAGCCCTGCACCAACGGCAGGGGCTCGCGGCGCTGACCGCTCACACGCTGCACGAGAACGCCTCCACCCAGCAGGTGTGGCAGGCTTCGTGATCCACCGGGTGGTCCCGGATCGCCTCGCTCAGCTGTGAGCCCAGGCGGAACCCGGGCTCGTTGATCAGGATCGGACACGCGAACACCCCCTCGGAGGTGACGCAGCGGCTAGTTCCACACTGAAGCCGCAGGGGCGCCTCGGGCTCGAGGAGATCGCCTGCGGTCAGGCGCTCCCAGGAGCGGTAGGCCCGCCCACCGCGTCGGCTACGCTCCCGCCCGATCCGAAACGGAGGGATCCACTTCACCCGGGGCCTGCTCACCCCGTGCTCCCGCAGCAGCTGCACGAAGCTGGCCTGATCGGCGGACGCGGCGTCGGCGTCGTCGAGCAGGGAGACGGCCACCACCGGCTCGAGCCCGTGGGAGGCCAGGCGCTCGATCCCAGCGACCGCGGCCGCGAACACCCCACGCCCCCGCACCCGATCGTTGTCTTCCGGCGTGCAGCCGTCCAGCGAGATCCGCAGCTCGAGGTTGTAGGGCGCCGACGCAAAGCGCTCCCCCAGGGCCTGCGCCATCGGCTCGTCGATCAGCACACCGTTGGAGAGGATCCCCAGCGGCGCCCGCTGCAGCGCTGCGTCGATCAGGGCGAGGATCTCGGGGTGGAGGAAGGGCTCCCCCCCGGTGAACCAGATCGACCGCAGCCCGGCCGACACGCCATCGTCCAGCGCCTGGATCACGTCGGGCGCCGACATCATCCGGTGGCGCTCGACCTTAGGGCCACAGCTGATGAAGCAGTGCTTGCACGCGATGTTGCACACCGTGCCGGTGACCTGGACCCACAGGGTGTCCAGGTACAGCATGGGCAGCATCAGCCGCTCGGTGGTCGGCCCTTCCTCGCCCTGCGTCGTCGCCACGGTCCCTCCGCTTCTCTGATCCGCGTCCCACGGTCGGTGGCAGGGGCAGAGCGTTACACACCGCACCCACAGGGCGCTTATCCACCCGCACCCCGGGGCGCTGTGGCGTCACCACCTGTCCGATCCTGCCCCGCTCCACCGGATCGGGGGGGCAACACCAGGGGGAAAGGTGATACGTAGTCGCGCAGGCTCCCGGAGAACCCATGCTGTGGACACGTCGCAGGAAGCTCGCTGCCTGGGGTGTACATGCGTACACAGCCCTGGGGCTGCCCCTGGCGTTCCTCTCCACCTTTGCCCTGTTCCGGGGCGACATCGAGCTCTTCTGGGCGCTGAACTGTGCCGCCGTGTTCGTGGACGCCACCGACGGGATGCTCGCCCGCAAGGTCCAGGTCAAGGATGTGCTGCCCCAGTTCGACGGGCGACGCCTCGATGATCTGGTCGACTTCATCATCTTCGCCTTCCTCCCCTCCCTGGCCCTGATGGTCCTCGGCATGTTCCCCGACGGGCTCGAGTGGGTGGCGATCCTCCCCCTGCTCGCCAGCGGCTACGGGTTCTGCCAGGAGCGCGCCAAGACCGAGGAGTCCTTCGTCGGGTTCCCGTCCTACTGGAACATCGGGGTGCTGTACCTGTTCGTGGTGGATCCCGGTCCCTGGGTGAACCTCGCGATCATCTCGGTGTTCTCGGCGCTGGTGTTCGTGCCGATCCACTTCGTCTACCCCACCCGCACCCGCCTGCTCCGTCCCCTCACCATCGGGCTCGGCTACGTCTGGGCCCTGACGATGTTTGTCCTCGCGCTCAACCCCAAGGCCCCATGGGCCCGTGACGTCGCGCTGTGGTCGGGCATCTACCCCGTCTACTACTTCGTGCTCTCCGGCGTGAACCACCGGAGGATCGTCCGCGAAGCGGCGGGAGAGGCCGCGGCCTGAGCCCCTCGATCCGGCCGACGATCCGGCGCGACCGTTGTGCGGTGGTGCCTGGGTTGTCCTGGCCGGACCCCGATCCCTCAGGTAGACTCGCGGAGCGTTGTGTGGGGATGGGATGCTGGGTGCGAACCACATCGGCCGCTACCAGCTCGTCGAGCGGCTGGCGGTCGGAGGGATGGCGGAGGTCCACCTCGCCTGTCAGCGGGGTGATCACTCCCTCGATCGCCTGGTCGTCATCAAGCGGATCCTGCCCCACCTGGCGGCCTCGCCGACGTTCATCGAGGCGTTCCAGCGTGAGGCCAACCTCGCGGCCCGGGTGAACCACCCCAACGTGGTCAAGATCTTCGAGCTCGGGGAGTCGGGCGGCCTGCCCTTCATCGTGATGGAGTATGTGCCGGGCAGCACCATGAAGGCCCTGATCCGGGCGTCGCGCCAGCAGCACACGCCCCCCTCGATCGATCTGATGCTCCACCTGCTGACCCAGGCCTGTGCAGGCGCCCACGCCGCCCACGAGCTGACCGACGCGGCGGGCAGGCCGTGTGGGCTGGTGCACCGCGACATCTCCCCGCACAACCTGATGGTCGACGACGACGCCCACGTCAAGCTGCTCGACTTCGGGATCGCCAAGCCCAGATCCGGCACGGAGCAGACCCGTGCGGGCATGCTCAAGGGCAAGATCCCGTATATGAGCCCCGAGCAGCTCCGCCAGGGCCCGCTCGATCGTCGCGCCGATGTGTTCTCGCTGGGGGTCGTGGGCTACGAGCTGCTCACCGGCACCCGCCCCTTCGAGGGGGAGAGCGAGATCGCGACCATGCAGGCGATCCTCGAGGGGGGCTTCACGCCGCTGTGTTCCCGGCGTCCCGACGTCCCCCGGGCCGTGGCTTCGGCGATCGAGGTCGCGCTGCAGGGCGATCCCGACGATCGGTGGAGCACGGCCGACGTGCTGCGCAGGGAGCTCAGGCTCCGATCCCAGGAGGCCGGGATCTTCCTCGATCCCGATCGTGCCGCGCTGAAGCTACAGGATCTGCTGGGGAGGGCCCACGCCGAGCGCCGCCGGGCCGTCGAGGAGGCGCTGGAGCGCACCCTCGCCCCCGGCGCCGCCAGCGCCCCGCCCCCCCCGATCCGAGCGCTTCCCAGCGCTGAGGCCACCTCCAGCAGCCTGCCGAGCCTGCTCACCGAGAACCGACAGGTCGTGGCCGCGGGCGGCGTCGTCGCCTCCATCGGGCTGTTCCTCGGCCTGGGGGGCCTGCTCGTGGCCTCGATCGCGATCGTCGCGGTGATCTGGGCGGTGATCTACCTCGCCCCCGGCTCGATCCAGGCGACGGGCCCGGGCAGCTTCCTCCCCGAGGACGCGGTGGTGATGCGGCTCGCCCCCACCGTCACCCCCTCCGAGCTGCGGGCCCTGCACGAGCCCCTGCGCGAGCACCTCGAGGCCTCGCTGAAGCGCCCGATCGCCTTCGACATCGGAGAGAACTACCAGGCCACCGCCCAGGCCCTGATCGACGGCGAGATCTTGTTCGCCATGCTGCCGTACAACACCACCCGGATGGCCCTGGGCAGAGAGCCAGCGTTGCAGATCCTGGGGGTGAAGGTCGTCGGCGACAGCGAGACCATCGACGGGCAGCTGGTGGTCCGTGACCGCGCCGAGGCCCGGAGCCTCAAGGATCTACGCGGAGGCACCCTGTGCTACCCGGATCTGCTGTCCAACACCGGCTACCGCATGCCCCGGGCCTACATCACCAGCCAGGGCCTCGATCCCGACGAGGACTTCGTGCCGCGGATCAGCGGCAACCACCTGCTGGTGCTCGAGGATCTCCTCTCGGGCGCCTGCGATCTCGGAGGCACCTTCAGCGGGAACTTCGAGACCGCCCGGGACCGGGGGATCGACGTCGATCAACTCCGCGTCCTGGCCATCACCGGCAGCACCCCCCACGACGCCTTGGTCGCGAGCCCTGCGGCTCCCCCCGCGATCACCGCCGCGCTGCGCAGCGCACTGCTGGCGTTCGAGCCCCCGGCGGTGGAGGAGGGCTTTGTGGAGCGCGGGGATCGCATCACCGGGTTCACGGCCCCGGGCGACGACTACCTGTAGCTCGAGCCCCGAGCCATGGATCGAGGATCGAGCTGGGTGCCAGAAAGGGTGACGGAACTTGACGCCGTCCCCACGACCGAGCGGGACACAATGAGAGGGTGGAGGCTCCATGAGCAAGCAAACCCCGCGGGGCTGGATGTTCACCCTGGGACTCGCATCCCTGGCGATCCTCGGTGCGCTGGTGGCTCGGGCCACCTCCGTCGGCGAGACCGAAGAGGCACACACGATCGAGGCAGACTCCTGCTTCCGGTATGGTCGCCTCGAGTGCTGCGTCAAGGACGACTGAGCCGCCCCGCCGCCCTCCCCCGGATTGCGTGTTAGAGGCGCGCTCCATCGGGAGGTGTGGGCGTGTCCGGATCCGTCCTCGAGATCGAGGGGCTCAAGACCTACTTCCACACCGACGAGGGTGTGGTCAAGGCCGTCGACGACATCTCCTTGTCGATCCAGGAGGGGCAGACCCTGGGGGTGGTCGGCGAGTCGGGCTCCGGCAAGTCGGTCACCTCCCTGACGATCATGCGCCTGCTGCCGGATCGAGCAGCCCAGATCGCAGGGGGCACCGTCACCCTGCTGGGGCGTGACCTGCTGTCGATCTCGAGCCAGGAGATGCCCAGCATCCGCGGCAGCGAGATCGCGATGATCTTCCAGGAGCCGATGACCAGCCTCAACCCAGTCTACCGGGTCGGGGACCAGGTCGCCGAGGCGATCATCCACCACGAGGGGCTGAAGCGGCGCGAGGCGCTCCAGCGCACCATCGAGCTGTTCGAGGAGGTCGGGATCCCCGATCCCCACAAGCGGATCCGCAGCTACCCCCACGAGATGAGCGGAGGGCAGAAGCAACGGGTGATGATCGCGATGGCGCTGTCGTGCAACCCAAAGCTGCTGATCGCCGACGAGCCCACCACCGCGCTCGACGTCACCATCCAGGCCCAGATCCTCGATCTGATGCGCAGGCTGCGGGACGAGCGGCGTATGTCGATCTTGTTCATCACCCACGATCTGGGCGTGATCGCTGAGATCGCGGATCAGGTGGCGGTCATGTTCCGGGGCAAGCTGGTGGAGTATGGCTCGGTCGAGAAGATCTTCTCCAAACCCACCCACCCCTACACCAAGGGCCTGCTCGCCTGCCGTCCCCGCCTCGACAGCCCGTTCAGGATCCTCCCCACTGTCGACGACTACCTGAAGACCTGGGTCGAGGACGGCGAGGTCAAGATGCGGGAGCGCCAGATGTCTCCCGAGCGGGAGCAGGAGCTGCTCGGGGGCGGGCGCCCCAAGATGCCCGAGGGTGAGGGTGATCCCATCCTGGAGGTCACCGATCTCAAGGTGCACTTCCCGCTGAAGCGGACCTTCCTCGGCAAGGTCACCGACTGGGTCCACGCCGTCGACGGGATCTCCTTCAAGGTCTATCCGGGCCAGACCCTGGGCCTGGTCGGAGAGTCGGGCTGTGGCAAGACCACCACAGGGCGGGCGATCCTGCGCCTGATCGAGCCGACCTCGGGGACGATCATCTTCCGGAACCGGGTCCGGGGCGGGCCCATCGGCGCCGGCGCGATCTCCAGCGGCCGGGAGCGCCTCGACATACGCGCCCTGACCCCGGCCCAGCTCAAGCCGGTGCGCCGCAACCTCCAGATCATCTTCCAGGATCCCTACTCCTCGCTGAACCCCAGGCTTACCGTGGAGCAGGCGATCACCGAGCCGATGTTGGTGCACGGGATCGGAGACGGCGAGGACGAGCGCAGGGATCGCGCAGCAAAGCTGCTCGAGGAGGTCGGCCTCGATCCGATCTACCTGCGCCGCTACCCCCACGAGTTCTCCGGTGGTCAGCGCCAGCGGATCTGCATCGCCCGCACCCTGGCGGTCGAGCCCGAGTTCATCGTGTGCGACGAGTCCGTCAGCGCGCTGGATGTCAGCGTCCAGGCCCAGGTGCTCAACCTGCTCAAGGAGCTCCAGCTGTCCCGGGAGCTCACCTACATCTTCATCAGCCATGATCTGTCGGTGGTGAAGTTCATGAGCGACGTGATGTGTGTGATGAAGGAGGGCCTCATCGTCGAGCAAGGTCCCTCCGAGGCGATCTACGCCGCCCCAGCCGAGGAGTACACCCGCAAGCTGATCGAGGCGATCCCCCGAGACGATCTCGATCACATCCGAGCGAGGCAGGCGGCTCGGATCGCTCCATAGCCCTCACCGGGCCTCCGGGCAGGCGCCCCCGGGCAGGCGCCCCCCGGGCAGGCCCCCGGGCAGGCGCCCCCGGGCAGGCCTCTGGACCCGGCCCCAGACCCGGCCCCAGACCCGGCCCCAGACCCGGCCCCAGACCCGGCCCCCCACGCCGGAGACCCGCCGACGCCAGAGAGCCCAGCACCCACCTGGCGCAGCTCCGATCGCCGAGGTACGGCCAAGACACCCCCGACGTCCGGGGGCCCCACGTCGCTCGTGGGAGGGAGGAAGTCATGGGATCTTTGATCGTAGAGATCCGCGCCGCCGAGGGCGGCGAAGATGCAAAGCTCCTCGTCCTGTCCCAGGTCGAGATCTACCGCAGGGCGGAGGCCCGGGGTCGGCTTTGACCTGCACCTCGAGATCCTCAAGGCCAGGCCCGGGCACGCGATCCTGCGGGTGACCGGCAGAGACGCCCGGCGCGTGTTCGAGCGAGAGCGCGGAGGGCACCGCTGGCAGCGCGTCCCCCCCACCGAGAGGCGGGGCCGGGTCCACACCTCCACCATCACGGTGGCTGCGCTGCCCGAGGTGCTCGCGTCCGAGTTTGTCCTCGATCCCTCCGAGGTGCAGATCCGCACCACCGGCTCGGGGGGCCCAGGCGGACAGCACGCCAACAAGACCGAGTCCACGGTGGTGGCGACTCACCTACCGACCGGCACCACCGTCCGGATCGAGAGCCGAAGCCAGCACCAGAACCGGGCGGTGGCGCTGTCGGTGCTCCGTACCCGGCTGGCCACAGCCCAGCGGGAGCGCAACGCCCGGGTCCGCAACCGAGCGCGCAGAGAGCAGGTTGGCAGCGGAATGCGGGGGGACAAGAGCGTGACGATCTCGATCCCCCGGGACTCGGTGATCCACCACGAGACAGGCAAGCGGACGACCTACCGAAGGTATTCCCGCGGCTACCTCGATGATCTCTTGTGACGTCTCCAGGAGCCTGGAGCGTGCACGGACGGAGCACCGTCTGGGGGCCGGGCCGTCTCCGTCTGGGGGCCGGGCCGGCGGACCCGTCCCTAAGCGCCCTGGCGCTCCACCAGCCGGCGGGCCCGCTGCATCACCGGGCGCAGGCTGGAGTGGGTGACCGCAGCACAGGCCTCTGCGGGGGTGAACCAGCGCACGTCCTTGATCCCCTCCCGGATGGACGGCCTGAACTGCCCCGCCATATCGCCCCGGGGATCGAGCAGATACAGGAAGATGGTCTTGAGCCTGGGCAGCCCACCGGGGGCCATGAAGCCATAGCGGACCAGACCCACCAGGCAGCGCACCTCAAAGTCGCAGTCGACGCCCATCTCCTCCTGGACCTCGCGGACCCCCGCCCACTCGGGGGGTTCCCCGGGCTCCAGCTTGCCCTTGGCCACCTCCCAGGTGACCCCGCTGCGCCGGGTGACCCGGATCAGGGCCATCCGGGGGCGCCCGTCCTCGCCCAGGGTGACCGGGATCCCCCCCGCGGAGAGCTGCTCGGCGAACGCAGGCTGCAGGTTCAGCACGTCGCTGATCGACAGGGAGCGGGCGAGGTACAGCCCCGAGCGCCGGCTGCGCTGGAGCCGCAGCTTCCGCCTCCGGTTCCGGGCGGTGTCGACATATAGCACCCGGGGGGTGCCCCCCATGCGGTGGGCGGCACGCCAGGCCTGGTTCTCGTCGTCGGACAGGAACACCGGCCGGCCGCCGGGCAGCCGCACTGCGCCCTGGCCCCGGTACTTGTCGATCTGGGCCTGAGTGCAGGCGTGGTACAGGATGTCGGGGGCCTGGACCCCCTCCCGGAGCCGGGTACGGACGCGATCGTCACGGAGATCGAACCGGCGGTGGTGTCGAGCCAGCTGGGCCAGCTCGCGGGGGGCGAGATCCACATCCAGTGCGGCCCCGACGGCCCTCGCGGCGTCGGCCACCGTCGCGAAGCCCCGACGATCGGTCGCCACGGTGCGAGAGCTTAGGACGTGCGAGAGGGCCTGGACGATTCGGTCGTGCTCTATCGCCACCGGGCCCTCCCTGCGCCATCAGGAGATCTTAACTTACGATGTCGGGACAGAGACGATGCGGACCTGGGCGAATTGCCGATGTCCCTCGATCCCCGAGTGAAATCCGTAGCCGGACTGCTTTGCACCGACCCAGGGTGCGCCCCGGGCGCCCCCCACGCCTCGGTTGAGGCCCACCATGCCCGCCTCGAGTCGCCGAGCCACGGCCCAGCCGCGCTCGTCGTCCCCGGAGAACACCACCGCGCCGAGGCCAAAGGGGGTGTCGTTGGCCAGCCGGATCGCCTCTCTGTCCTCGGAGAAGCGCATCAGACAGGCCACCGGGCCAAACGTCTCCTCGCGCATGATCTCCATGCGGTGATCGACGCCGGTCAGCACGGTGGGGTGAAGCCAGTTGCCCTCACCCTCCTCTCCGCCCAGGTGCAGCCTCGCTCCCTGGCCCACGGCGCTGCGGATCTGGGACAGCACGCGGCCCTTCTGGCGTGCGTTGATCATCGGCCCCACGTCGGTGTCCGGCTCGAGCCCCGGGCCCACGACCAGCTCCCTGGCCAGCGCGATCACCCGGGCCTCGAAGGCGTCCGCGATGGGCTCGGCGACGTAGATGCGCTCGGTGCTGACGCACACCTGCCCGGCGTTGCGGAAGCTGTTGCGGACGGCGAAGGCAGCAGCGGCCTCGACGTCGGCATCGTCCAGCACCACCAGGGGATCCTTGCCCCCGAGCTCCAGCACCACCCGCTTCAGGCCGTGACCCGCCGCGGACAAGATCTGGGCTCCGGCCTCCCGTGAGCCGGTGAACGCCACCAGATCCACGTCGGCCGCGACCAGCGCCCGGCCCTGGGCCTCGTCCCCCTGCACCACCTGCAGCACGTCGGTGGGCAGCACCGAGCACAGGATCTCCGCCCAGGCAGCGGCCACCAGCGGTGTCTCCTCGCTGGGCTTGAGCACCACGGTGTTGCCCGCCATCAGCGCCGGGATCACCATGCCATGGGGCATCGACACCGGGAAGTTCCACGGGGTGATCACCGCCGCGACCCCGAAGGGGTCCCGGTAGCGCACAGTGTGGGTGCGCTCGTCGCGCAGGGTCTCGGGCTGCAGCGCCGCAACCATCTCGTCGAGCCCCTCGCCCAGGCCCCGGGCACAGGCCCGGACCTCCCCCGTCGCCTCCCGCAGGGGCTTGCCCATCTCCCGGGTGAGCAGCTCGCCGATCGCCTCGACCTGATCCATCAGCAGGGGCTGAGCGCGACGCAGCACGTCGCGGCGCGCCTCGACGCCCAGCCCCCGCCAGGCCGGGGCGGCGGCCCGGGCACGCTCCACGACGAGGCCAACGGCCTTCACATCGGTACGCTCTACCTCTCCGATGGGCTCGAGGGTGGCGGGATC
This sequence comes from Deltaproteobacteria bacterium, assembly GCA_011376105.1. Taxonomy (GTDB): domain Bacteria; phylum Myxococcota_A; class UBA796; order UBA796; genus DRPG01. The sequence continues at coordinate 18,742 of DRPG01000070.1, forward strand.
GAAGGAAGGAAAGACACGAGACACACGAACCTCCTGGCCTGCCTGGGATACACTTCCGCGCCCGCACCAGGGAGGCTTGAGCGTGGAGGTCTACCTACGGGGGAACAGCCCCGGCGCCACGACAGCTGGGATCATGCTCCTCACCCGAGCGCGTCAGCTCGGCTACAACCTCAAGGTCGCGGTGGTCGGAGATCCCGACGATATCGTGCCGATCCTGGGGCCCGCCGTCTGCTATGCGCCCGTCCTCGCGAGCTGTGGCGTCGGCCGCGAGGCCGGCAGTGGAGCCACGGTGGTGCTCCCCGGGCCCCCCGGCAAGCCGGTGATGGTCACGGTTCACCCCCACGGCGTCAGCGGCTGGTTCTTCGTGGATCGGAGCGGCAACGGCCACCACGCAGCCACCCAGGCGTTCGTCCGCCTGTCCCGCGATCCGAGGCCCCAGGCCCGGGATCTGGGCCGGGAGCTCCGCAGGGCCATGGAGGCCCTGGGGCTGTCCACCGATCCCGCCGTCCTCGACGTGCTGTTCGGGGCGCAGGTCCCGTCCCTGACCCGGCTGGCGGTGGCGCTGCGGGCGGGTCGTGCCCTCTCGGGGGGGCGGGGCCAGCCCATCACCCGCTTCATCACCGGCAACGTCGATCAAGATCCACTGCCGGAGGCGTTCGACGAGGCGGGCCGGGCCCTGCTGATGCGATCCGGCGGGCTACGGCCGATCCTCGACGGGCTGTCGACCTCGATCCGGGATCGGGCTGAGCGCTTCGTCTCCCTGGCGAGGGACCTGGCTCAGGAAGACGGCGGACGCGATCTGATCCTGCTGTACCACCTGGCGGAGCTGGCCTCCCACCTGGTGCTGCTGCCCCCTCACTCGATCCTGCCCCCCCTGGGGGCCGCCGAGGACAGCGTCGCGACCGGCCTCCGATCGGCCCTGAGCGCCGAGGGGGACGGCGACGCCAACCGCCAGCTGATGCAGGTGTTCCGGTTCCTGGGCGGGAGCTTCGTCACGTCGGCGGCCCACAGCCTGCTGGTGTGCGACGCACCAGCCCCCACCGAACACATCGAGCGCTGGCAGTGGTTCTGTGGCCAGGTGCGCCAGGGCCGAAAGCAGGCCGACGCGCTGTGGCCACAGATCATCGATCCGCCCTCGTAGACCCAGGGTGAGCCAGCCCGACCCGTCAGGCCGGGGCCGGACCGCTGTGGATCGGTCCCGGCCTGCACCCACGAGCCGCGTCAGCAGATCGCGTCAGCGGACCGTGATCGTGCGCCTGCGGAGCTCGGTCCGCCTCGGCAGGGTCAGCCGCAGCACACCATCCTTGAGCTCAGCCTCGATCCCGGATCGATCGAGATCCTCGGACAGGGTGAGGGTCCGCCGCAGCCCGGTGCCGTCTGCGCGGATCCCGCTGAGCGTCAGCTGGGATCGCTCCAGCTCCAGCGACAGCGCGGCCCGGGGCACGCCGGGGAGATCGACGAGGACCAGCAGGCCAGCGTCTCCCTCGAACACGTCGAGGGGGGGACGAGCCCAGCGCACGGCCCGGGCCTCGGCCGCAGGAGGCTCCGGGGCCTCCTCGGGGATGGACTGGGCCGCGGGGGGCTGGGCCGCGGAGGACTGGGCCGCGGGGGGCTGGGCCGCGGGGGGCTGGGCCGCGGAGGGCTGGGCCGCGGAGGGCTGGGCCGCGGGGGGCTGGGCCGTCGTCGGGGTCGTCTCGTTGATCGTCTCGTTGATCGTGTCCATCTCGACCTCCTTCAGTGCTTGACTTCGATCTGGCGGGGGGCAGCCTCGGGCACCTTGGGGAGGTGCACGCTCAGCACGCCGTCGCTGAACCGGGCGTCGACCTGCTCTGGATCGACGTCGGGGGGGAGGCGCCAGGTGTGGCTCAGCTGGAAGTCATGGCGCTCACGATGGCGCAGGGTGTAGCCCTCAGGCGCGGCCTCAGCGCGGCCCGCCTGCAGGGTGAGCTGGACGCCCGCGGACGTCAGGGTGATCTCGTCGGGCTGGACCCCGGGGAGATCGAGGGAGAGGGTGTAGCCGGATTCGTCCTCGACAAAGCGGGGGACGGCGCGGGGGCGCTGGATCAGGCCATGACGCCCATCCAGGCCCCGCCCTCCAAAGACTGCATCGACCTGTCGCCGGAGGGATTCCGCCTCGGCGAAGGCCTGATCGACATCGATCCATGGCACGAGCATAGAGGTCCTCCTCCAGGTGCACGATCGCACCCGTTGTTGTCTGGTCTGTGGGGGTGGAGGCATCTTCTGCCCCGTCCCCCGTCAAGGAAAGGGAAAACACGAAGCGCAGGAGCGTCAACCCCCCAACCCCTCAGATCCCTCGATCTCAGTGGACCAGGGGGGACTCGAGCGGCTGGATCGCGGGAGATGCAGCGCTGTAGCGGATCTGGAGCCTCCGACGGCGGCCCAAGCTCCACCAGCGACCCAGGCCCGCCGGCAGGGGATCTCCGTCCTCCGCCCTGCGGATCATCTCGGTCTCCTCCAGCAGGGCACGATCGCCACCGAGCAGGACCTGCCACTGCCACCAGCTGCAGTCGGGCCACTCGAGGAAGGCCAAGGCCACAGGCACGCTCCCTCCGGCAGGCCCCGACGGGCGGTGGAGCCGGAGCTGGCCGATGAGCCCCACAGCCAGCGGTGGCCCCGCACCCGCACCCGCGTCCTCGCGCTCTGAGCGGGTGAGCCCGGCGAGGAACAGAGGCAGGGACAGGCCCGCCTCCGCGACGGGGCGAAGCTCGATGATCTCGGTGCCTCCGGGACGGACCACCACTGCAGCGGGGGCGGCCGCGGCCCGGGCCACCGCCTGCTGCACCAGGCGTCGGAGCCGCTCGCCCTCGGTCGCAGGATCGGCCGAGGGAGAGAGGGTGTGGATCCGGATCTGGAGCTGGGGCATCGGCAGCTCCTAAGGCTCCGCTGTGTGGGCAGCAACCACGCTCAGCCCGATATCGGTGCGCAGCTGAGCGCCCTCGAACCGCCAGCCCTCGACCGCAGCATAGGCCCTCGACCGCGCCACCTCGAGCCCTGGCCCCGTGCCGGTGATCCCCAGGACCCGCCCTCCGTCGGTGCGCAGCAGCCCGGCTCGATCCCGCCGGGTCCCCGCGTGGAACACGATCACGCCCTCGGTGGGCTCAGGCTCAGGGATGATCCGCCCCCGATCGGAGCGGGCCGGGTAGCCCGCGCTGGCGAGGACCACACAGCAGGCGGCGCCCGGAGCAAAGCGGGGGGCTCCAGCGGGCAGGGAGCCGATCGCCGCGCCGTGCAGCCAGGGCAGGGGATCATCTCCCCACAGGGGCATCATGGCCTGGCACTCGGGATCGCCAAACCGGACGTTGAACTCGAGCAGCATCGGCCCGTCCCTCGTCAGCATGAGCCCTGCGTACAGCACACCACGGTAGGGATGCCCCCTCCGGGCGAGCTCGGCGATCACCGGCTGGTGCACCGCGGCCACCAGGGCCTCGGCCTGCTCGTGATCCACCAAGGGGCAGGGGCAGATCGCCCCCATCCCACCCGTGTTGGGGCCCCGCCCACCGTCCAGCAGCTGCTTGTGATCCTGGGCGCTGGGCAGGGCCACCGCCCGGGCCCCGTCGCACAGGGCGAACACGCTGACCTCAGGCCCTTCGAGCAGATCCTCGAGCACCAGCCGGGCCGAGGCCCCCCCGAGGTGGGCCAGCTGCTCCAGGGCCCCGGCGGCCTGCCCGGGGCTCTCACAGACGATCACCCCCTTACCCGCAGCCAGCCCGTCGGCCTTGACCACCACCCGTCCCCGGGCACACCGGGCCTCGGCCCGGGCCATCGACGCCCGATCGTCCCGATCGGCGATCACCGCGGCGGCGGTGGGCACCCCCGCCGCGGCGCAGATCTCCTTGGTGGCGGCCTTGGAGCTCTCGAGCCGGGCCGCCGCCTGTGTCGGCCCGAAGCAGGGGATCCCGAGCCGGTGCAGCGCGTCCGCTAGCCCCTCCACCAGGGGCCCCTCGGGCCCGACCACCACCAGATCAGCGCCCACCTCCCGGGCGAGCTCGGCCTGAGCCGCCACCGTGGCTGCGCTGCGCTCGCTCGTGCCCGGGGGCCAGCCCGGGTTCTCGCCGGTGACCCACAGCTCGCTTAGGGACGGGGACCGCGCCAGGCGCCACGCCAACGCAGCCTCCCGGCCTCCACTCCCCACCAACACCACCCGCATCTACCCTCCAGGCTCGCGGGCTCCTATCAAGCTCAGGCAGCGACCCGGGCCGCGATGGCGCCCTTGAGCTCGCTGCGCAGGCTCGTCCCCAGCGCGTCCCGCCAGCGCCCCCGGTACACCTCCCGGCCGTCCGAAGCCCAGGCCCTCCACTCCCCCACCGGGGCCCCGTGGTGGAACACCCCCTCCAGCCGCTTGCGGCCGTTGGGCCACCACTGGCTGAACACGCGGTGGGGGCGCCCATCGATCCACTCGCCGTCCTCGGCGACGCGACCGTTGGGGTGGAACCGGGCGAAGGGCCCGTGCAGCACAGCGTGGTGAAGGTGGCGCTCCGACCGGCGCCGGCCGGTCGGGTAGTAGGTGGTGACCGGACCATGGAGCCGACCCTCGTGGTAGTGGCTCTCTTCCTCCAGGATCCCGTCGTCGTACCAGCGACGCCAGGGCCCGTGGCGCCGACCGTCGAGGTAGCGCCCCTCCTCCTGCTTGATCCCTGATGCGTAGCGCCGGATGATGGTCCCGCTCCGGGAGCGGATCGCGAACGGGCTGAACATGGGCACCTCCCCTCGTCTCTGGGACCCCGGAGCCGGCCCTGATCTTCGGGGGGGCCTGTCGGAAGATGTCTCGGGGGTGCCAGGGAGCTTATGGGGAGACGATCCCACCAGGCGAGCTGGGCTCAGTGGCGGAAGTGGCGGGTCCCGGTGAACACCATCGCGATCCCCGCGGCGTCGGCGGCCTCCACCACCGCCGCGTCACGGATGGAGCCCCCGGGCTGGATGATCGCCCGGATCCCGGCCTCGGCGGCGACCTCGACCCCGTCGGGGAACGGGAAGAACGCATCGGAGGCGAGCACCCCACCCGCAGGATCACAGGTGGCTTTGGAGACCGCGATCCGCACTGAGTCGACCCGGCTCATCTGCCCGGCCCCGACGCCGTTGAGGGAGGCCCCCCCGGCGGTGATCTGTGCGATGGCGATCGCGTTGGAGCGGATCCCCCGGGCTGTGGCCCAGGCAAAGCGCAGGGCGTGGGCCTCCGCCCCGGAGGGCTCCCGGACGGTCGCGATCTCCCAGCCGACCGGCGCGTCCAGATCCCAGTCCTGCAGCAGCCAGCCCCCCTGCACCCGCCTCGCGTCCCGGCCCCGGGGGCGCTCTGATCCCCACGAGCCCGGGAGCGAGATCACCCGCAGCTTCTCCCGGGACGCCAGCCGCTCTAGGGCCCCGGGGGTGAAGCCCGGCGCGACCAGCACCTCGAAGAAGGTACGGGAGCCCCGGATCGCCGCCACGGTGGCCTCGTCCACCGGTCGGTTGAAGGCGATGATCCCACCGTACGCCGACACTGGATCCCCGGCGAGGGCCGCGAGGAAGGCGGACGCTGGATCGGGATCGGTCGCGCAGCCACAGGGGTTCATGTGCTTGACCACGACCGCAGCCGAGCCCTCGTGCTCGAACACGATCCGGACAGCGCTGTCGAGATCCGCGAGGTTGTTGAAGGACAGCTCCTTGCCCTGGTGCTGCACCAGCCGGGCCAGGCTGCGGCCGCTGCGATCCGCGTCGGCGTAGAACGCCGCCCCCTGGTGGGGGTTCTCGCCGTAGCGCAGGGGCCCGATCCGCTCGAGGCCGAGGACCAGGGACTCGGGGAAGGTCGCGGACAGCCCGGCCTCGTCCGCGAGCCACCCGGCGATCACCGCATCGTACCGGGCGGTGTGGCGAAACGCCTTGACCGCGAGCTCGCGCCGCAGGGCGGCGTCGATCCCTCCCGTGGCCAGGGCCTCGGCCACCCGCCCGTAGTCCCCCGGATCCACCACCACGACGACGTGGCGGTGGATCTTCGCCGCCGCCCGCACCATCGTCGGCCCCCCGATGTCGATGGCCTCGATCGCCTCGTCCAGCCCCGCCCCGGCTGCGGTCACCGCCTCGAACGGGTACAGGTTGGCCACCACCACGTCGATCCAGGGGATCTGCTGCTCGCGGGCCTCCTCCGCATGGCGCACCCGATCGCCGAGGATCCCCCCGTGAACGCGGGGGTGCAGCGTCTTCACCCGGCCGTCCATCATCTCAGGCGCGCCGGTGTGATCGCTGACCTCGACCACCGTCAGGCCCAACTCCCGCAGGACGCGCGCGGTCCCTCCGGTGGACAGCAGGGTGTAGCCGGCGGACGCCAGGGCCCCGCCGATCACATCGAGATCGGACTTGTCGGAAGCAGAGAGCAGCGCGTACGGCATGGACACCTCGTGGTCGGGCCCCTATCACCTAGATCCTGCGCCCGGTGTGCTGGTTCCCAGGGTGGTGCCCCAGACCACCAACTGGTCATGGGGCACGCCTACAACCGCGACATCCGTTGACGCCAGGCCCCCATCCGTACTAACGTCCGGAAAGTCCCCGGGGTTCCGAGAGAAACGATGTTGCTCCCCAAAAAAGTCGGTTCCTTCACGCTGATGCGAAAGCTAGATGTTGACGGGGCGATAGAGTCCTACGTCGGCATCCTGGATGAACCTGCTGGGAAGCAGGTCATCGCACGGCGCGTCCCCCCCGCCCTCGCGAGGGACGGGGCCAGGATGGTCCAGATCCGATCCCGGGCCCGGGATCTGATGTCTGTGCGTCATCCCACGCTGATCCCCGTCCTCGATCTGGTCGAGGCCGACGGAGACGCCTGGCTGCTCGAAGACTGGATCAACGCAGTGGACCTGCGCACGATCCTCACCTTCTGCGCCAGGGCGGGGGCGAGTGTCCCCCACAACGTCTACCTGAGCCTCGCGACCCAGATCTGTAACGGGCTTGAGGCGCTGCACAGCCGCACCGCGACCCAGAGCGGAGAGGATCATGTGCTGCACCTGGCGATCTCGCCGGAGGCGGCGTTCGTCTGTGGGGACGGGCGGGTGATCCTCGGTGGATATGGCCTGACCCGATCCCCGACCACGATCGGAGGGAGCACCACCGGGAGCCTCAGCGGGCAGATGGAGTACCTCTCCCCGGAGCAGACCCACCAGGATCAGCGGCTGTCGCCGGCGTCGGACATCTTCTCGCTGGGCACGATCCTGTACGAGCTGCTCACGCTCAGGCCCATGTTCCGGGCCGAGAGCAACCTCCAGACCATCCACCGGGTCCGCCGTGCGGAGGTCACCACCCAGCTCCTCGAGGTCAAGGAGATCCTGCCGGGCCTCGACAAGGTCCTGTTCCGGGCGCTGTCCCTCAACCCCCGCCACCGCTACCAGCGCGCCTTCGTCCTGCGGGAGGATCTGCGTGGGCTGATGGCGGGCTTCTCGTTCTCGAACATCGAGTCGGTGGCCCGTACCTTCCTCGCTCCCGTGTTCGACGATCTCAGGGGCGGCGAGCAGAGCATAGACACGACGGTGTCGGTGCAGAGCACCGCGGGCGCCCTCGGCACCACGCCATCCCCCGGAGCCAACGATCAGGCCGAGATCACCGAGCGGGACACCGAGCTCGACGCCCGCCGCCGGGGCCTGATCCCCCCCGCCACCCACACCGAGGAGCAGGAGACCGAGGTCCACCAGGCGCCCCGCTCGAGCACCGCCTGGGTCCCCAAGCCCGCCCTGTCCGACGATCCCCTGAACCCTCCGGGGCGGGCGCCGCTGCAAGACATCGACACCGGTCGCGCCGATCGCCGGGCGCTCGATGAGCTCGATCCACCGACCGACGCCTACCTCCTCGAGGAGAGCGACACCGGGATCACCCGCCCCGATCGGCCCGGGGATCCCCTGACCGGCCCGCTGCTGGAGACGACCTCGGTCCCCTTCTCGATCGACGAGCACGGCCACCTGCCGCACCGGGGGGATGCCTCCGACGCCGAGAGCGTGACCGCCCCACACGCCATCGGTGGCACCCTCCCCCTGTCCGATCACACCGACGCCCTCATCCACGCAGCCCAGACCAAGCCCGCCCCCGACGATCCCCCCACCCTCATCCGCCAGCGGGAGTCCGACTGGGAGCTCGAGACCGACCTCCAGCACAACACCGAGTGGGGGGGCAAGACGACCTGGGAGCAGCGCGCGTCCGCGGATCCTCCGCTCGTACCAGGCGTGGCCCCCGACCTCCAGGGCGAGCCTGGGCTGGTCGAGCCCTCGGTGGAGCTCCGCACGGCGGAGCACACCGGCGATCAGCGGAGCACCGACAAGCACACCGGCGAGCTCACCACGGATCTCCACGAGGGGCTCACCACCGCGGATCTGCAGACCGCGGGCCACACCGGCGAGCTCAACACCGCTGACTTCGACGCGCCGGCCTCGAGCGACGCGCCGGCCTCGAGCGACGAGCCCACCGTGGCCCGCCCCGGGCCTGATCCGGCGCTGGGGCTGGAGGAGACCTCCCCACACACCTCGTGGCTGCCCCAGAGTCACCCCCCTCCGGCCCACGAGCCGATCTCGCCCCCCCTGGACCAAGGCTTTGGGGGCCCCGACTCGCCCCCGATCCACCAGAGCCCCCCCAGCCACCCGATCCAGGACCAGGACCACGAGCCGCTGCCCTCGTACATCGATCCTCAGGATGCCTACGAGGCGCGCCCCGAGCCCCAGCTCCAGCCCCCTCCACCCCAGGAGCTGTACGAAGACGACGAAGAGAGCTCGATGCTGGCTCCGATCGCCGTGATGTCGGCCCTGGCGTCCGCCACCGTGGCCGGGATCCTCTGCCTCGGGATCGGGATCGGCGGGCTGACCCTGGGCAACGA